>CAYUTM010000010.1:16725-24411 GCA_964447755.1 uncultured Gammaproteobacteria bacterium
CAAAAAAGCCTGCACCACACTGTACCCCACCACTACCTGCAAACATATTAACCTCATTGATTATTCTGGCTGGCTCGTAAAACTTTCTATGGTTCATTCATATAATTTTTTGGTTAAGCATCAACCAGAAATTTTTCGCAAATTGTACTATTATACCGACACCAAAAAAAACAAAAATACTCTTAAAACATTACTATCACTCACAAAAGAAAAGGCGCGTAAACTCATCGACGCTGTAAATAATTACAACCCCGATAGAATTATCTGTACACACTTTCTTCCCCCAGTATTGTTAAAAAGTCTTGCCGAGAAATACCCTATTGATGTTGTGGTGACAGATTATTACATGCACAAAACCTGGAACTTTCCTTTGGCAAAAACCATCTTTCTAGCAAGTGAATACACTAAACAAAACTCACCAAAAACTCAGTCCTCCTATGTGGTAAGTGGAATTCCTGTTGACCCTATTTTTTATCAAACAAAAAATAAAAATGCCCTACTTAAAAAACACAAACTTTTTGCAAACACTAAAACAATTCTTCTCCTTTCTGGTGGGGTATGCTTAATTGACATAAGCAAAACTGTAGAAAAAATACTTTCAACATTCTCAAATCTTAACATTGTGGTGGTTTCGGGAAAAAATAATAAAAAAACATATAAAAAACTATGCGCCTTAGATGCCAACAAAAATAATTACAAGGTATTGGAATACACTACCGAAATTGACGAGTGGATGAGACTAGCCGACATAATCATTACCAAACCAGGTGGTCTTACTATTTCCGAGTGCATGGTTTTGCAAAAACCACTCATCCTTGTTAACCCTATTCCTGGGCAAGAAGAAGAAAACGCTCGCTACTTAGTAAAAAATAATTTTGGACTACTTGCTGAAAACGAAGATTCTGTAACAAAACATCTTGACACGATTTTAAATAATACACACATTCTTACCACTCCTCCAAAATTACCTCCGGCAACTACTACAATTTTAGATCACAAAAATTAAAAAAACCTTTTTATAAAAAGGTTTTTTTAATTTAAAAACTTATTTACAACTACCCCCCTATCAATCTATCCCAATAGGTTCCTGGTCTTCCAAGGGCTATATATATAGCAAAAATAGTTATTGAATATGAAGCTAAAATAACTGCCAAACCAATGGTGGCATTTTTAATAGTTGCCTGAGCTGTTTCAATTCTTTTCTCATCACCTCCTGCAGTCATCCATAAAAAGCCCGCATACAAAATCAAGCAGAAAACAATTATAGCCAAGATTCTTAAAATCGCCCTGATGATGTACATAAGAGTTACCCTTGGATCAACTGGCTGTTTTATTCCCGCACTAGTACCGGCCGAGTTGAGCTGACTTCCAATATCTGAACCCAAATCACCTTGAGCTGCATGCACAATCGATTGATTCAAAAAAGAAACACCGATCACAACCAAAACTAACAAAAAGAAACTTTTTAAAAATGTACTCATTTTAGAAAACATAGTTCCACCAATTATCTTTAAAACTTTTTCCAAAACTTGACCAAAAACCAGCGTTTGTTCCAGCTTCTGGAGCAACAGTTCCACCAGGTGTTCCGGCAGTTGTTGTTATTATTCCCACAATAAATGTTGTTATCCCATAACCCGCAAGCACTACAACAAGACCGGTAATGGAAGTTTTGAAGATATCAATTGCTTTTTCTACTTTTTTCTCATCTCCCTGGGCAGTCATCCATAAAAATCCAGCGTAAATAGTGAGGACAAAAAATATTGTTCCAACCAAAGAAAGAAGAACTCGAATTATTTTTCCCACTGTTTGAGAAAGGGTATATTCCGTTGTTCCCCCGGTTTCGTAACCACTTTGATTTGCAATGTCTGTAGTAAATTGGTTGATATTTGGCCCAGCCAAAACAGGAGAAACAAGCGTTAGTCCAACAATTAAGACGAATAATAATGAAACGATTTTTTTATAAAACATACTGAATAATTTTATTTTTTGCATGTTGCCGGACAATCTCCCACATTCCAATACGAACTTGCCGCACAGTCTCCAAGCTTTATTCCAGAAGCACATATTGGATTGTTCTGATCTCGAGACATACAACATCCCAAGGTATTTGCGTTTAAAGAAGAGTTTGGATTAGTGCTTCCCCCACCCAACTTTACCGTTACAAAATATGTAATGGAATATGCTGCAAGCGTAACTGCAAGTCCGATTATTGAAGATCTTATAATATCAATAGACTTTTCTACTTTTTTGTCATCACCCCGTGCAGTCATCCACAAAATACCAGCGTATATGGTTAAAACAAAGAATATTGTTCCAACTAGTGCCAATATTCCTTTTATTACCGTACTAATGCTTCCCGCAAAATCTGATGACAAACCAGTACCGCTTTTGGTGCCAACAGCTGAATCTAGGGTGTTAAGAGCGTCTCCAAATTGAGCTCGTGTTACACTAAACGGCAAACACGCAAGGAGAACAAGAAGTAATAAAAGAAAAAATTTTTTCATAATACATGTTTATTTATAGACAACAAAATGGACAGGATGGATTATTGTCATTCATTGGCACCGCTGTTCCAGAACATCCTTGATTAGTACTGCATTTACCCCCTCCTTTAAATTCTCCATTTACTTCCGCAGAACATTCTGCTCCGCTCACTGTATTAGTATTTACCACCGAACCATTACCTGCTAAATTCTGAAAAATAAATCGAGAAATTGCATACGAGCCCATTACTATTACCAAACCTATCACGGCTGCCTCCATCATTCCTTTTGCTTTTTCTATAGCAGGAGCACTGCCTCGTGCAGTCATCCACAAAATACCGGCATAAAAAATAATCAAAAAGAATACTACCGCCAAAGAAGAAAGTATTACACGAATAATAACACCAATAAATTCAGGGACGGTTCCGGCCCCACCTATTTTTGTAGGCAAAGAATTGCCAGTTGCTTTAATTGTATCAGCTATTCCATAGGAATCAGCCTGCGCAAAATACACCGCCCCACAACTTAAAACTAAGACAATCATTGTGAAGGGAACTATTTTTTTCCAAAAAAGCATAGTGTGCTATAAAAAATAATTAGCTTTCTTACTATTTTTTCGTAACCACCATGATCAATTGTTGCAACCACGTAAGACAGGGGGTTGCGCGCGCGAACCCCCTGTCTTAGTTCGCTTATATCGTTGCTGCTCCACCGCCGTTTCCGGTTGTTGCTGAAATAAGTTGCGTGATAATATAACGTGATAAAGCGTATGACATTAAAATTAATGCCAAACCAATAACCGCGCCTTTAATCCAATCCATTGCTTGTTCTTTTTTACCTTCATCACCACCTGATGTCATATAAAGAAAACCTGCGTATAAAATAATTACCACACAGATTGTTCCCAAAAGACCAAGGATAACACGGATAATGTAGGCAATTACCTGTCGAACATCTTTGTCCGGAAGACCTGTTGCTGCTGGCTGACTAATGCCGAGATCGTCAGCATTTAAAGTAGCTCCTGCGGCTTGGGCGCTTACCGGGTTTAATGTTGCAAAAGAAACTGAAGCTGCCATCATTACCATCATAAGTGTAGATGTAATGATTTTTTGTATTGTATTCATAGTGTCACCTCCCTTCGGGTTAAACTTTTTTTCATATCAGGTATAGTATAACATACTTTTTAATTATTTGTTACCAGTGAGATAGTCGAGGTATGTTGTAACAATAAGATAACTTGAAAAAACAAGTGCAACACCAATTGCAGCCCACACCATTGTTTGGCTACCTTTTTTTATTTTATCACTGGCTCCAGCGGAAGTTAGCCACTGGAAACCACCCCATACAAACATCAATAAAGTAATTGAACCAACCACACCCAAAGCGTATTTAATTATTGTACCAATAATTACTGGAATACTTGTAGATTTATTAGCGAGCGGGTTATCTAAGTTAACACACTGGGTACCAGGATTTGTTGCACATTTTTCTGTGGCATTTACTAATTGTTTTAAAGAAAAAAGAGACAGGCCAATGAATACAATTATAGCAAATGATACAAATCTCTTCATACAAATTTATTTAAAGAAATCGAATAAATAAGTCACTATAATATAACTTCCAAGCATGGTAGTAATACCAAGTGTTGTCCAAACTAAAATTTCTTTTGATTTTTTAATACGCTCACTTTCACCATTTGCTGTCATCCACAAAACACCGGCATATACATATAGTAATAAACTGAAAGAACCGATGAACGCCAACAGAACTTTGATAACCTGACCAACAAGATCGGTAAAGCTCGTAAAAGTAATTCGATTTAAAAATTTAGCCTCCGATTTTGGATCAATTCTTGAAACATATCCATCGGGCGTACTAGTAGTGAAAACTTTATTTTTTGACGCCGCCTCAACTTGTTGACAGGTGGGGAACGCGGCGCTAAGAGCAACTGGTTTATAATCAGCGGTTAAACCTGCACATTCTGGAAGAAAATTTTGGTAGAGTTTATCGCCATGGTATGTTACATTGCGCTGGCAACCAGTTAACTCTTTTCCTTCTCGCTTGCAACAACAAAATGGTTCGAGATAACGGCACATACTGCCTGCAAACGGTGATTTCACTCTTTTTTTAACTTCTTCTTGATCACCAGTAAAAGTAACCGCGCAAGACGTTTGGTTATAATTGAACGTAGCTTCTATATTCCAAGGAGTGTTTGCCGCACCTTTTGTTCCAGAACTTTTAAAAAGGCTCACATTTTCTTGGGGGTTATATAGTATCCAAGAATACGTTTTCACATTACTAAATATGCCGGTATTACTTAAGGTAATGATACATTGACACAACCCTAAACATTGATCTGGATTACTACAGGTTTCAATAGTTCCATTAAGCTTTGTAACATTATACTCCAACAAAATAGCATCATCAGCCAAAACAACATGTGTTGAACCAAACATCAATGCACCCAATATTCCAATAAATATCACTGATCGTTTAAAAAACATACTGATTTTCTTTATAGAAAAGATTATCGCAACAAGTTAAAACCTTCTTCAATGCCAATTGCTTCACCAAAAATACGAATGAGTAGGTATGCCAAAAAAACAATTGCAAGCCCAACAAACGCGGCCATCATTGCTCCGGTTCCTTTTTTAATTTTATCTTGGCTTCCTTCTGAAAGAATAAGGATGAAACCACCATATATAAATACAGCCAAAGCAAGTGAGCCGATAATCGTAAACAAAACATTGGCAATGTCAATTGCAAGTTTTATAAAAATGGTCACATCCGCACATTCATCTTTCACATCTTGGGCGAACACACAGGCGGGTAATAATGCCCCAATTAAACCACTTCTTTTCTGCACTCCGTTCGCTGTTGAAACACGGTTTGACAGTCGATATGCAACCTCTGTATCAAGATCTGTTTTCCATCTTTTTTTGGCAGCATCACACTCATCATCACTGGTTTGAAAAATACATTGGTTTAGTTTTTTATCAATTCCATTGCTTCCGGCTATACACTGAGCTGAGGTTAATGAATAACAAAGTGAATCAAATTTTGTAGGGTCATTCAAATCTTTAACAGTGATATTGGCGGGAAGATTAACAGTAGAAAGTGAAGTGTAACAAAAACACTGGCCTGCAGCACGAACTTGATTCACAAATAAAAAAGAACCTGCACTGACTATTAAAACAATTAAAATTTTAATGGTTCTAAAAAAACGAGGCATAGCTTATGTTTTTTTACAAAGACTGGTCAACTTTTGACGCAGCTCTATTTAAAATCTTTTGACGCCAGTCAAGCGGATCTTGATCTTCTGGAATAGGTTGTAACCACTCATGAATCATATCAGAAAGTGCTTGACGAGCCGCGTCGTAGTTAGCTCCATGATACCATGAATCTGCTACCAATACTTGTGAGGCAAAAGGGGACAAATCTGTATTACCCAATTGCTGGCCAAGATATGTGCGCAAAGCAGAAGGACGGTTGGTTGCATCAAGGTATTGTTTTGTTACTGATGAGTGGGCAACAAAATCTATAAGTGACCAGGCAGCGTCTTTATTTTTTGATTTAGCAGTAACCGTCTGAACCCAATAGTTAGCAACATTTACAGGGTTTTCAGGATTAAGTTGCAACAACGGCATAGTGCCAAAATTAAGTTGCGGCGCGCGCGCTCTAATTGCAGAAAGATTATAACTATAACCGAAAAAGAATGCCGTAGAACCATTTATAAATTGATCCAAAGCATTTTTTTGCTCTTCGTTCCAAGAATATGTTTTTCGATCTTTATTAGCAAAATCGGTATAAAAATTTATTACTTGCATGGCCGGACTGTCAGCGCCTCGGCTTGTACTATTAACAAAGGTGTGAAAAACAGGTCTTCCATCACGTCCCATAAATTCTAGATTACTCTGTTTAAACAAAACAAATAATAAGTCATCAAAACTTGAAATATTATTTCCAGTTCCTAAAGCAACGCCCGATTGAACAATTTTTCCATCTTTATTAAATTTTGATAACTTTTCCACCATTCCTTGTAACTCTTCCCACGAGCGTGGTGGTTCAGCAATTTGTGCTCGATCTAACAAATCTTTGTTATAAAAAATTCCCATGGTATCTAATGACAAAGGCAGGCCGTAAACGGAAGTACCAACCACCACGTCATTCTTAATAGAACGAACATACTCTTGCTCAATTTGAGTTGGAGTAAGACCTTGTTTTCTTATGGGAGTAATTACTGTATCGCTGCTAATAGTGCCGCGCACTGTTTGTACCGTTGCATCATTAAAAACCGCCGGCATTGGAGATAGCAGCGTTTTTACACCATTTAGTGCATTATTTCTTACAGAGACAATATCGGGCCCACTATCTTCGGCAAGTGCTTTTATTAGCCTGCCATATAGCTCATCGGGGCGAATTTGTTTTATCTCAACGCTAATATATGGCCTACTTGCCGTAAACTGTTGCACAATAGTTTGTAGCGCATCATAATCATCATAAACAACCCACCATTCTAACTGTCTTGGCTTGGTGGCCAATTGTTCAACAGTAGAAGTGCCCTTACAACCAAGACCGGCCGTTAAAAAAACACCAACTAAAACAAAAATGGATGCAAAACGAGAAAACATACCAACAAAAACATTACGTTCTTGATTTTAAAATATTAGTGTATGTTTATTATATCACACTCTTTAAGTACTTTCTAAAATCAGTGCCCAACTTTTTATCTCGTAGAGCAAAATCCACATTAGCCTTTAACCAGCCTAGCTTTGAACCAGTATCGTAATAAACACCATTCTTTACTTCACAGGTATATACAGGTCTTTTTTTCATCAATGCTGTTATAGCATCTACCAGCCAAATTTCACCGGATTTTCCTGGCTTAACTTTTTCTAACTCTGTAAAAATATCCGGGGTCAATACATAACAACCAATCATGGCCAAATTTGACGGCGCGTCTTCGGGTTCAGGTTTTTCAATAAATGATTTTATTTGGTAAATATTATCTTCAACATGCGAAACATCCGCGATGCCATATTTTGATACTTCTTTTTTTGGAACCCTAATACCAGATAGCACTGGGTCTCCATATTTTTCAAAAACCTTAAGACACTGGGCGGTGCGCGGGGGTGTAGAATAAATAAATTCATCTCCCCACAAAACAACAAATGGCTCATCGCCGATTACCTGGCGAGCCGAC
>CAYUTM010000010.1:24421-29420 GCA_964447755.1 uncultured Gammaproteobacteria bacterium
CCGACAAAACAGGCGTTCCGTTTCCATACGGACCCTTTTGTCTGATGTAGATAAAATTTGCTAACTCCGCAATACGTTTAACTTCATCTAACATCTCCAGTTTGCCCTGTTTTTTTAACCAGTTTTGCAATTCAAAATTATAGTCAAAATGATCTTCCACAGCTCGTTTGCTTGCACCAGTAACCAAAATAATGTCTGTAATTCCTGAGGCAACAGCCTCTTCAACAACATATTGAATAATAGGCTTATCAACAACCGGCAACATTTCTTTGGGCTGGGCTTTAGTAACAGGCAAAAACCTAGTTCCCAAACCGGCAACAGGAATAACTAATTTTCGTATAGCAGTCATACAATAATAAGATAAAATAGATTGCAAGCTCAGTATAACAAAACATTTTTTTTATCGCAACGATAATGTGTTATACTATATAGGTAAATTTATTAATCTTATCTTATGAAGTCACATAAAGTAATTCACAATGTCAGTTTGTACATCCCTCTTGTGGTGATAGTGCTTATTGTTGTTGCACTAAGTTTACTACACACCCAAATTGGTGATTTGTTCAAAAGCAAACCAAACACAACCTCCTCCACACAGCAATAAAAACCATCTTCTTGATTTACCAAAAATGATATGTTACTATGATCACCACGATGAGCCGTGGTGGTGGAATTGGTAGACACACAGGACTTAAAATCCTGCGCTTTCGGGCATGCGGGTTCGATTCCCGCCCGCGGCACTAAAACAAAAGTATTTCCTCATTTGAGGAAATACTTTTGTTTTAGTACCAAACGGAGAGGGCTGCACACGGAAACATTTACACTAAAACCCTAGTGCGGTTCTTACACACTTCTGTGGTAACGAACTTTTTGGAGAAACAAAAGTGGTTTCATCTTTATTTTTAACGCAATTCAAGTAGTTTTTTTGGCTAAAAATAAATACTTTACCAAAAAAACTCTTGAATTGTCTTGAAAGATATGCTAGGGTTAAAATCCGTGCGTTAAAAATTTTACCTGAGTAAATTGTGTTTTTTAGAAATCCAGTTTGGTCATGTAAAAAAAGAAAAACTAAGGAAGGAGGCTGGCCATGCTCCTTAATTATCTTCGCAGCGGTGAAGCCCACAATGATTCAACAAGCAGAACCGGGCAAAGAGTACTTTTCCCTCTCTGTTGCACAGACCATTGTTACGACATTGGTCTCGCGAGAATCCTGGCAGGAACCAGTGTATCAGGTCTTGAAATATGTCGCCGAGAAGAGGGGGTGATTGTTGAATTTACTTTGGGAAACTACAGGTACTTCGGTGTCTGTTGCTACACAGTGTCTTGGTGCGAAACACCAGCGGATGCTGAGGCCTTTGTAACGAAACTTGTAGATATTATTGAAAACCAACTACCACTGAGACCAGATGAAGATGTCACGCTGGTATTCGATCCACGTTCTAGTATGGGCACTCCATACATTCCCCTGCTTCAGGAACGGCTTCGTGCCTGTACAAGATCAGTGCGCTGGTTTGTGAAGTAAATCAGACGGAACCCTCTCCAGGGTTCCGCTTTCTTTTTAGAACTTAAACGGATCAAAGCCTTGTTTTATCAAATTTACTTCTGATAAAAACAATGGTGTAGGTAAATTGCTCCATTCAAACCACTCCCATTTTTCACACTTATCAGGTTCTTTTAGTTCCACCTCACCACTTTCAAAATCTGCCACCATAAAAATGGTAACATAGTGTTTATCCTTTCCTTCAAATAGATCGTTTGTAACAGAAGCAAGCTTTAAATTTTTAATCTTTACACCCACTTCTTCTTCAGTTTCTCGCAAACAACCTTGTTCAAAACTTTCTCCTCCTTCAAGGTGGCCCCCAGGCGCACACCATGAACCATCACCATGAGCATTTTTTCTTTTTCCCAAAAGAACTTTATTGTCACGACGAATTAAAACTCCCAATCCTACTTTTGGCCTTTCCATATTCAATTTTATTACGTAGACTTTTAAAACTAAGTATATTACAATACTAGCATATGAAAGATGAATTTGAAATTTTAAGCGAGGAACGGCTGGTTGAACCGCAGGCACAAGGCGAAGAAACCGGTATTGAAATTACTCTTCGACCACAATCATTGATAGATTTTGTAGGGCAAGATCATATCAAACAAAATTTATCAATCGCTATTCAGGCTGCGCAAAAAAGGAAGGAACCATTAGAGCATATTCTATTATATGGAAATCCCGGCCTTGGCAAAACTACTCTTTCGCACATCATTGGGCGGGAAATGAATGCTAATGTGCGCATTACTTCAGGACCTGCTTTGGAAAAGGTTGGTGATCTGGCTGCAATTCTTTCAAATCTCCAAGAAGGCGAAGTATTATTTATCGACGAAATCCATCGTCTGAATAAAACCATTGAAGAAGTACTTTATCCAGCGCTGGAAGATTATTCTTTAGACATTATTATTGGTAAAGGTCCGGCTGCACGCACCATCCGCATGCCACTGGCCAAATTTACACTTATCGGAGCTACCACTAAATTGAGCTTGCTTTCTTCCCCACTCCGCGATCGTTTTGGCCATACCTATCACCTCAATTTTTACGAAGTAAAAGATATTGAAACTATTTTAAATCGCAATGCTCAAATTCTAGGTGTAAAAATTAGCCAAGAAGCAACTGAGCTCGTGGCCACACGCGCCCGCCAAACACCACGTATCGCCAACCGCCTCCTCAAACGCATTCGCGATGTTGCTGAAATTGAAGGTGATGGATTCATTACCCCAACACTCGCCAAAAAAGCTTTGGGGTTGCTCGCTATTGATGAATACGGGCTCGATGATATCGATCGAAGACTCTTGAGTGTTCTCATTGAAAAATTCAGCGGTGGACCAACAGGTCTCAGCACGCTCTCGGCTGCAATTGCCGAAGAAGTGGACACGCTCGAAACTGTTTACGAACCATATTTGCTCCAAACAGGTTTTTTGGAACGTACCCCCCGAGGAAGAAAAGCAACACGAGCAGCATACGAACATTTGGGATTTACAATGCCACCACAAAATCAAAGTTTATTATAAAAACGTATGTGTTTAAAATTATGAACATCCCCCTTTATATTTTTCTTGCCATATACGCATTTTTTCTTATTGCCTTTATTTTATTTTTTATTATAAATATTGGTCACTTATATAATACCGGCACTTTTACCCCTTTAAGCATATTCATTACGCTTGTAGTTATAGTTTTAAGTGCTGCAGTACTTTTTACAACATGGACACAAGCACAACTTGTAGATTGGAGCCAACCACTTTTGGTTGTGGACACTTCCTGGCTAGACTCTCTTAAACATTATCTTCCTTAAGGAATATGCTTTTTACCACCTTTATTCATCAAAAAAATTATGAACATGTAGTGGCTAAAGTCCGCAGACATTTTATTACCTTTATTCCTACTATTATTTTATTTGTTTTACTATCTTCGCTTCCAATCATTTTACAACTTCTTTTTTCAACACTCTTCCCCACTATTCTTGCCATTAACAATGTTCACCTAGCCGCTTTGTTGCTGGCAAGCATATACTATTTAAGCTTGTTACTGTTTTTTTATACTGAGTTCGTCGCTTTCTACCTTGATATACTCATCATTACGAATGATCGTCTTATTGATGTGAATCAACATAGCTTATTTTCTCGCTCTATTGCTGAAATGGATTTATACCAAACCCAAGATGTTATTTCTGAAGTAAAAGGTTTTTGGGCCTCATTTTTTAAGTATGGAACCATCACAGTACAAAATGCGAGCGGCATTACTAAATTTCAAGCTCTAAACGTTCCACACCCAGATAAACTTCGTGAAATAATTCTTGATTTAGCAAACGAAGATCGAAAGTTTCATGTTCAAGAAGAATTAACACTTCCAAAATAAAACCTGACATTAGTATATTTTTTGCATTTCGGTTCCAGAATAATAATATTTTAGAATTTGGTCATAAGTCCAACCATCTTTCGCTGCCCGAAAAGATGCATCGTAATTACTCATGCCAACTCCGTGTCCTGACATAGCTTTTCCAACATCGTATTGAGTTACAACACTTTGAAGCCACGGTTTATCCACTCCACCCCACACCTCTTTCCACGATCTTGTGTGACCATCCGCATGCGAAAAGTACGGTGTTATGACTGGGTTATTTTCATACGTCACCATTTCGCCATATGTATCATGTGCTGCTTGCGCAACACGGGGCCGTGTTAGCTCAGAATTGTACCCGAGATATAACTGGTCAATTGTCGAGGCATATACATCAAACATTCTTTTATCTTTGGGCACACCAGAAATAATTTGTTGATAGGCATACGACCGAGCCGCCACCAAAACCGCTTTCATATACTCAATCGCTACTCCGTTGGAAACCTCGGCAATACCAGCCACATATTGATCTAGAGGTAGTTCGTTTACCACATATGGCATTACACTTTTTGGCGAAAAAGCATACTCCAAAACGCCTCGATAAGCGCTAAAATTTTTTCCCGGACTACCGCTATATGTTCGATTATAATTTTTTATTTCAAAAAAACTGTTAAGATCACCGGGAACTAAACGGATTGCCTCACTAGACACAAAAGTTATATCCGGCGAACGAACGGAATACTTTCCTTCGGAATAGCTCAAAACCAGTTCCTGCCCCTGCACAAGTATTCCTTTATTTTCTAAACCAGAAAATATGCTATAGGGAAAAATAGAGCGAAAAACAACTTCCTTGTTTGTTTTATAGAGACCAACTCGAATGCTTGGTTCTGAAATAAGAACGCGGGGCGATTGCCCTTGCATGGGCTGATACGGTGAAGGCGCATCCTCGGAAACAAATATGGGCAGAGAAATGTTGGTTTTTGACAAAGGACTATTATCTATTTTTAGATTAAAATGCGACACATATTCACCACGCGATGCTGGAGCTCTAATTGAAAACTCTATCCTCAAAATTTCATCAGGCTGAACTTCGGAAGAACCAGTAACAAC
>CAYUTM010000010.1:29430-29767 GCA_964447755.1 uncultured Gammaproteobacteria bacterium
AGTAACAACTTTTTGCGAGGTGACCCAAGAAGCATCAACAAAACTCGGTGGTATTACAACAGTTGAATTTGATCGTGTTGTTTCTACGCGGTTCTGTTCAAGAGCGTAGAGGTGCCACGTTGATGAGCCCGTATTTTTAAAATCGAATATAACTCGAGCGGTTTCACCACCTGTGAGTTGTAGAAACGCGGGGTTTGGAGGCAAAGTTGTAACACTAAAAGAGCTGCTTGAAATAGGCACTTCTGAAGCAGCCGAAATTGAACCAGCTTGAAACTCGCCAGAAACTTTGGGTGCTAAAACGGTACGTGCCGACTCTTTAACTATTATTTTTAGATAG
>CAYUTM010000011.1:0-6927 GCA_964447755.1 uncultured Gammaproteobacteria bacterium
GGCGTTGCAGTTGGTAGCGCTGGGAGGTAAAAAACCAATTCAAATACTAAGTTTTTTTGAGCTAGACGAAAAAAAAATAATCCAGCTAGCTAAACACCAAACAATTTTTCCACTTTACACCGTTGAGCAAGCAGAATTTTTGAACAAAATTGGAAAAAAGTTGGGACAAAAAATAACCGTACATCTTAAGGTTGATGTGGGGACTTCCCGGGTGGGTGTCCTTTCAAACGACCTTAAAGATTTTATTAAAAAAATAAGTGTTTTAAAAAATATTTACCTTGAAGGTTTGTGGAGCCATTTTTCTTCTAGCGAAGAAAGTAAATCTACAACTTTTTCTCAACTTAAAAAATTTCAACTAGCAAACAAGATTCTAATAGAGGGGGGGATAGAAGTGCCCATACGACATATCGCCTGTACAGCCAGCACGATTCTCTACCCAGAAACTCACCTCGAGGCTGTAAGAGTCGGTTTAGGAACTTACGGACTCCACCCATCATTAAAAACACAAACAAAATTATATTTAAAACCAGCACTATCATTGAATACAAAAATTATTCAAATAAAAAAAATTGAGAAAGGTGCGGCAGTAAGCTATGGTAGAACATGGGTAGCCAAAAGAAACACTGTACTTGCAGTGTTGCCTATCGGTTATTATGATGGAATTGATCGGAGGCTTTCAAATAATACATTTTTTATAGTTGGAGGTATTGCGTGTAGACAAGTAGGTCGCGTATGCATGAACCTCACAATGATTGATGTAACAAAAGTAGTAAATATTAAAAGTGGTAACCAAGTTTCCATTCTTGGAAAGGGGGGGAGAGTAGCCAGTGCTCTTGCTAAAGAAATTGGCACTATAAATTACGAGGTAGTCAGTAGAATCAACCCTCTTATTCCGAGAATTTATATATAAATAAGGTGTGTGAAATTTTGCTATACCATAAATAAAAAATAACATGAACCGTCACAGAATTTATTCTTATCAGGGGGGACAAGAAAGTTCAAGAAAAATTTTTTTGGCAAAGAGAAAAAAGGGATTCAGTTCGCAAAGAAGGGTTAGGCACTATGCCGAACCTATTTTTGCAAAGAAAAAGAACACACTTTTATCCAAAAAAAAGTCTCGCAGCACTCTTTTAAAAGCAATTTTAATTGCAGGTAGTGTTGTAGCAACATTAGGTTTTTTTATTTATATACCTTATTTTAGAATTAAAAAAATAACCTTACAAGGTTTTAAAACCACCAGTAAGTCAGAGGTAGAATCATTTGTTGCTACTTTTTTAGATAGTAAGGAGGTACTGCTTCCTAACAATAATATCTTTTTAGTTAATTCGAAAAAGATTGAAAAAAATATTTTGGACAAATTTTCTTTTGCGGAAGTTCATTTAAAAAAATCTTTTCCGAATTCAATAGAAATCGAAGTTCAGGAAAAGGAATCTGTTGCTATTGCTTATAGCAACCAAGATTATTTTTTAATTGATGGAGACGGAAGGATAATGCAAAAAATGCTTCAGGTTATAAATAATAGTCTGCCATCCCAAACCAGCTCTAGCGCAACAATGGGAGAAAATCTTAAAATTGCCTCTCTTTCTAATGAACCACCTATCACTGATATCTCTGTCAAACCGAACATAAATAATGTTGAAAAAGATTACCAAAAACTTCCACTTATCTACCTTTCTTCCAAACTGACAGAAGGGCAACAAAGTGATTTAAGCTCAAAAGAAATCCAAGCGATCAAAAAATGGAAACAATATCTTGAAGAAAATAAAATGCTGAAGGTAACCTATTTTGCTTTTAAAAATAGAGAAGGTGGGGTAGAAATATTTTCTGAAAAACCGTTTAAGATTCAAGCAAATTTGGACGAACAGGTTATGCAGCAGCAGTTTAAGAGCTTAAATGCAATTATTAAAAATTTCAGCCCCAAAGAGTATATCGACGTTCGATATGATGGGAGAGTGTACTATAAGTAAAATTTAAGTGTGATTTATTTTATATATTGAATTGAGTATAATAACTCTTACACTCAATTCAATATAGAGGATATGGCTAAGATAAAACAAATTAAACCACAGCAACCACAATTCATTGAATTCCCACTTCCACAGTTGGATGATTTTTTATTGCATCTTCAAGCAGATAATTTTTCTCCTGAAACGGTTTATAATTATGAACGGGATTTAAAAACATTTGAATATTTTATTAGCAAAGACCTAAAAAAAGACTTTAAACAGCTCACTAAGACCGACCTTATACGTTATAAGGCTTACTTAGCCTCCACAGAGCGTAAAACAGCCAAATCTGAGGCTTCAAACCAGCGTTTGGGCAGCTTCTCTATCAACCGGGTGCTATCTTCCCTACGTTCATACCTCAAATTTCTTGAAGATATGGACGTTAAAGCATCCATCTCATCAGCTTCGGTCAAGCTTATCAAAACCGAAAAAAAACATGCGAGAGTGCCAGAATTTGAAGAAATTTTGAAGTTGATCGAGGCGCCGATGAAGTATGAGGACGATGAACAGATTGCTCTACGTAACCGGGCAATGTTGGAGACGCTTTTTGCTACGGGCATGCGTATCTCAGAGCTTTTATCACTTAAAGTGAACCAAATTGATAAAACGGGTCGCATTTATATCCTCGGTAAAGGAAAAAAACAACGATTTGTGTATTTAACTCCTCGAGCGATCCAACATCTTAAAAATTATGTTTCTAAGCGTAATTGTACTTCAGAAATGTTATTTGTTCCCTATCGTGGTAAAAATAATCAAGACAAAAATAAGAAAATATCTACCAATTATCTACAATTTAAAATAAAAAGATACCGAGAATTGCTCGATATCAATATTCCTATTAGCGCCCACACACTTCGTCATGCATTTGCTACTTTTTTAGCCGAAAAAGGGGCAAATCCGGCAGCGATTCAAATTTTGCTTGGCCACGAGTCACTAGACACTACCACTCGGTATGTTCACGCATCCGACCGATATGCGGAGAAAACACATCATGAGTTTCATCCTTTGTTTGAGAAATAAACATGCGGATTCTTATTTTTTTCCATACTTTTTCATCATCATTTTAAGATAGTTCTGCATTGGAGGCAGACCTACAGCCTTTCTTCGCCTGTTTAAGTTTCTTTTATCCTTAATAGGTCTGGGTCCATAATCCCCTTTTTTGTTGATATAAAATTGAGTGCCGTATAATTGATATTTCCCATCACTAACCCTCAATCGATCTTCTAAATATGCCATGTCGTCTAAGAAAATTTCTTTTGCCGGTTCGTTTTTCATAAGTGACAAACAATATTTTTGAAAATCTTTGTCACGGTCGGCATGTTGAGCAATAAGCCAGCTGTTGTGAGAGGCTGTTTTTCCAACTTTAGAAATCGTTGGCCAGCCAATTTTAGCGATAATGTCTTTTAATTTTTTGGTGTTTTGCAAATCAATTTCTTTCACCTTTTTCCAATTTTCTTCATCATCAAATCCGATAGATCGCATTTTTTGGTCTATTCTTACCATTCTGGCTAAATCAGCCCTAATTATTTTCTTCAGATTTTTGTCTAATGTTTTTTTCGTAAAATTTTTTTAGTGATTAAGTTAATAATTTTTCCCCTCTGACATTATAGATAGAAGACGCTTTCTGTTTTGGATTTTTTTCTAGGTATCTTTTTATGAGAAAATATCCTATTGCATAGCCCGTCCACCTTGGAATTTTTCTTGCTTTTGAACCAAAAAACCAATCGTTATAGCTAAATTTTTCTTTGAAAAATTCTTTTTGAGCTTTTTTTAAAAATTTTTTTACTTCACTGTCACGCAAAGCTTGTGCGCAAATGCTAACTTTTTTCTTTGTTACTTCAGCTTCAAATTGTTCTGCTAACCCTTCAGTGATCAATGTTTCAAACAAATTATCTCCATGCCCCACCTCCCTACGGCGCGCCACATGGTGAAGTTCATGAGCTAAAGTTCTTAACAACTCACCCTGAATTGTTTTAAATTTTTTATGTGTAGGGTCTAGATATATACACACTGTATGATTATCAGATGTAAATCCGCCTATTCCTAATTCAGGAATAGCGTTTGAAGGATCGTCGAACACAACAATATCTACATCTAAAACAGGAATAAAATTATTAATCAAGGCAACTGATTCTCTGACACATCTTTTTATTTTCTGCAAACTGGGCTTTAAACGACCACTTGCGGTTAGTACGTATATTCTAACCCCCATACACATCATGTTAACGGGTCAAAAATCGACTTCTCCAACTTCTTTTTATTCAAAAATCTTGAGATTCTAAAACCACCGTAAATAGACGACAAAAGACCAACACCATTGCACCCAAGATTATACATGAGTACCGGATTAATCGGCTCGGGGCCAATACAACGTAATCCATTTGGTGTGTAACCCATCAAGCCGTGCCAATAGAAAAGATAATCAATATCCTCTTTCGGTGCGAATTTGTAAGTGGAGTGAAAAAAATCATCGATTTCTTTTACTGCACTTTCGGGGTAAGGTAATCTTTCACGTTCATAGTAACTTTTATCTGGAAATTGCTGCTCTGGTCCACCTATGGAAACCAGGCTCCAATCCCCTTTTTGCTTGTGCTTGTAGGGTCTACGAGTGAAATAAAAATAAGGATCTTTTTCGTCTATGCCTTTATGTGAGAAATAGCTAATCGCAACAGGGTCTCTCCCCTTTTCTTCCAAAAAAGCGGCCATGTAACCAACCGTACCAATTACCAAATCATGAAATTTAGTATTTATATCCTTCCCTACCGCATTTTGAATGGTAAAATTTTCAAATCCATTAGTACACAAAACAATTCGCTCGGCATCTACACTAAAATCACCCACATGTACCACACCCGCCTTTTTATTAAGCGTAATAGAATCTACCGGGCTATTTTCATATACCGCAAACCTATCCGTATATTTCTTGAGCATCACCTCAATCAATTCTTCGCAAAACAAAGCGCTATTCATACAGCCTTTGAGCGAAGCCAGCGCACCAACATAGTTTTTATTTTCTGTTTCCAAAATCTTCAAAATATATTCCTGATCCACTCTAGCATAAGGTTCACTATATTCTTCTGGAATTTGCGAAATCACTTCTGGAATATTCGCCACCAAAACACCCTCGATATCTAACCCTGCTTCGCGCTGGTACTTTATATTTCGTAAATGTAGGTTAATTTGTTTTACATCAGTACAACCAGCGTACCCAGTAACTTTGTTAATTGGTGTTTTTAAGTCTTCATCTTTAAAAATTTGTTCAACTAAATCCCAGGTCATAAAAATATCCTCCTGAGCTTTTGCAGCCAGAGACATTCCATATTTTTCTACCAAATCAGCAAAAGGATGCTCAAAATAACTCACCATTTGCCCACCATTATGGCCTGTGGCACCGTGCGCTACTTTGTACGCTTCAATAATAGTAACTCGCTTGGAAGTGTTTTTGAGTGCAAAATAAGCCGTAGAAACACCGGCTATCCCCGCTCCAATCACTGCAACATCGGTAGAAAAATTCTGTTCGATTTTTTTGTGTAGCGTTGGGAAGTTTAATTGGTGAATCCAAGGAGAGCTAAATGTACGTTGCATATTAATCAAATTTAACAGAACTAGATAGTTTGTCAGAAACTTTATTAAACTTATTTTTAACGCAATTCTCTAGATCAAGCCCTAGTCGTGCTGCCAGCAAGTCCAGATAAATTACTACATCAGCAATTTCATCAGCCACTGCTTCAGTTTCAATTTTATCACCACGCCGGATTTTCTTAATTAAGTTACATAACTCCCCTGTTTCACCCGCCACAGCCGTTGCCCAGTCAGTTAACGACCAATCATTGAGAGGATAAAATGATTCTTCGCAGCGTTGAAGATTTTTTTGACGCAAATCTCGTAGGTTCATATTTATTGAACTAAATAACCCAATGGATCAACAGGTATGCCGTTTAAACGTGTTTCAAAATGCAAATGTGCTCCTGTAACAAAAGGGCCAGCTCCAACGGTGCCAGGGGTACCTCCCGAATAAGCAATCACTTCACCTTTGTTTACATATTGATCATCTTCAACAAGAATTTTGCTCAAGTGCCCATACACAGTAGAAAGATTTCCGGTATGCACTAACAGAATGTATGCGTAGCAAGAAGAGAGGGTGCATCGCCTCGCTCGACCAACATACCCGGAAGAGGCAGCTTTTACTGGAGTGCCGTATGAAGCGCGAACATCAATAGCATTATGCTCAAAAACATTTCTGAAAGGATAGTTTGGATCGTGGAATCGAGCGGTTATATACCTACTAGACACTGGCCATTCAAAAGAAATAGAAGTATCAATGGCTTTAATTTTATTTTGATCCTCCAATTTTTTCTTCATCATTTCTTCATAATTTCTTATATCTGCCTCAATAGAAGCCGACTGTTTCTTGAGACCAGCCAACATGCCTTGATATTGGCTCTCTGATGCCTTTGTTTCAACAAGTAATTTTTTCCTATCTTTAACTTGTTCTGTTAAATCTTGTTCTTTATCAACAAGGTCGTTTTTAAGCGACTGATATTTTTTCTTTTGTTCGGAGATTAGATCTTTTTTTACATCAAGCTCATTTTTAGCAGATTTTAAATTTTTAATAGAACGGGTTAAATCATTGTTAATATCCTGAAGGTTTTTAACCTCGCTATAAAAATCGGCAAAATTATTTTGCGTTAAGATTATTTCCAAATAATTTTTTTCACCATCAACATGAATTTTTTTTATCAACCTACTGATAAAATTTTTTTGGCGTTCAATATCAGTAGCTTTGTCGTTTATTGAAAATTCAAGAGCGCGAATCTCTAATTCAGCAGAGGCAATTTTTTCTTGTGTTAAAGCAACATCGGTTTCAATTCTCTTAGTTTTATCATCTAAAATTGAAAGTTGATTCTTGAGAGAAACAGTT
>CAYUTM010000011.1:6937-7749 GCA_964447755.1 uncultured Gammaproteobacteria bacterium
ATTTTTTTATAGGAGTCCATGCTGTCTTCCAGTGCTTTGATTTTATTTTTATGTTCTTGAATTTTATTATTCAAGTCAGTTATTTCATCTGCGGAAGAACTGGAAATAGTAAAAAAAGACAGGCTAGCTATCAACAAAGAAATAGTGGCAAAAAAAATCTTTCTCATAAAACTATTATACCACATTTACTTCAAAAATCTCTTCTACTTAGAGCGGGCAACTTGTATCCTATGCAGCACTTCATCCTTGCCAAGCACCTCGGCAATTTCAAACGGGCCAGGTGAGTTTTCTTGACCGGAAAGTGCTACACGCAGTGGCCACAAAACAGAACCGTTTGAGAACCCTTTTTCAATAATCCAAGTTTTAATTTTTTGTTCCAAATCTCCCTTGTTCCAATCTTGAACACTAATTGTATTCATTAGTACTTCTAGCTCGGGCAATACTTTTTGCACCTCTTCCCTGCTACCCTTTTTCCAGATCAAACTTTCAGCTTTGTAATTAGGCAGTTCAAAAATAAATCGAATAGCTTCGGGAAATTCAGCTAGAGTGTTAACCCGTTCTTTTTCTAAAGATAAAACTTTTCCCAACCAATCTGTTTGGGATTTGTGATTAGTAATTTGAGATTTAAAAAAATCAACCTGCTCCAACCAAGGCATCACACGATCAACCAGCTCATCTATCGGTAAATTCTTAATATATTCTTTATTGTACCAGTCCAACTTTTCAATATTAAATACCGCACCGGATTTATTTATCTTTTCCAGACTAAATTCTTTAACTAATTCATCAAGGCTAAATATCTCTCGGTTGTC
>CAYUTM010000011.1:7759-10297 GCA_964447755.1 uncultured Gammaproteobacteria bacterium
GTTCCAGCCCAAAAAAGCAATAAAATTTATCAATGCTTCTGGTAAATAACCTTTTTTGTGGTAATCTTCAACAGAAACATCCCCTTGGCGTTTACTTAATTTTGATTTATCTGGATTTAAAAGTAACGGTAAGTGGGCAAATTCAGGGATCTCCCAACCAAAAGATTTGTATAGTTGAAGATGTTTAGGTGTGCTACTGAGCCATTCATCACCTCTCATAACATGAGTTATTTCCATCAAATGATCATCGACAACCACAGCAAAATGGTATGTTGGAAAACCATCTGATTTTATCAAAACCTGATCGTCAATTAATTTATTATTAAAGCGCACTTCACCTTTTACCAAATCATTAAACACGGTTTCCCCTTCGTGCGGCATTTTCATACGGATCACAAACTTTTCTCCCGCTCTAACACGCTCACCAGTTTCTTTTGGATCCAAACCCAAACAATGTCGATCATATTGACTGAGCTGTTTTTTTAATTGTTGCTTTTGGCGCAACTCTTCTAATCGTTCTGATGAGCAAAAACAATAATAGGCTGAACCATTGTCTAAAAGTTGTTTAATATATGTTTGGTAAACTTCTAAGCGCTCAGATTGAATATAGGGGCTTTGTTCTCCTTCTTGAATAATACTTTCATTTTCTCCCAATTTTACACCTTCATCTGGAACTAAATTGCTCCAGTAGAGCGATTTTAAAGCTACCAATGTGCCATCGGCTACGAATCGTTCTCGGTCTGTGTCTTCGATGCGAACTAAAAATTTACCATTATGTTGTTTAGCGAATAAATAGGAATACAAGGCGTTACGCAAGTTTCCAATATGTAAGTAGCCTGTTGGGCTAGGCGCGATACGTGTGCGAATCATATTAAGTTAATTTTCAAAAATAGTATTTTTTAATAAATCTTTTTTCTTTTCATCAAGCAAGGCCTCGTACATTTCGAGCTTAAATTGATACGGACAAGTAAACCGTTCATTTCTACATAACTGTAAAAATTCATCAAAATCTACCAGTTTAACTTCAATTTTTTCTCCTTCATCCACCTGTTGTTCTGAGACCTTAATACAATTTTTTGCCACAAAGACATAGTCTTCAAAATAAATTTTTGAATCACCGGAATATTTATAGAGAAGTTTAAATTCGGAACTTTTATAGCCTGTTTCTTCAAGCAGCTCTCTTTGAGCAGCTTCTAGCGCAGTTTCGCCTTCCTCAATTCTCCCCCCAGGTACTGAAGGAAAAAGTGGTTTATTAGGCTGCTCTTCCATTAAAGTAATGAATTTATTGTCCTCAGTTACCGCAAAAATATTTACACTGGCTTTTCGTTTTAACATTTCGAATGTTTTATAAGAACTATTGTACATTTGTTGTCGCCACTGGTAGACATCAAATACAACACCTTCAAAAACTCTATTTGCATTCTGCGGAATTGTCATAGTTTATGTTTAATTTTGAAAATAACTAAAACAATAAGTTGTAGAATCAAAAGTGGGATAATCAAAAACAACAGGTAAGTAGTCCAATTAAAAATTTCTAAGAAAGATGAAGCCCTGTCTGGTGATGTGCCACAAAACCTTGCCAACGTATTTAGTGTGCCGTTATTTGAAACTGCGATTTTGAAATACAGCAGGGCAAAAAATATGCCGGCAGTAAAAACAAAGGTGATTTTAATAAAATTAGCTATGTTTTTCATATGTAATAAAAAACAACCATAAAAATTTAACAGTCGCATTCCAAATTCTAGCAATCCTTTTAGGTTGTTTAACCAAACGATACAGCCATTCTAGCCCAATTTTGCGTAGCAGTAAAGGCGCACGTTTTACTGAACCACCTATATAATCAAATGCTCCCCCTACACCCATCGCAATTTTCACACTAGAAACTTTAGCCAGATTTTCTACGATCCATTTTTCTTGTTTCCCCATACCAAAGGCAACAAATAGAATATCTGGTTGTGCCTGGTTTATATTTTCTAAAATTTTAGCATTTTCTTCCGCATCCATGATTAAACCTGGTGTATTGTTGTATTGTTGAATTGAAACACTGGTTTCTTTTATCACAGGCCCCCTACTCCACCCAACGATCTTTAAACTTGGAAATTTTTGTTGCAAATTTTCTGCGGTTTTTTTCACTACCTCATCACTCCCCGACCCTAATAAATAAACAGTTCTATTTTCCATCTCCGCTATTTTACAAATCTCTAACATGAAATCTACCCCCGTAATTCGCTCAATTTTTTGCTTGGACACAAATTGTATTCCTCGCCCATCGCATAGGTTTAGATCAGATTCATTAAGTGAATACCTAAAGTACTCATCCTTCTGTGCCTTTACTAACATCTCGGGGTTAGGGGTAAAAATAGTATTTTGGCTGCTGGAATTCAAAAACTCCTGAACTTTCTCTCGAGCTTCAGCTAATGACACAACATCAATTTTAATACCCAGCACTTTTATTTCGTTCACATTATTAATTAATTTCAATTCATAATTGTGCTACAATACCACATATTTGACAAACTTTTCAACCGTAGTTATAAT
>CAYUTM010000011.1:10307-21427 GCA_964447755.1 uncultured Gammaproteobacteria bacterium
TTTGTTTCAAAAACTTTCTATTCCCGTTTTACAAGTGCGTGGTGAAATCCAATCTGTTATCAACGAAATTGCTAAACCAGAAGGCTTGCCCCCACAAGGAAGTCTTGGACAAATCATGTTAGGGCAACCAATGCTGTATATTTTTCAAACTGCTGCACAAGAGGCTAAAAAAATGGGAGATGAATATATTAGTGTTGAGCATTTGCTATTAGCTTTTTTTTCAAGTCAGAACCCGGTTAGTAATATTCTTGGAAAATATGGAGCAAACTATGATTCGATCATAAAAGCTCTTGTTTCGGTGCGTGGCACGCAAAAAGTAGATTCACCGGAGCCTGAAAGCAAATATAATGCTCTTGAAAAATACGGTAGAAATTTAACCGACCTAGCCCGTAAAGAAAAAATTGACCCTGTAATTGGACGCGACGAAGAAATTCGACGGGTAATGCAAATTCTTAGTCGTAGAACTAAAAATAATCCCGTGCTTATTGGTGAACCTGGAACAGGAAAAACTGCGGTGGTTGAGGGTTTAGCACAACGAATTGTTAACGGAGATGTTCCTGAGTCACTAAAAAATAAAGAAGTAGTCACACTCGATATTGGATCTTTGCTGGCAGGATCAAAATTCCGTGGCGAATTTGAAGATCGTTTAAAAGCTGTTTTAAAGGAAGTTCTTGGTGCAGCAGGTAAAATTATTCTTTTCATCGATGAGCTTCACACCATCGTTGGAGCAGGTGCTACCGAAGGTTCGATCGACGCTTCAAACATGTTAAAACCAGCTTTAGCCCGAGGAGAACTGCACACCATAGGTGCAACTACTCTAAAAGAGTACCAAAAATATATTGAAAAAGATGCCGCTCTTGAACGACGGTTTCAACCAGTTATGGTAGACGAACCGAGCGAAGATGATGCGATTGCAATTTTACGAGGAATTAAAGAAAAATACGAAGTTCATCATGGTGTACGCATTACCGACAACTCACTCGTTGCCGCAGTAAAACTTTCGGAGCGTTATATTACCGATCGATTTTTGCCAGATAAAGCAATTGATTTAATCGATGAGGCTGCTTCGGCACTTCGATTACAATTAGATTCTATGCCGGAAGAACTGGACACTCTTAAACGATCGGTTATAAAACTTGAGATCGAGAAACGTGCTTTAGCAAAAGAAAAAGACATCGAATCAAAACAACGTCTTAAAAAATTAGAAAAAGAATTGGCTGAAGTAAAAGAACAGAGTGCAGAACTAGAAGCACGTTGGAAAAATGAAAAGGAGATTATTGGACGAATTCAGGAATCTAAAAAAGAAATTGACCGCCTTAAACAGCAGGCTGATATTGAAGAACGTCGTGGAAATTTGCAACGAGTTGCTGAAATTCGCTATGGAAAAATTCCTGATCTAGAAAAAACAATTAAATCTGATGAAAAAAAGTTGGTTGAACTCCAAAAATCACGTGGAATTCTTAAGGAAGAAGTAACGGATCAAGATATCGCCTCGGTTGTTGCTAGGTGGACTGGAATTCCGGTGAAAAAAATGTTGCAAAGCGAAACAGAAAAGTTAACTCACATGGAAGATGCTTTAAAACAAAGAGTCGTAGGACAAGAAGAAGCTGTTACTTCTGTTGCACACGCCATTCGTCGTTCGCGAGCAGGTATTGCCCCACCCCAAAAACCAATTGGATCATTTATTTTTCTTGGTCCAACTGGCGTAGGAAAAACCGAGTTAGCTAAAGCCTTGGCTGAATTTATGTTTGATACCGAAAACTCGCTTGTTCGAGTAGATATGAGTGAGTATATGGAAAAACATAGTGTTTCAAAAATTATCGGATCCCCTCCTGGTTATGTTGGCTATGAAGAAGGGGGTCAACTTACCGAGATTGTGCGTCGCCGACCGTATGCTGTAATTTTGTTTGATGAAATAGAAAAAGCTCACCCCGATGTATTTAATATTCTGTTGCAAATTTTGGATGATGGCCGAGTAACAGATGCCAAGGGCAGAACGGTTAATTTTAAAAATACGGTCATCATAATGACTAGCAACATTGGAAGTCAGCTTATCTTAGATTTCCACAAAAGAGGCGAGTTTGGTTTCACGAACAAATCAACAACCGAGAAAAAGAAAGAAGATGAGATTCACAAAAAAATTATGGATGTAATGCATGAACACTTTAAGCCAGAATTTTTGAATCGTATTGACGAAATTATCATGTTCCACTCTCTGACGGAAAAAAATATTGAACGAATTGTAGATCTGCAGTTAAAGGAAATTCAGGAACGATTACAAGAAAAAAGAATCACATTAGAGGTAGATGGTGAAGCCAAAAAACTTTTGGCTAAAGAAGGGTATAATCCAGACTTTGGCGCACGACCACTAAAACGTCTGTTACAAAACAAAATTCTCGATGGTTTGGCCTTAAAAATTCTTGAAGGTAAGATTTCTGACGGGCAGAGTGTAAAAGTGGTAGTAGAAAAAGGTGAGGTTGTGTTGAAATAAACACTAACAAAAAACATCCTTTTAATTGGGTGTTTTTTGTTTTAGATTGCTTATATCTAGCCAAAATAAACAAAAGTAGCTGTATTTTCGCAGAGCTATGAGCAATTATTTAGGCTAATCTTAGCCTAAATTACCATTGACAAAACCGCTAAATTGTGTTATACTACAATGTTCGTTGACAATTCAACACCTTATCCGCCAGTACAATAAAGTTAGTAAAAATTTGCTAATTATAATGTACTGACGGATTTAAAAGAAAAAGGAGATTTGGATGAGTAACCAGCAGACAGGTTCCGCTTTCAATGACGTTCCTCCCGTAAACACGGCGGCGCGTCCGAGAAGGACCGCTGCCACTAGCCGGCCCGAAACGGCCGCTGCCCCCCAGGTGCCAAGCAGGCGCACCCCTTCCCCCACTCGCCAACCGGCGATGGTGGAAAATCAGGAGTTCACAAAGACTTCGTGGGTGGTGAAGGTAGCCGCCCTCGGCTTTATGCTGATGGCACTGGTCATCTCAGCCGGGGTTGGAATCTGGGTGAAGTATGTGCCCGACCAACTACCCCCCATCAAGGGGCTCGATGCCGGGGCGTACAACCCCAAAAAGATGACCATCTTGACGGATGACACCGGCAAGGTGGAAATCTGGGATCTGTACGATTCCAAACGCGGGCGACGCCTCATGGTTTCACCGGAGCAGGTTGGCAAGGCGAAAAACCTTGTTAACTCGTTCGTGCGCGCGGAAGATAACGACTTCTTCGCAAAGCGGACTCTCCTTGCAAAGGTCAAGCCCAAGCTCAGAGCGGCGATTAACACCGCCAAGCTCTGGACCAAAGCTTGGCTCAACGGGAAGAAGCTCCCTCGCCCGGAAGGTGGATCGTCTATCACCGAGCAGGTCGTAAAAAACCTGAGCGATAATAAAACGAGAAACCTCGCAAACAAGTTCGGCCAGTTTCAAAAGGCCGAAGAGTTGGAGCAGAAGCTCGACAAGACCACAATTCTGTGGATCTACTTCAACGAAGTTGCGATGCCCAAAGGTCGCATCGGAGTTGGAGAGGGTGCGCGCTTCCTGTTCGGTAAGGAGATCGAGAATCTCACCTCTGCCGAAGCTGCGACGGTGGCGTCTCTCGCCAAAAGTCCGGAGTACTACAACGACATTCCGCGGCTCAAGAAGCGTCGCAACTGGATTCTGAGCCGGCTTAAAGATGCTGGCGACATTTCCGGGGAGGAATACCGCTCTGGGGCAGAGAGTCCGATCGTCTTCCTGAACCACGAAGCACGGATCGATCTCTGTCCTGAGTACGTTAAGGTGATCACCGAGTTCCTCGCTAAAGAGCAAAATCTGAAAGGCGAGGCGCTGTTTCACGCAGGCCTGCGAGTTCGTACTACCTGCAACATTCCGATGCAGGAAGCGGCTCGTAAGGCGATGACTGAGCAGGTGAAAAAGATCAAGGATGCCGATGGTTCCACCATCTGCATTGATCCGAATACCCGCGAAGTCACCTGCATGGTGGCAGTGGGTGATTTCCACCCCACGAAGGTCAACCGGGAGCCAGGGTCTTCGTTTAAGGCCCACACCTGGGCAGCAGCCTACGCGGCCGGTCAAACCCCAGACACTATGGTGGATGACTCGCCGTTGACCGTCGCGTACAAAATCCCTGGTAGTACGCCTTGGCAGCCAGGCAACCACGATAACAAGTACGCAGGACAGATTAATCTGCGTATGGCCATGGCTGTCTCCTCTAACGTGGTGGCAGCCAGAATGTCTGGTGAAAGCCCTGGAGTAGAATCAATTCGTGGCATGGCTGAACAGGCCGGCATCGAAAGCGACCTTCAGATCACCGACAAGAAGAGTGGTAAGAAAGCCACTCCTCTGTCGCTCGCGATTGGTGGTATGGCCGTAACTCCTCTGGAGCAGGCCAATAGCTACGCCACCTACGCCAGCGGCAACGTGGGAAACCCCATCTTCGTCAAAGGAATCCGCAAGGGTTCTGGCGAAGAGCAGGAGTTGAAGAGCAGCTTGCGGAATGCGGGGATCAGCCAGGAGATCCTGGGTATGGTCACCTATACGCTGCAAGGAGTGATCGAGCTTCCGGAAGGAACTGCTCACTCTACGCTCTCCGGCAAGTTCGGTGAGTGGAAGGTTGTCGGTAAAACCGGCACCACCAATTCCAGCCGTGACGCCTGGTTTGTGGGTTACACCCCAAACATGGTATGCCTAAGCTGGATCGGCGCTCGTGGCAAGAGCCTGGGCAAGCATGTGTATGGCGGCAACAGTGCCGCCCACGCCTGGCTCGCACCCATGCAGGTGGCGACAAAAGGAAAGGCTCCGCAGCCCTTCCCCTACCCGCTGTACCAGCCTGGCCAGCCGCCCGCCCCGGTCGCAACCACTCCGGTTGTTGCGGCTCCGGATGCTCCGGCGACTGAGTCGGCCACACCCTCCGCTCCGACTGAAGAACAGCCGGCGGATAAAACTTCGTCCACTGAGGACGATGACTAAGTCAGCTAGCCCAGTGTATCTGGGCAAGCTGTAAATATAGTTCTTTCAAACACATGACCAAGGAGGTCAAAACCTAAGTCCAGTATCGCCAAGCGCTACTGGACTACTTTCAAAAACAGCTTTAACCAAGGCTGTTTTTGTTTTGTGCTAATAAAAAGTGGTCAAGAAATCTAAAATATGTTATTTTATGTACAGTATTTCTAAGTAACTTATGCCTAAAAAAATTCTTGCCATTATTACCTTATTAACTTTGTGGAGCCCCGCACTCACCAACGCAGTGGGACTTGCTTTTGACCCCCAATTTATTATCTCAGACCAAGAAATGCAAAGCTACACTAATTGGACAAGAAATGACGTACAAGCTTTTTTAGATAATAAAGGGAGTTACTTAAAAAATTACCAAGCTTCAGATGTAAGTGGAACACCGAAATTTGCTGCAGATATTATTTATGACGCTGCAGCCCGCTACCAAATTAACCCTAAGTTTCTTTTAGTAACTTTGCAAAAAGAACAAAGCTTAATTACCGATGATTCACCCTCAGATAAACAGCTTAATTGGGCAACGGGTTATGCCGTTTGCGATAGTTGTTCTATGGATGACCCACGCATTCAAAAATATAAAGGTTTTGGCGCCCAGGTAGATAGTGCTGCCGGGGTAATGCGCTGGTATTACCAAAACTCAAGCCGAGATTATATAAAGAAAAAAGATGTTCCTATTTCTATTGATAATCAAAATATTACCCCACAAAGTTGGGCAACTGCTTTTTTATATACCTATACTCCGCATATCCATGGTAATCAAAATTTTTGGCGTATTTGGAATACATGGTTTGCTCAAGTGTACCCAGACGGAACCCTATTACAAGGAACAAGTAGTACTGAAACATGGTTAATACAAGATGGCAAAAAAAGAAAATTTACCAATAAAACTGCGCTTATAACCAGAGCAGATCCAAAAATGATTGTACCAATTTCCGATATTGAACTTGGAAACTATCCAGACGGAACCCCTATTTCATTTGCCAACTATTCAGTTTTGCGCACACCCGACCAAAAAATTTACTTAGTGGATTATGATACAATTCGCCCTTTTGACTCAGCTCAAACTGTAGGTAAACTTGGTTTTAATCCACAAGAGATAATCGATGTAACTTTAGATGATATTGCAGGTTACAGTATAGGAAATGCTATTTCCTCATCTTCCACACCTCCTCAAGGTATTATTTATCAAATTACAGATTTAAATAATGCATATTTTATTCTAAAGGACACCACCCTTAAGCCAATTCTTGACAAACGTATCATTGAAATAAATTTCAAAAACATTTCAATTGAAAAGAAAAAACGCAAAGATATCGCGCAATACAACATAGATGCAGACCCAGTAAAATTCAAAGATGGCACATTACTTGGAGTCAAAGATTCCACGCTTATTTTTGTGATTGAAAAAGGAATTAGACGACGCATTTCAGATATGGATACGTTCTTTGCATTGGGCTATAAACCAGAAAACATTGTTATAACAGATGAAAGAACAATTTTAAGTCTACGGGAGGGTGATCCGCTTTTTGTAAACACAGCCCTTTCCTCCTCACGAACAAAGTACTTAGGTGATAGCGAAGCCGAAGTTGAAGATATGTTTCAGAGTAAATTGCCCGCATATCTGGTAGCAGAATTTCCTAGCGGAAGGATTTTGGCAGGAAAAAATATTGATACGAAGCGTCCAATCGCTTCCCTAACCAAACTTGTTACTGCCTACGAAGCAATTCATCAAAATTTCAAACCAAGTCAATTTACTATCTTCAATAACAAAAAACATGATGTATATAAAAATGTTTTAAACTTTAAAAATGGTGAAAAAATAAAAAATAATGATCTTTTAAATACCATGTTAGTTGCCTCCGTAAACAATACTGCCCGCATGGTAGCGCAATCAACTGGCCTCACAGAGATCGCATTTCTTAAAAACATGAATAATCGACTTAATGAATGGGGTGCAGATAATACTCATCTAAGTGATGTAACTGGATTGGACAAAAAAAATGTTTCTTCCCCACGAGACCTGCTCAAAATTTTTACCAAAGTTGCCAGTGACTCTTCATTAAAAACGATTCTGGGCAAATCTTCTTTTGAGCTCAAAAGCACACTAAACAAAAAAACTATTTCAAGAACTGTTCAAAATACAAATCAACTTATTTCAAATCCTTCAGATGACTATCGAATTATCGCATCAAAAACAGGCTATACTGATGAAGCAGGTGCCACACTTATTATGTTGATAGAATCAAAAAAAGACAAAAAGGAGTACGTTGTGATTACAATGGGCGGCACAGACTATGCACACCGCTTTAACGAACCAAATCGAATTTCCTCTCTTGCTGTAAAAAATTCAACTACTACTACTCAAGTTGCTAAACAAAATTAATATGTCCTTAGTTTTTAGTGCCATTGTTCCCCACTCTCCAATTCTTCTTCCAACCATTGGCAAAGTTGATTTGCAAAAATTAAAAAAAAACAGAAACAGCACTAAAAAAACTAGAAGAAGATTTTTATCTAAGTAAACCTGATATTGTAATTATCATCTCACCACATGGCCACCTGTTAAAAGAATCCTTCACTTTTAACATGTGTGCTGAATTCACAACTGATCTTAAAGATTTTGGAGACCTAGCTACTAAACTTACTTTCAAAGGAGAAATGGGCTTACCAGCTTTCATTCGTGAAGCTGCAAAAAAAGAAAATTTCTCAGTTTCTTTAATTAGCGAGAAAAATCTAGATGTAGCAACGATCGTGCCCTTAATGTACCTTGCAAGCCATGAGTCTAACATGCTTATAATGCCTATGGGATTTTGTGAACTCGACCTGAAAACTCACCTAGAGTTCGGGTATTTTCTGAAAGAACAAATAATGAACAGCACTAAACGAATCGCTGTAATTGCATCAAGTAATCTTTCACACGCTCTCTCAAAAGAAGCACCTGCAGGATTTAATCCTGACGGAAAAATATTTGACGAAAAAATTCAAGAATTTTTAGCGTCTGGCAATACCGCAGGAATTTTACAGCTCGATGCGGATTTAATTAAGAACGCTCACGAATGCGGCCTTCGATCTATTTTGGTTCTACTGGGTGTTATGAGAGGAATAAATTTTAACTATAAATCATACGCCTACGAAGCCCCTTTTGGAATAGGATACCTTACCGCTAATCTCGTTATGTAGCTCGATATGTTTGTAGAAATTATTCCCGCCAGACGCTTACCTCGTCAACTCGAAAAACTCACTTATACTTCACCACCCGGCCTTGAACGCGAGCTCAGGGTAGGTCAAATGGCTTCAGTCTCACTCAATAACACAAGCCAGATTGGTATTATTAGAAGTTTTAGCGAAAATCCGCCATCAAAAATCATTAAAAAAATTAAACCATTTACTAATTTATTAAATCCTGAGCCTGCTCTATCACTTGAGCAGATTTTATTTTTAGAAGAAATAGCTAGCTTATACAAAACATCACTTGGTTTCCTTGTCAGAAATTCACTCTTCCCATTCCAAAAAAAAATGATGAATGATTTTTTGAAATGTAAAAAAAATAATTTAAAATTAGTTGAGAAAAAAAATATAACAAATGTATACTCACACCAGAATGATAAACAGCTTATTGATCATGTTTCTAAAATTATTTCACAACAAGGCCAACACCTTTTTATTTTTTCAGATTTTCAAAGCATCGAAGAAAAGAAACAAAATTTTTCTGAACACAACCCTCACAAAACCCATGTCATAACAAGTCAAACAACCAATGCAGCCATGTTCGAAATTTGGAAACAAATATGGCGTGGCGAACCAGTCACCATACTAGGTACAAGACGGGCTTTTTTTCTTCCGTGGAGTAATTTATGCAATATTATGGTAGTAGATGAAGCTGATCAGTTGCATAAAAATTGGGACATGAACCCCCGTATTCACAACCGAGACGCAGCAAAACTACTTGCACAACATCACAGCGCAGCCCTTCATCTTTGCGGACACACACCTAGCTTAGAATCGTACTATGGTAGTTCCCAAATACACAAAGAAGTTTCCATTCCACGCCTTCCTCCCCCTCACACAATCTTAGTTAATTTAAAAGATGAAAAAAAATCTGGTTTTTTCGGCATTCTGAGTGAAGAAGCAAAGGTACTTATTGAAAAAAGTATAAACAACAAGGAGTCTATTTTCCTTTTTTCTAACCACAGAGGGAGCTCGTCATATGTGACCTGTGATTCTTGTGACAAACTTTATTCATGCAATAAATGTTTAGTGCCACTCGTTTTTCATTTTAGAAAAAAAATCATTCAGTGCCACATATGCAAAGCATCTTACCCCTTTCCAATGCAATGTGAAATATGTGGTGGCTTCGGTACAAAATTATTTCAAAACGGAACTGAAGCACTGGAAAATGAGCTCATTAAAATTAGTCATAACCGATGCTCCTTAGTACGTATCGATAGCGACACCGAAGAGTGTAGCTTTTTTTTCTCAAACCCTGTAATAATAATCGGTACTCAACGAGCCTGGAAAAAAATCCCATGGAAGCAAATTAGACTTTTTATTTATGTTGATCCAGACACAATTTTGCAACTTTCTGAATATAAATCTAACGAAATTATGTGGTATACTTTACGAGATAGTTTCTACAGATTGCCACAAAATGCCACTTACATTATTCAAACAATGATTCCACAACATCCTGTTTTTTCAGCAATCTCACAACCTAATTTTTTTTACAAAGAAGAGATCGAAAATCGCAAAATCAGCTCCTACCCCCCCTTTTCTTATCTCGTAAAATTTTACATTGGGCTTTCCACAAAAGAAGATGTGGAAACCAAAGCTTTGAGCGCTTTTAACTCGCTTACAATATTGACAAAAAAGCTAAAATCCACTATAATAATCTCTTCTCCAAGAAGTAGTGCTCCAGAATTTTTTAAAAAAAAATACTGGCAGGTCATCATCGTAAAAATGCAACCAAGACTTGTTGCGGACGACCTCATTGTACTAGTTAACAGTCTTTCTGCCGAATGGAAAATTGACTTAAACCCACAATCATTATTAGGCTTTTAAATATGGTCTACCCAATTGTAACTGATCCAAACCCCATACTTCATACACGCAGCTTAGATGTTGAGCAAGAAAGAATTCAAACCAAAGAATTCCAGGTTTTTGTTAAAGACATGATCGAAACCATGTACGTTAAAGACGGGGTTGGTTTAGCAGCCGTGCAGGTTGGAAAATCACTACAAGTATGCGTGATAGCAAAAAACTATTCCACTTTCAACCCAAAAGAAGACCTCTGTCTAATCAACCCTACATGGACCAAGCTTTCTGTTTTTAAAAAATGGGATGAAGAAGGTTGTCTATCGGTTCCAGGAATGTATGGCAAAGTAAAACGATACGTTCATATAAAAGTGAAGGCGCTTAATCAAAAAGGTGAACACATTGAATTTGAAGCACATGATTTTTTCGCACGAATTATCCAGCACGAAGTTGACCATCTTAACGGAATTTTGTTTGTTGAAAAAGCAAAAGATCTTCATCGTATAGATCAATCAACAAAACTATGAGCATATCAATACTTTTTTTTGGAACAAATGAATTTTCTGCCACAGTTTTAGAATCTTTATCTAATACAACAGACTTTCATGTTGTAGGGGTGGTAACACAACCAACTCGTCCCACGGGTAGAGAACATATACCCACCTCTTCCCCTGTTAAGCTAATTGCCCAAAAATTGGGCCTACCTATTTTTGAACCAGAAACGTTAAAAAATTTTAATTTAGAATTACTACCAAGTGTTGATTTGTTTGTCGTCTATGCTTATGGCCTAATTATTCCACAAGCCATTCTCGACCTCCCTAAATACGGAGCACTTAACATTCACCCCTCTTTACTACCAAAATATCGAGGACCTACTTCTGTTCAAGCTTCGCTTATAAATGGCGACAAAGAAACCGGAATAACCATAATGGTACTTGATGAAAAAATGGATCACGGCCCAATTTTAGGCTCAATTACTTTACCCATTGAATCCTACCATACTACGAAGAACTTAACACACGAACTTACACAGCAGGCCATTCCTTTATTGATCAAACTAATACC
>CAYUTM010000011.1:21437-29737 GCA_964447755.1 uncultured Gammaproteobacteria bacterium
AATACCTGCTTGGATAGAAAGAACGATTTCTGGAGTTCCGCAAAATCATAGCGAAGCGACATTTTGTAAACTACTTACCCGCGACGATGGACATGTTGATTTTAAACTTTCAGCACTTGAAGTATACAATAGATTTCGAGGACTAACTCCCTGGCCAGGCTTGTGGGTGCTATGGAGATCAAAACGGATGAAGCTTCTGAAAATAATGCCTATCAACAAATCAATTCCATCGGCAGTAGTTATGGTTGAAAACGATAGTATATTTATTGGATGTGGAAACCAAAGCATCGAATTGCTCGAATTACAGCTCGAAGGAAAGAAAGCTATGACAGCCAAAAATTTTATTCTAGGTAATAAAAATTTTAACGGCGCTCAGCTCGAGTAGAAGTTTTTTATGAAAAAAAATATTTTAACGTTTCTTTTGGCAACAATGTATATTGTTGTTCGTTTTTTTTCCTTCTATTTTCACCCAGGCTCACTTGTGAATAGCGGAATTTCAATTCTGATATGTGGTTTTTCCGGATATCTGTTACTGAAAAAAAATAAATACGGCTGGTATATAGTATTTGGCGAACTATTCTTGGGTGGAATCGGAAATTTTTTGAGCATATCTTTTCTTTCTCTTCGCACTTGCCTGCTCATTTTAGCTCTTTTAATCTTTTTTACTCAAAACAGATCAATGTATTTAGCGAATGTATTTGGTGGTAAAAACAGATATTTATTATTTACGAGCGCATTGTTTTTAGCAAGTGTATTTTTTTCAATACTTCGAGGAATCTATTTTAATCATCCAATACAACTCGTTGTTGGAGATGCCATCCCCTACCTTTTTTTCTTTTACTATTTTCCTTTAGTACAACTTTTTGAATCAGATCAATTTCGAAACTTTCTGGTTAAGGTAGTGCATATTCATATTGTAGGAACATTAACATTGGTGGTAGGAACTTTTTTTAGCTTCTCATTTCGTCTTTTTAATCTACAAGATAGTTACTATCATTTTTTTAGAGATGTAGTCGGCGGAAAAATCACAGATCTTGGATCAAACTTCTTTCGTATAGTATTAAACGAGCAGTTACTTTTAGTACCAATGTTACTTTTGATAAGCTATTATTTGATTCAAAACGAAAAACGTGAAAATTCCTCCAAAGGAAAAATCTTGCTAGTCTGGATCGCATTACTCATTACATTTTCACTTAATTTTACAAGAATTTATATACTAGCACTAATCGTCGGGTTAATTTCATGTTTTTTTTATTGCTCGTGGAAAAAATGTTTGAAATACGGTGTGTTGAATTTAGTGCTATTTTTTACGTTTTTTACCATATTTCATCTTACTGCTAGCAGGGGCACAAGTTTAGGGTGGGAGCTATTCGGCCTTCGCATTCAAAGCATTTCTACCCCCTCAACCGAAGCTTCCTCGCTAAGCAGATTACTCTTACTAAAACCGATTAAAGCGGAAATAATGGAGCACCCTTTCTTTGGAAACGGCCTTGGAGACAGTATAACTGTTTTTAGCCCTGTACAGAAAAAGGTAATTACAACAAATCAGTTTGATTGGGGTTACTTAGAAATCTTGGCGGAGATGGGTTTTGTAGGTTTTGTATTCTGGCTGCTATTTCTGTGGCAGATTATTAAAAATGTTTCTATTCAGCAAAAAATAAATTTCTTCCCAGCAATTGTAGGGTTACTCGTTATAAATATAACATCCCCTGCTGTATTTCATGTTTTGGGAATTACATTTCTCACTTTTACACTTTCGTTTGCTCAAACGAATATAAAAGTCTAGATTAAACCATGTTTTTTAAGAACAATCAGGCGAGATTTTTCGTACTGTTTCACTCTGTTTGCATTTGGGAAAAGCGCGTAAAAAAAACTCGGCAACCAAAAACTATAACCAACCCTTTTTCCCACATACTTTGAAAACAATACCCTTGGTATAAAAATGCCACGCATCTTTTTCTCTAACATTGTTAACCACATGTCCCAATCCTGGAATCTATTCAACGATTCATCAAAACCAACAAAATCTTTTTTTCGAATAAGGGATGTGGTATCGATAAAATTATTTTTAACAAGCTTTTTTTCATTAAAAACACTGCTTTTTATCTTTTTCCATCCGAACTTGTACTTACAATATACATAACTCGCTAAAGAATTTTTGGATAAAACATCCTGCATTTTTTGCAGCATCTCTGGCTTTGCTAAGGTATCGGCGTCCCAAAAAATCACATATTCTCCTTGAGAAAATGAAAAACCCTTATTTCTAGCTGCCGCAGCACCTTGGTTTTTTTGGTTATAAATAGTAATATTTATTTCAAAATATTTAGCTCTATCTTTAATACGATCTTCTAATAAAGAAAGATCATCAGTACTTCCATCGTTAATCAAAATAATCTCGAGCGGACGATACGTTTGTTTAAAAAGTGTTTCAATACTGTCACAAATAATGTCAGCATGATTAAAAACAGGAATTATAACACTAATTAGTGGTTTCATAACAAACAATTTTTACATTGAATATCCCAAGTAAATTTTTCCAAAACCCTAGCCCTGCCTTTACCACCCATTTGTTTAGCATAGCTAGAATTATTAAGCAGCTCAGTAATAGTTGAAATAAGAGCGACTTCATTATGTGGCTCAACAATAATTCCTGTTTCCATATGGCTTACAGCCTCTACAATGCCTCCAACATTACTTCCTACTACTGGCACTGAACATAGTGCAGCTTCCAAATACACCGTACCAAAACCCTCATTTGATTTGGCTGTTTTTTCTGGAACTAACACGCAAATGTCGGAAATTGCATACAATTCAGGCAAACGATCAGAAGAAACAGAACCCAGAAATCTTACCGATGATAAAAGTGAGTTTTTTTGAAGAAATAACATAAGCTCGTCTCGCATATTTCCATCTCCAACAATAAGCCAAACGAGATTTGGAATTTTGTCAACAATGCGAGAAAGAACTTTTGCTAAAAAAATATGACCTTTCCCCTCAACAATTCTCGCGGGAGTAATTATAATTTTTTTCCCCCGCACTCCCAACTGTTCACGAAGTTGTTCTATAGCACTTGGTGAAGGATTCTTGAAAAATTGTTCTCCCGGACAGGGATATAAAACGTCTACATCTATTGATGGATTTAGTTTTATTATCTCTTGTTTTAAAAAAAGACTGTTAACAAAAACTCGTTTAGCTTCTTTCAGAATACTTAAAAATTTTTTTTGTTTTGAAACTGTACTAGTAGCATGTTGCACATCACTGCCGTGTAAAAAAACGAAGAAAGGAATTTTCAAAAACCTTTTTATTAAAAAACCAACATAACCAACGGGAAGAACTTGGTGAATATGAATAATCTCTATTTTATTTTTTTTAACAATAGAATATACCTGCCACAACATGCGCAACCATCGAGGCCATATAAAATTAAAGTAAGGACGTTTTCGAAAAGTCGTAAAATTACTCTGCTTATCCAAATATTCTGCAGTTTTGGATGTTATTCTTGGAGCATAAACGAAGCATGTATTTTTTGAGCAATAAAAGTTCGTAAAATTATATACATACGATGCTACACCTCCAATATCAGGCGGATAATCTAACGTGATAATAAGTACATTCATATCTAAAAATTAGTTAGCTTTCCGAATAGTTTATTTTTAAATTCCATAATTAAACTTACGGAAATCCCGCCTGTTATAAAAAGACCAGTCACATACACAATAAAACCGATCATAGCAGAAATATAGATCGACAAGAAATTTTCAAGGTAAAAGATAGTCGCTGACATGAAAAAAGCAGGCCATAAAATTTTTTGAATCAGCACAAAAAAGCCAATATGAGGAAGTTTTATAAATCTATTTACCGCACAGTATCCTAAAACACACCATACAAAATTTGACACTACGGCCGTTAAGGCGGCGCCATAAATACCAAATTTCGGTATGAGTAAAATGTTTAAAACAATACTTAACACAAGTGCGCTAGCAATAAGCAAGGTTTGAACCGACTGCTTGTTTATAGCATTTAAGGCAGCACCATGCACAAAAGTCAAAAAACCGCTTGCTATACTCAAAATCAATATTTGGAGCACAGTTATTGATGGGATAAAACGAGGTAAAAAAAATGCAATTACTTTCGGAGCAAGGGCAAAAACCGCAGCAGTAATAGGAAAGGCACAAAGAAGTAGATAGTGATACGATTTTTTCATTAAAGAAACAATTTCCTTTCCATCTTTAAAGTAAGCAAAGGAGCTGCTCATTGCTGGATAAATTGCTGCGCCAAGAGCCACAGGAAGTAATTGAAAAACATAACAAATTTTATACGCCATCCCCCACCAACCAAGTTCGGCGCGCGACAACAGTGAATTCATAATAACAGAATCACTATATCCATATAAGCGAACCAATATACCTGAAAGAGCAAAGGGTAAGGCCATTTTTAGCATTTGTTTTCCGAGTCGTTTATTGTATTCCATTTTAAAATGAATTTTATAAACCCGCCTCAAAGCAACCGAAGCATACAGAACACTTAAAAAACTAGGAACTGCAAAAGCGGCTACCAGCCATATAAGTGGGGCGTGCATCAGCAGTGCCGAAATGCCTATTATGAGGGTAAGTGCTTGGGCTCCAATAAGAGCAAAAGCTTCGTACAATACATTGTTAAAAGCTCTAAACACCCCATAAAATGTATTTTGCAAGCTATCAAAAAACAAAATTACACCTGCAACAATGAGTAAAGAAAAATTTTGTACCGGATAACCAAATAGTAATTTGGTTCCAAACATAAGTAATATCGCCAATAGAGTGCAGGCTAATTTGGTTAAAAAAATCGTGTTGAAATACTCGTTAGCATTTTGTTTATTTTTGGAAACTTCTCTAACAAGCACTCCTCCCAATCCAAAATCGGCAATTACAGTAAATATTGCTATTGAAGCAAAAATATTAAAATAATCGCCTGTAACCTCTTCACCAATAAAACGTGCCACCAAAAAGAAATAGGCGGAAGAAATAACCTTTTGTATCAAGGCAGCAGCTGTTAAAAAAGATGTATTTTGAGTTACTGTATAAGACATATGGGGCTTATTTTACACTAAATAGGCTTTTAAAACAATTTATAAACTATCCCGAAATATACTTGACAAATTCACTAAAATAGTGTAGAATTAGCAGTTATCTTACTATACTATATGAATTTTTTTCAAGCTTTAGGTTATAAAATTATTTCTCCGAAAGGATGGAAAGTCATTAAAATTATCACTCTTGTTTTATGGGCAATATTGGTTTTGTTTACTTTGCTTTATCTCTCTTAATACAGAAATGTGAAACAATAAAAAATACTGCTCAAAATGAGCAGTATTTTTTATTATCTCTTACCTTTTAAAGTGAAAATTTGTTGAATAGTTTTTCAGTTTAAAAAGTACCTCCTGTCAATCCTTAATCCAGGAAGGACAGAAGTAACCCCTTTATCTAACTTTCATCAGCGCATAACAATGCAATCAACCGGAATAACCACTTTTCCATCCAGGTCCAGCAAGTCGGCCTGAAGCGTATCCCCTCGTTGAGAATCTGGATGCTTGCTCACATTGGCAAATTGCTTCCACGCCCCCTTATTTTCTAGACAGATCGCGTCACAGCGGTCCTGTTTCGCCTGTGCGAGCAGATAGAAACAGAAAGCAACGGTATTGCCACCTAGACGCGGGTAGCATACCGCGGTTCCATCTCCGAGGAGAGGAAGTACGTCGTTGCATGCAGCCAACTTCTCTATGGTTTTCTGCGGCTCTTTGGGCGCATCCTCCTGATTCTTTGCACACCCCACAAGCAAGACAAGCAGGATGAGGCCAAGGCAGTAGTTAGCAAAGCGAAAGACAGCAAGATGACCGATCTTCATAGCACACTCCTTTGTTTTTAAGTAAAAAACAGCTTTCGAGCTGTTTGTTTACCTGATTAAATATGCACCATATTGATAATTTTGTCAATCATGTGTCAAGATTTAAAAAAGACCATTAGCACTAATTGCTAACGGTCTTTTAAAAGATTGTTCAAGGATGCCAGTATTCAAGCAAAACACTAACGCTTGCTCCACTGTGGTGCACGACGAGCTCTCTTTAAACCCGGCTTCTTTCGTTCTTTTGAACGTGGATCACGAGTTAGGTATCCAGTAGTTTTAAGTGATTTTTTATAATCTTCATTAAACATTACAAGAGCACGAGCAATTCCATGCTGAACAGCTACTGCTTGCCCCATTTTTCCACCACCTTGTACTTTTGAAGAAACGTCAAAATTTTTGTCTTCACCTACAGTTTTAAGTGGAGCAAAAATCATATCTTGCCACTCAAAGTAAGGGAAATACTCTTGCAGAGTTTTACCGTTTACAGTAATCACACCTTTTCCTTTTGTAATTCTAACTCGAGCAGAAGCTGTTTTACGTCTTCCTACCGCACGAAGTGTTTCAGTTTTTCCACTAATCTTTGCCATATCAAACTAAGTTTATTTAAAAGTTAAACGTTGCATCCGAACGCTGCGATGTTTATTTTTAGGCAACATTTTAGCTACCGCAAGTCGAATAACTTCTTGAGGTTTTTCTGCTAGCATTTTTTTAGCAGGAATAGATTTAAGACCACCAGGATGCATACTGTGATGCCTATATTCTTTTTGTGAAATTTTTTTACCAGTAAAATGAAGTTTGCTTACATTCAAAACAACCACCTTATCACCATGATCTTCATGAGGAGTAAAAGAAACTTTGTGTTTTCCCAAAAGAAGTGTAGCAATTTTTGTTGCTAGTCTTCCAGGTGCTTGATGTGTGGCATCAATCTCGTGAATTTTTCTTTTTAACGTAGACATACTAATGAAATAATTCGGAAAATATTTAAATTTAAACAAATTCTACCACAGCTTGCTCTGCACCATCACCTTTACGTTCAGAGAGCAAAGTTAAACGAGTATAGCCACCTTTTCTGTCTTTATAACGCGGACCTAATTGTTCAAGCAACTTACTTACTGCATTTTTTGTAAACAAAACAGAAAGCAATTCTCTACGACTTTTTAAGCTAGAATCTTTCGATTTAGTAACTAATCTTTCTACCAATGATTTCGTTGCTTTTGCTTTAGCTTTTGTAGTGATAATTTTTTCAAACAAAATTAAACTTTCTGCCAAATTAGTCAAAAGTGCTTTTCGAGCAGGAGCTTTTCTTCCGAGAGTAATTTTTTTATTTTGATGCCTCATAAAGTAAAGTTAAACCTCTATTTTTTCTTTGATTTTTTGCTTTTTTTCTCTGTTACTACTTCTTCAGTTTCTTGATCTTTCTCCTGACCTTCTTCTTCTTTTTCAACACTTTCGATTTTTGCTTCAATAAATTCATTATTCTCAGTAGTAAGCTTGTGAGTTTTTACTCCATCTAGAATAATGGTAAAGTGGTTCATTAAAATTTCCGTACTTTGACGAACTGCTTCTTCTGGAGTCATTGTGCCATCAGTTTCGATGGTTAAAATAAGTTTTTCGTAGTTTGTAATATCTCCAACACGAGTATATTCAACTTTATAACCAACATCTTTAACAGGTGTATAAACAGAATCAACCAAAATTACACCCAAATCATAATTCTTTTTATCCTTTTCTTCCACTGGCTTATAACCACGCCCTCTTCCAACAGTAATTTCCATTTCAAAATTTTTACTAGTGGTAAGATTAGCAATCACCAAGTCTGTACTTACTATTTCGACTTGAGAATTTGGTTCTATATCTTTTGCAGTTACAGGCCCTGGCCCCTTCTTCGAAATAGACAATGTAACAGGATCGTCAGAAAATACTTTTGCAACTAATTGCTTTAAGTTTAACATTATTTCCATCGCATCTTCTTGCACCCCATCAATAGCACTAAATTCATGCTGCACGCCTTTTATTTTAAAATACTCCACAGCAGTTCCAGGCAAAGAAGACAAAAGCACGCGACGGAAAGCATTTCCTAAAGTTGTACCATAACCATGGTAACAAGGGGTAATAATCACCAAACCAGAGTGTGGTGCTGTACCAGGTTGGAACTCTACCTTTGAAGGTAAAAGAAAATTTTCCATATATAATGAGGTTTATAATTAACGAGAGTAAAACTCAATTATAAGTTTAGCATCAAAATTTGGGTTTTCAGCAACAGGAGCATTTAAAACCCTTCCAGAAAATGTTTTAGCATCAATGCCAAGCCATGAAACAGCTTCTTGCTTCGCAAGTTTATCTGAGGTTTGTTCAAATAGTTTACTTTTTTTAGATTTTTCTTTTAATGAAATACTTTCACCTACACGAACACGGTA
>CAYUTM010000012.1:0-6238 GCA_964447755.1 uncultured Gammaproteobacteria bacterium
CTTAATAAAAATGTTTTAGTAGGAGACGAACGAACCCTTTTTCGTAAAATAAAAGAAGCTTTGCTTGCAATTAAAGCTGAACAACGATATTCAAAAAAGGATATTTTAAAAATGTATCTTAATGAAATCCCACTTGGTTCTACTAATTATGGTGTTGAATCTGCTAGTCAAAGCTATTTTCAAAAAAACTCTAAGGACCTAACCCTTGCAGAATCAGCTACCATTGCCGCGCTTATTCAGCGTCCTAGTAGTTTTTTAAACAATCTAGAAGCTCTCAAAGATCGAAGAAATCTTGTGCTACGACTCATGTATGAACAAGGTCAAATTTCTGAAGAAGAAAAAAATTCCGCGCAACAAACAGCTCTCAACTTAAATCGCAATAACGGGCTTCTTGCCGCTCCTCATTTTGTGTTTTATGTTCAAGATGAATTGGAAAAAATATTAGGAGACCAAGATATTGCTACTGGTGGTTATCGTGTATTCACTACCCTTGATTTTGATAAACAACAGCTTGCTGAAAAAGTAGTAAAGGAAAACGGCGATAAATTTGCCAAAGAAAATAATGCCAACAATGCATGCTTAGTTGCAATAGAACCAAAAACCGGAAATATTGTAAGCATGGTTGGCTCAAGAGATTACAACAACAACGATATCGATGGACAGTTTAATGTTGTTCTTTCCAAAAATCGTCAACCCGGTTCTTCGTTTAAACCCTTTGTATTCTTGGCTGCTTTTGAAAAAGGGTATACACCAAACACAGTTTTATACGATATTAAAACAGATTTTGACCAACGCAACGGTTCACGTTTTTCTCCAAAAAACGCAAACAACAAAGAATACGGTCAGATTACCATGCAAAAAGCTCTTCAGGGTTCATTAAATATCCCTGCAGTTAAAACAATGTACTTAGTTGGTTTTAAAGATACTATTGAATTTGCTAAAAGATTTGGATACACCACACTTGACCCAAATGGTGACTATGGCCTGAGCTTAGTAATTGGAGGGGCTGCTATAATGCCACTAGAACATACTGCGGCTTATGCCACTCTAGCTAATAACGGCATCTATGTAGCTCCACACAGTATTTTAAGAGTTGAAAATGATTTGGGGGAAGTAATTTATGAAAAAAAAGATGTAAGTGGCAGCAAAGCAGTTTCGCCAGAATTAGCTACAACCATGTCCAACATACTGGCCAACAATTCACTTAGAGCATATATTTTTGGAACCAAGAACAACCTTACTCTTTCCGACCGTCCCGTTGCTGCTAAAACCGGTACCACTAATGATAATAAAGATGCTTGGACTATGGGCTATGTTCCCTCGCTTGCTGTGGGTGTATGGGTAGGAAACACCAAACCCTCTCCAATGATTGGGGGCGGAGAGCGTTTGGCTGGTATTATTTGGAATCAGTTTATGCAAGGTGCACTTAAAGACACCAAACCAGAACTTTTCCCCCCAACCCCTCCTCAAGTTGCCACAGAAGCTACAAAACCAATCTTTAACGGGGTTGACGAAGGCTTAAAAATTAAGATTAACAGTTTAAACGGAAAGATTGTCACCTCTTCAACACCACCAAACGTGATTGTTGAAAATACTTACATTCTTCCACACGACATTTTATATTATGTTGATAGAAACGACCCCACTGGACCTGAGCCTCTCAACCCTCAAGACGATCCTCAATTTCAAGCTTGGGAAAACTCACTTAATGCATGGATATTAAAAAATAAAGAAAAAGGAATTTTGTTTTCTACAGACCCTCCTCCAACAGAATTTGATGACGCCGGCTCTGTTTCGGGTGATGAAACTATCTCTTTAAAAATTACCAACCCCTTACCTCGTCAAGTGGTTTCAGATACTTCTCTAAACGCAACTATTGAGGTTTCTAGCACTCTTGGAATTTCTCAGGTTAGTTATAGTATCGATGGAGTCTCCGTCGGAAATTCTAAAACAGCACCTTTTTCATTCACAGTAAACACAAGCCAACTAAAATCAGGGGATCATCTACTCAGAATAGCAGCGGTTGATGATTATGGTAACTTTGCCACCAAAGAAGTAGTTTTCTCAACTATTTCTAATCAAGACACTCCTTCCGCTGAATGGTTTGATCTCTCACCATTGTCTTTAAAACCAAGTGATTTTCCACGAACTATGTTTTTAAAGATTTCACAGTGGGATAAAATAAAAGATATAAAAATCAATCTGATCTCACAAACAGAAGCTAAATTACTGTATACCATTGATAAAAACGACGTCTTTTCTGACAACAAAGTTTATTTTGTGTGGAAAAAACCTCCTGCCATCGGCGCCTACACTCTGCGTGCCACACTCACCACTGTTGATTCTTCCACAACCCAAAAGGATCTGGTGCTTTCTGTTCAGTAACTTGTTTCTATGATGTTTCGTAAGATCTTTTTTTTATTAATTTTAACAACATTGTTTTCTCCTTTTTCCGAGGTCTTTTCTGCTTCTGCGCCCCAAAATACACCGGTTTCGAGTTCAGTTTTTTCAAATGTTTCTGATTCATCCCATCCGATTCTGAAAGAACTTGATACATTTCATAATTTTCTACCACTTCCCACAATTGATTTATCTGGTTTTGTTAACAATCTTATCAAGATTGTTTTGGGCTTTGTTGGCACGATCATTTTCCTTAATTTTCTTAATGCTGGGTACTTACTTATGTTTTCTGGTGGAGATCATGAAAAAAAAGAACAGGCTAAACAACTTTTTAGCAGTTCGATAATTGGTTTAATTATCATGCTGCTTTCTTACAGCCTGGTTCGTTTTTTAATTCAAACAATGTTATCTTCTTCAAACTTCGGAACAAATCTATAAATCATTCATTATTGGCGAATAGGCATCACAATATACAAAAAATTGCCGTCTTTTTCTGGAGTTATAATGCATGGACTATCCCCGTTAATCATTTTTATCTCAACTTTGTCTGTTGAAATATTATTCAATCCCTCTAAAATATAGCGGTAGCTTAAAATAATAGTATTTTCCTCACCCTTAATTTCACCGGTTAATTCTGAAACATATTCACCAGATTGTGTGGAAGCAGAAGAAATATGAACAGACTCATCACTTGGCTTTAAAACAAATTTAACCGCATTTACACCCATCGTAGTAAATAATCCAGCAGCTTTTATCTCCTTCACCAGAGCTTGCACAGAAACAAGAGCGGTTGTTTTAAATTGTTGTGGAATTATTTGGGTATAATCCGGATATGTTCCTTCTACCAATCTCGAGAGTAGGCGTGTTGAACCACAATCGATTCTAATCTGATTATCACTTATTAAAATCAAAACCCTCTCTGACTCATCAACACTAGCATGAGCCGATAAAATACGGGAGAGTTCTTGCGCCATTCTTCCCGGCAGAATAACAGACAATTCATCCTCACCTTGCATTAACGGTAGAAATGTTTCAGCCAAACGAAAACTATCGGTTGAAGCTAAGACAAGACCTTTTTTATTTTTTACATTAAAACCACAGTAGATACCGCTTAACTCAGGGCGTATATCGTTTTTAGCAACTGAAGACAGAACACTGCTCAAACCATCTTTAAGAGTACGCGTGTTAGTAATAAATAGTTTTCCTTCTTCAAAAGAAGGTATAATCGGATATTCATCAGCGGAAAATCCTTTGATTTTTGAAGTAGATTTACCGCTTTTAATAAGCAGCTCCTGCCCAATAAGTTCAACATCAACTTTTTCATCTGAAACCAGTGAAAATCTATTATCGTTCGTGCGGGAACTGTGAAACTTCCTTCAGATTCTATTTTTGACCGGAGCTGGGCACTAACCGCTATATCTAAATTAGTAGCACTTAGTTCAACTTTTTGATTATCAACCTTTATGAGCAAGTTATTAAGGATGGGCAGATTAACATTTTTCCCTGCTACTGATCCGACTTTATTAAGTGCGTTTAGGAAATGTTCTTTCGTACACGTGAACTTCATAATTTTTTATCTAAAATAGTAATAGTAATAATAAGGGAGTGGATAACGGGGATAACTTGAAATAACGGCTTTAATAAGATAAAAAAACGGATTATGTTATTAGATGAATGGTGTGGAGAAAAAGTGGATAGTGTGGACAGTATTCACAACTATTAGACTTGTAACCTGAACATGTGGAAAACTCCGTTGTTCGTTCACAGGTAACCGGGCAGTTATTAACAGTTTTTTTATATGTTGTTGATATATAATCTTTGCTTGATTGATTCGATTTCTTGTTTAAGTTTGTTATCATTATCAATTTCACGAGCAATTTTTTCATGTGCGTGGATAGCTGTAGTATGATCTCTTCCTCCCAATTCATCTCCAATAGCAGGATAAGACATCTTAAGTTCTTCACGCATTAAGAACATTATAATTTGGCGAGGAAAAGAGATTTTTTTCTCCCTACTTTTCCCCAAAAGATCTTCGAGGCTTAGGTTATACATCTGTCCAATTGTTTTTATAAGCTGTGAAGATGAAAGAGAATTTCTGATCGAAGGAGATTCGAGGGTGGAGAGTAGTGTTTTGACAGAATCTACCGTAGGTTGGGAGTTTTTAAGTTCATGAAAAACAATAATTTTGTTGAGAGCTCCTTCTAATTCACGGATATTGCTTTGCACAATGCTAGCGATTGTTTGAATAACTTCATGTGAAATAGAGAAGTTTTTGGCAGCACACTTCTTTTCTAAAATAGCGCTGCGTGTTTCAAAATCAGGAGGTGAAATATCAGCGATCATTCCCCATCCAAAACGGGATTTTAGACGATCTTCTAGCGCAGGAATTGCTTTAGGAGGGCGGTCGGAGGTAAGAACAACTTGCTTATTTTGTTGATGTAGCTCGTTGAACGTGTGAAAGAAAGATTCTTGAGTGCGATCTTTGCCAGCAATAAACTGAATATCATCAATAAGAAGTAAATCGATGTGGCGGTATCTGTTTTGGAATTCTTTTGCCTCTCCTTCTTTAATTGAAGCAATGAAGTCGTTGGAAAATTTCTCAGCACTTACATACATGATTGTTGTGGCGGGATTTTTTTTGAGGAGTTCGTTGCCAATTGCTTGAATTAAGTGAGTTTTTCCCAAACCTACACCCCCATAAATAAAAAGTGGGTTATAAGAAGTACCAGGACGAGAAACGACCGCTTGCGATGCAGCATAGGCGAGTTCACTACCCTTTCCAACAACAAATGTTTCAAAGTTGTATTTTGGATTTAAGGTAAAACTTCCGCTGGAATTTGCTGTTGAATTAGAAAAGCTAATTTCGCTGGAAGAAGGAATCTCGGGAGGTTTAAAATCCATGGCCTGAAAGGCAGTAGGGGTTACAGGTGGTGCTTGTTCAAAAGAGATGTTTTTGATGTTGTCTATTCGGTACTCAAGATGTTTGATAGGTTTTTCAGTAACTCGTTCAAGTGATTGGATAATCATTTTATGGTATTTGCTTTCGATCCAACTTTTGGTAAAAGCACTGGGTACACAGATGGTAACATTTCCCTCGTGAGTGGAAATGATACCTGTATTTTTGAACCATGTTATAAAATTAGCTTTGGAAATGGTTAGTTCCAGCTCACCTAGCACGGCTTCCCACGTTTCATGATTATTCATAGAAAAAGAAGATTTTAAAGTTTTCGTATTGTAGCACCTCTGTGGATAAATAGGAAGATTTGTTTTATTCTACAGTAGAATAAACTGTGGAAAACCTGTGGATAGTGTGTATAACCCTTTCCTCCCCGGGTATCTGTGTGTTTAATAAATAGATAATTTGGCCATATATTGACTTTCAGAATTTTTAAACGTATATTTTTAAGCCTGGGGCAAAGTTTTATTGTCTCAAACAGATTAAACAAACTCAACGGAGTGCAAAATGTGCAAACTGAGCTTGGTTTTGGTGTTATTGGCAACTTTCACTAGTTGTTTGCTGGAGGAGGAAGCTTCAAAAGATACAGCCCTGACCAGTCCGCGAGTGAAGCAAATGGTGCTCGACCTTACTTCCCAAAAAGTCAGACAGATTGTGGATCCTTGTGGTTTTTTTGAGGTGGCAGTCTCGCTTTATCTCCAAAAAGGTGGTGACCGGAACAAAATTTTAGAAAACCCTGCTTGGCGGGTTTATACCGAAAAGGCGATAAGGTATGTAAAAAAGGTGGAAGAAACCTCTTTTGTGCCACCTGCTCATTATCGTTGTGGAGGAGGAAGCGGTCCGCCGTTGCCCCCAGGTTTCATTGAAGCTCCGAACGCCGGG
>CAYUTM010000012.1:6248-13308 GCA_964447755.1 uncultured Gammaproteobacteria bacterium
TGTGTCTTGGCACAGTCGAGTGTGCTCGGTGGAAAAAAATGGAGTAAAGTAAGTTGGGTCAGATCGTTTTTATGGCGTACTCACGGGTACGTCTTTGTTATTTTTTAAGGCAAATCTATTCCTCCTTTTCCCCAAGGATTACATCTTAAAATTCTCACCATAGTTTTATAAATACCCACAACTAAGCCGTTTTTTCTAATTATTTGATAGCCGTATTCGCTGCAACTGGGGTAAAAACGACAAAAGCCGTTGGGAAACCTGATTTTGAATAATCCGTGGTCGGGAGAAATAGTGTTTTGATACAATTTGATTAAAAACAAAATAGGCAAAGGAGCCTGTTAAACAAGGTTTGAAACAATTTTTTCAAAAGAGCAACCCCGCGGGTTTTAAAAGATTTGTCGCTTCCTCCGAAATTTCTAGATAGTTTTTTGTCTTTATTTCTTTTTTAGCTACAAAAAGCAAATAGTAACCATTTTTTATTCTGCCGTCTTTTAAAAGTAGGCGAACTGATTCTCGCACCTGTCTTTTAAGACGGTTTCTGGTAACTGCTTTTTTATCAATTTTGAGTCCAATACTAAAAGCCAATTTGATCTGGTTTATAAAGACGTTTTTTGAAATTGTTTTAGGTAAAAGCTTTTCTGGGACACTACTTAGTTTTAAAACTTTTAAATCCAAAAAAAACCCATTAGTCCAACGACCCTGTTTCATTACAAGATTAAAATCACGAGTTTTTTTTAAGCGATGTTCTGGTTTGAGCATATAATGTTAGTATAACGCAAAGCCAGCTCAAATAACATGAGCTGGCTTTAAACCTGAAGAGGATTATTATTTTCGAAGTCTTTTCCCTTTCTTTTCATCTGAAACGGTCAGTTTTTTTCTTCCTTTAGCACGTCTACGAGCTAAAACGGCTCTTCCACCCTTATTTTTCATTCTAGATCTAAAACCATGGGTTTTGGCTCGTTTTCTTTTTTTAGGTTGATATGTTCGTTTTGGCATATAGAATAATAAGTCTAACTAGATAGATATGATAATAAAAAAAATCATTCATGTCAATTTTCTATTGTAAAGAGACAATTTTTTGCTATATAAATTGATTATAGCTTAGTATAAAGCAGTTTAAAAATCTTTTTTTGAAACTCAGCAATTTTTTTGTTTTTTATAATCGTAGCGGTTTCGGAATTAAAATCTATAAAAGCAACTTTATCAGCATAAATGAGTTGGTAAATATTATCGTCAAACAAGTCGAAACTAGGCGGAATACTTTTGACTGAGCGATTAAGATTTTTTGAGTATTCTTTTGCTCTCTCAGAGCTGGCGATGACAAAGCGCTGAAGCTGCTTTTTTCTCATGTTTTCAACAAAATAAGTAGTTCTGTATTTCGGTAGTTCTGTGGTGTTGTTGCGCGAACTATAGCGATAATAGACCTCTCCCTTTTTCAAAGAATCCACCAGATCGTTATGAACCTGTTTGATTCCTTTGGTTCCTTCGTAGAAAGTGACCGTGGGTCGAGTGTTTGTCTGTAAGAAGTTGTTACGGAGTTCTTGAATCGTTTCGTCAATAAATAGTTTGAGAGACGCGACCTCATCTTTTAATTTTTCAGGTGACTCCGGGAGATAGAGTGTTCGTTGGCCTTTTTTCATTTTGTTTATAAGGCCACGATTAAGTAATTTGGGTAGAGTGTTGTAAATGGCTGGTCGGTAAAGACCAGTTGTTTTAGTTAGATCAGCAATTGAACTGGACCCGTGTTTAAGAAGTGCGGTGTAAACCAGACTTTCGTGTTCGCTAAGGCCGAGGGTTGCTAGAATGTGTTCTGTTTTCATAAGTGTACTTGTTTAGTATATATTTCTTTTTTTAAATATACAGTGTTTGAGCCAAACAATAAAACATTTCAACCTGTCCACTACATTTTTGTAGTTTGTTGCTACACCAAAAAAATTTGTTTGATAAGCTGTGGTTAGTTGCTTAAAAATGGAGGAAACCTATGCGACTTCCAAAAAAACTCACGGTTATTCGTCATGGTGAAAGCGAACAGAATGTGGTGCGAAAAAAATCAACTGTTGGCGACAATAGTTATTTTACCTCCGAATTTCTAAGTCGGTTGGGTCGAAATCATCGCTTGACTGCAAGGGGTGTCAAGCAAATTTTTAAGACCAAAGCTGCGCTCCAACGTCTTGGTGACACCAGGTTTGATGCATACTTTGTCTCACCCTATATTCGAACACTCGAAACCGCTCTGCATTTGGATTTTGAGGGTGTGGACTGGGTGCCGCACCGCATGCTTCGTGAACGAGACGATTGGTTGTACGGCCTTCATACAGAGCAGGAGTTGGAAGAACGTTTTGGGGTTGATAGGAAGCACTTTGTGCTGGATCCCATTTACTGGAGAACTACGCAGGGAGAATCAATGGCTGATATTGAGCTGCGCCTGAGATTGTTTTTTGAAGAAATAGCTGCTGATGGTGTGTTCGAGAACGTGGTAGTTGTTGCGCACTCGCGGGTGATGTGGACGCTGCGCATGTGGTTTGAGCATCTGAGCGAAGAACAGATCGTTGCTCGCTCGGATAAAAGTGATGGGTTCTCCATAACCAACGGACATATTTTGCAGTACCGAAGAAGTGGTGCTTCAGTAGTTTATGACCAAGTACGGTCAATCGATCCTCGAGAAAGGAAAATTGGGGATGAGGAGTGGGTCGACATTGTCCCAAAAAGGTTTTCCAATCAAGATTTGACCAAGCAGGTGGAAGCCTTCCCCCGATTATTTGAATAGTTCTTTCAAAAAGAGCGCTGGAATTTATCCGCGCTCTTCTTTGTCTATCTCTAAAGTTTTGGTTTTGCTGGAAAAACCATGTATTATTTTGATCAAACTTTTTGCCACATCAAAATGGTCTGCGAGCAGTTTGATCAAAGCTTCGTTGGCCTCGCCCTCCACCGGTTCTTCCTTAACCCAAACATTATATTGATTATGAGCAAGTGGCTCAATTTTGTTTTGAGAAGAATTTGGTTTTAGATGAACAATGATTTGCATATAAAAAGGAAATTTAGCAAAGTTTCTCCCTTATTTCTTTCAAGAGAAGCATATCTTGAATAATTTTATCATGTTCGGTTTCAAGAATAAAGTTTTTGTTCTGCAAATGTTTATTTGAAAGTAAGGCTGTAAAACCACTTTTGCCTATAAATCCTTCACCAATATGTTCATGACGATCTTTGCGAGCATTTAGTTCAACTTTGGAATCGTTGCAATGAAACATTTTTAGCCGATCTAGTCCGATGGTTTTGTCAAAAGTATCCAGAGTTTTTTCTACTGCTTCGGGTGTGCGAATGTCGTAACCGCTCGCAAAAGCATGTTCGGTGTCAAAGCAAATTCCAATGTTATATTTTTTTAAAGTTTTGTGATGAACTATTTCGGCAATTTCTTCAAAACTATCACCAATTACTTCGCCGGCTCCCGCAGCAATTTCTATTAAAAACTCTGTTTCACCAGCGTAGCCATCTAAGGTTTTGTGTAAACCTTCCACCACCTTTGTAAAACCCTCTTTTTCTCCCAAATCTTTGTAGCTTCCCAGGTGAGTCATTAAGAATTTTGCGCCAAGGAGTGAAGAGCGCTCTAATTCTTCACGAATCACATTTATTGATCCGTGGTATACGCGATTATTGGTAGAGGCGAAATTGATAAAATATGGCGCGTGAACATAGCACTCTTTTTGTTGGTTTTCTTTCAACGCCTCCTTGAAGGTTGAAGCGATTTCTGGAGTTATTGGGGAAACCTTTCCACCTTGCGGTGAGCGAGTAAAAAACTGAAAAACCTCACAACCAATTTTTTGGGCGTTTTTTGGCGCGTTTGCGTGTCCGCCAGCAATGGAAACGTGGGCACCGAAAAGCATAATTATTTTTTAAGCGCTTGTTCTTTGAGCCAAGCAATAACCTTTTTGTTTTGAATAGTGGTTGCAATGGTATCTAGAATTTCTTGTCGTTGAAGATTTTCTTCAACTGTAGGATTATCTGGGTAGGTTTCTTTGATGAGTTTTATTTCTTCATCAAGTTCTTTTTTGTCTACCAAAATACTATTTGCTTTAGCAATTGAGCGGGAAACAAGAGCGGCTTTAGCACGTTTAATTGCTTGTTCGGCAAAGTCGTTAAAAATTTCTTCCTGGGTCTTTTTAAGGTCTTTAAGGTATTGTTCAACGCTTACACCTTGTTCTTCAAGGTTGTGTTTTAGTTCATAAAACATTTTGTTTTTTTCAGCGTCAATAAGAACGTCAGGAATTTCTTCAAAAGTACTTTTTTCTATCAGTTGGTCTAGTAGCGAAATTTCGAGGCGCTGGTCTTCCTTTTTTTGTTCTTCTTTAAGAACATTGGCAGTAAGAAGCTCCATTAATCTCTCTAGACTTTGTTGGCCGAGTGATTTAGCAAACTCATCATTGAGTTCTGGGAAATCAAGTTGAAAAACTTCGTTGACCTTAATTTTAAAATCAACGTTCTTGTTTGCTAGGTGCTTTTGGTAATGTTCCTTTGGAAATTTGAGTGTAAACTCCTTCGAGTCATCCTTTTTTAGTCCGACCAGTTGTTCTGCTAGTCCAGGGATATAGTGTGGTTCATTAAGATAAACCTGGTGGTTTTTTGCCTGGCCTCCCTCAACTGGAACTTTGTCAATAAACATATCTAAATCAATTACCATTTTGTCGTTGGAATTTGAAATTTCGTTTTTAAGCACTTCTTTTCTTTGCATTTTACGAAGATTTTCAAGCACCTCATCAGTTTGTTGTTTGGTTGCCTCAACTTTTTTTTGCTCAACTTTAATAGAAGCTAGATCTGGCAATACAACTTTAGGCAGCAAGGCGATTACTGCTTTAAAAACCAATTCGTTTCTAGGAGCAAATTTTTCAAGCGTAATTTGGGGCATGCCAATGGTTTCGATCTTTTCAGTTGAAACAACTTGATAAAAGTTTTTCTCAACAATTGATTGCATAGCCTCTTCAAGAATTTTGATTTCACCCACTTGCTGTTTTACAATTTCATAAGGAGCTTTTCCAGGTCTAAAACCATGAATCGCCGCACGTTCAGAGATTCGAACAGCTGCGGATTCCATATTTTTTTTATAATCATCAACTCCAACGGTAATAACAAACTCTATCTTTGATTTACCCAGATCTTTTTTTGTATAATTCATAGGATGTTTTTAGCTTAAAGTTAACGTATTTTAAAGACAAAAGCGTTCTTTGTCAATTTTAATCCTATTGGAAAAATCTATTCATACTTTTGCTAACAAAGCACTTTTGCACGGCGGTGATTAAATGTGTTTATCTTGATACAGATAAACGGCTTTAACAGTTGGTTGATTGGCCTATTTGTTCGTGGTATAGTAGTCTTCCTGATATGAAATATAAGGCTATTCTACAACTTTTAAAAGGCTTAATTTATATTAAGCGTTTTTTTTGGTGGTTGGGTTCTAAACTATATCAAGGTTTAGACAAAACCTTAGGTGTTTTGGGTAGAAAGCTGATATATATCAAGTATAAAGTTCGATTTTTCCTTAAAAAAAACGGTTTAAGCCGTGGTGGAATGTGGTTATGGGGACGTGGTTTTTTACAGATGGTGGTGGGAGGAACGCTTTTTTTGCTTTGTTTACCACAAAGCAATCTATATGCAAAAAAAGAATTTGGTTTCCCTGGTCAAAAAACAGTAGCGTATACTGTTTCTGGTGGTGAACAAGAGGTTTATAATGAAGAAAGTGCGACAGATGCGCTTTATTCGGGGCCAACCACTTATTCTTGGAGAGAAAAATCGCTTTCTGCCGACACTTCTTTTGGCTCAGAAAACAGTAAAATTATTTCATTAAATGGGGCGGTTTTCTTGGTAGCAGGGGGGCTTGCTGTTCAAAAACCAATCATATTACCGGGTTCCACCTTACTAGCAGTTAAAAGGTTTGAAGTAGATCAATATGTGGTTGAAACAGGAGATTCGTTGGGAACAATAGCACAAGATTTTGGAGTCAGTATTGCCACTGTTCTTTGGGAGAACAACTTAACCATTAAATCAGTTCTTCGACCAGGAGACATTCTCAGAATTCCACCGGTAACAGGCGTTATGCATATGGTTAAAAAAGGGGACAATTTGAAGAAGATAGCCTTGTTGTATGAGGCGAAACCAGAGAATATAGCTTCATTTAATGCGATTAAAAGTGATGGTAGTAATTTAAAAGTAGGTGTTAGAATAATGGTTCCAGATGGAATACGACCTGAACAAAAAGCAGTGGCTGCAATTAAAAGAACGGATATTCGAGTTGCCCGAGGTATTGCTTCGCCGCCATCGTCGGTAGAATCACCGGGTGGCAAAGGCTTTATTTGGCCCTCTGGGTCACACATTATTACTCAGTATTTTGGATTTAAGCACCCCGCTCTTGATATCGCTGGTCCTTTTCAAACGCCATCATATGCTGCTAAAGCAGGTGTTGTTCAAAAAGCATCTTGTGGTTGGAATTCAGGCTATGGTTGTTACGTGGTAATTGACCATGGTGGGGGAGTGACAAGTCTTTATGGACACCATTCTAAACTATTGGTTTCTCCTGGTGACTACGTAAAACAAGGCCAGGTCATTGCTTTGATGGGAAATACCGGTCGCGTGTATGGGGTAACAGGAATTCATTTGCATTTTGAAATTCGAGTAAATGGAGTGCGTGTAAATCCTTTAGGGTATGTAAGGTAGTTTATTTTATTTTTTTGTTAATCTTTAATCGACAGTAAAATTTTGTTATACTAAATAAATTCATTTTTATTTTATTTGTAGACAAAATTTTACATTATGGTGTTTCCAAAAAACAGCAGGTTTCTTTTTGTAACAATGCTATTTAGTAGCTTTGTTTTTTTTAATCAGGTGTTTTCTGCGAGCTCTGATATTGTTATAAATGAAATTGCTGCCTACCCCACTTCAACCCATGAGTGGGTAGAAATTTGGAATAGAGGTTTAAACCCTGTGGATTTAAAAGGATGGAAATTTTTGGAAGGCGGTGCTCGCGTCTTACCTCCTTCAATGGTAATTTCTGCTGCTTGAGGAGATGTAATGA
>CAYUTM010000012.1:13318-24316 GCA_964447755.1 uncultured Gammaproteobacteria bacterium
GTGAATATGGTGTAATCACCCAAAACGGCAATCAGTTTCGGTTAGATCATCCAGAGTATGCCTCGTCAATTTTTGATTCTTCTTGGACTGGTTTGAATGAAGGCGGGGAGTTAATTGGGATTGAAGACTCGGTTGGTGTAGTAGTTGAGCAGTTTTCATATGGTGCAATTAAAAATTTTTCCTTAGAGCGCGTCAATCCTTTTTTGTCTTTGTACGGTTCGGAAAACTGGAAAGAACATCTGGGTGGAAATACTCTGGGTTTTATAAATAGTCTAGCCATTGTTGGTGGTAGTGGGGTGCCCAGTTCAACTCCACCCTCGCCTTCCTCTACACCTTCTACAACAACCACTTTAGAAGTTTCGTTGGGTTGGAGTGGTTTGCGTATCAATGAAGTAATGCCTAACCCTCTTTCGGGAGATGAGTGGGTAGAACTATTTAATTCTGGAACAAGTACAGTAGTACTAAGTGGTGGTTTTTTGTGCGACGGTCGTGCTGTCGGAAATTGTACGATTGCGAGCTTGGATGGATTCATTACGCCACAAAGTTGGACAACCGTTTCGATCCAAGGAAGTAAGTTGAACAATACAGGAGACTCAGTTTTTTTAAAAAACGCAAGCAGCACTATTTTCGACAGCATGTCGTATGTTAATGATTTAGTGCCAAAGCCAGGTGAAGTTGTGGTGCGCTTAAGTGATGGTTTTGGTGCATGGGTTTTAAGCACTGTTGCCACACCTAGTTCCACCAATATTATTAAGCAGCCCATTTCTTCAGCCGGAGGTGCTCCAACAATGGTTTATGCCTCGCCTAAAGACATGTTGCGTTATTCGGGCGCAACTCCTGTGGTTATAAACGAAATTTTCCCTAACCCAAAAGGTAATGATTTGGAGGGGGAATTTATTGAATTAAAAAATATTTCTACATCACCTACGTTACTTGATTGGTGGAGCATGGGGGATGGGGTCCAAACATATCGACTCTCGGGTGCATTAGATGGAGGCGATTTGCTTTTCTTGCCTAGAAAAACAACTAACATTAATTTGAAAAACAGTGGGGAACAAACCCTGCGCCTCACTAATATAAACGGTGAGGTGGCGCACGAGGTGCGCCTTAGTTCAAGTACAGAGGATAAAAGTTATAGTAGAGCCGAAGATGGTGGGTGGAGTTGGACCAAAGAAGTAACGCCTGGTGGCGAAAATGTGTTTGCAACCGACACTATTTTTGCCAACACATCTTCCTCAGAAATGAGTAGTTCAAAAAGAAAAGCAGCTTCCACGACAGATTATTTTGTTTGGAACGTACCAACACCCCGGTATGCACATGTAGGAGAAAATATTATTTTGGGCACAGCAGGATCGTTTGATGTGCGGGGTGGTGTTGCAGAGTTTGTTTGGAAAATAGACGATAACCAAGTGGTGCAAGGAGAACAAATTTCGTTAGTTTTTACCACAAGTGGCTTACACAATGTGGTGGTAAGTGTTTCAACCACGGCCGGAACAATTGCTTCAAAAAGTTTTCAAATTCCAGTAGGAATTGATGGAGTGGGAGGGGGCAACGATGTTATTATTAGTGAAGTTTATCCTTATCCAGATTCCAAAATAAAAACAGATTTTGAGTTTGTTGAATTATTTAACAAAGGTGTTGAAACTGCTTTGGTGGGAGAGTGGAGAATAGTAGTCGATGAAACGAAAACTTTTGTCATTCCTCCAGATACAAAAATTTTACCAGGTTCATTTTTGGTTTTCTTTAAACCTGTTACAAAACTGGCGCTAGGAAATAAAGAATCTAAGATTGAGTTGTTTGTTAAAGCAGATGAAAAGATCGATGAAGTTTTGGTGGGACAAGCTAAGCTTGGAAAAAGTTATAGTATGATCGGTGAAAATTGGTATTGGGATAAGCCCAACCCACACAAAGTTTTGTTTTTCCCTTCTGTGACCGATAAAACGGAAGAGATAAAAAGTAAAAAAATAACCCCTCAGACTTCTGGCCAAAAAAATGGTACCAAAAAAACAATTCAGCCCCATGTAATAAAGTTTGCTGATATTTTGAAGACAGACAAAGGACGAACGGTAAAATTAGAGGGAATTGTCACTGCTCTACCTGGAACATTTTCTTCACAGAGCTTTTATATTGGTTCAGAAAATGATGGAGGAATTCAAATATATCAAAACAAAAAAGATTTTCCAGAATTGATGCTTGGTGATAGGGTTGAGGTGACAGGAAAAATCTCAGAGAGTTTGGGTATGAAACGAATTAATATCGCTGCCAAGAAGTTTGTTGATATTTTAGACACCGACCAATTTTTTAACATAAAAAAGGTTTCAGTTTCGCAAGCTATAGATCTTAAAACAGGATCATTGGTGCAAGTAGAAGGGGAAATAACTCAATTAAAAAGCGGTTTTTTTTATCTCGATGATGGAAAAGAGTTGCGTGTCGATTTAAAACAAGGTGCGCATATTTCTAAAAATGATTATGTTGTTGGTGACAAGGTTTTGGTAACCGGAATTTTGGAAAAAAACACCAAAGAAACCCATCTTCTTCCTCGATCAAATGATGATGTTGAAATTGTGGCACATGTTTCAGAAACCAGCGGTTCTCTAGAAGAGGGCTCAACAAGTACTATGATGAAAAAAATTATTGCTCTTGGAGCAAGCGGTGTTGTGTTGGTGGCAGTGACGAAGTTTGGTTTATTTCTTAAACAAAGAAAAAAGGATATTAAGAAATAGCTAGGTTGAGCCGCTTCAGCACCCTTGAAATACAAAATGTTTTATGGTACCTTACTGGCACTTTGGGAGCTAAGAAAAAATTGTTTTTTGTACGGAGAGGTGGCCGAGCGGTTTAAGGCAACAGTCTTGAAAACTGTCGTATCGCAAGGTACCGTGGGTTCGAATCCCACCCTCTCCGCAGAGAAAATAAGACTTCATTATTATTGTCAAAATTTGAAAATAGACATGTATTTGGAGGCTGCGTTAGAAAAAACATTTAAACGCTTATGAATAAGACGTACAAAGGAGTGGTGATTTTTGGCGCTCCGGGAAGTGGTAAAACAACCGTAGCCAAATTACTTTTGACTTCTTTTTCCGAGGCAAATCAGGTAGAAGCATTTGATGCCATTATTAATCCAGCCGCTTCCATTAAGGAAAGATTACCTAAAAAAGAAACTGATTTCATCGAAGTTATTAGCAAAATTTACAACAGGAAAGTGTCTAAAAGTATTCCTAGAGAAGAAGCCCGCAATTTTTTTACTTATCTCAAAAATCGCTATTCCCCCTCAGTAATTGCAAAGACATTAATTCATATTCACCAAAAAGATTTTTCTCAAAAGTTTGTTATCATTGCTGGAATTCGTGGTTATGGAAACTCCATTCACTTCAAGAAAAATGGTTACTTGGTTATCTACCTTAAAACTCCCAATAAATATTTGGCGACGCGACTTTCAAAACGAGAAAATTTTTCAAGAAAAGATGCAGAAAAAGAAAAACAAATTGAGGAACGTCTTTTCTCTACTAATAAAGTGGAGAAAATAGCCCACCTCTCTTTCAATACTGCGGTGACTAAACAAAAAGAAATTATTGCCCATATTACGGCATTAGTTAAGGTGGTTGAGTGTAAAAAATGTGTGAATACCAGTGTTAATTTATCCAACTCCATCGGGAAATCTGGTCTATGTGATGTGTGTGAATGTTTTGATGAAAACTTTAGCAAAATTCCATTAAAAAAAGAACTGAAATTTCTACTTTCGCTTAAAAATTCTGGCAAAGGTAAGTATGATGCAATGGTTGGTATATCAGGTGGAAAAGATAGCACAGCAACTCTTTATGAAACTAAAAAAATGGGTTTCACTCCTTTAAGCTTTTCTTTAGACACTCATTATTACCCAAAACACATTTTTCCCAGAGCAAAACAAGTTGCTAAAGCATTAAGAGTTGATTTTGAACACATAGACGCTAGGAAATATATCCGCCCAGTAGATCGTGTTTGTTTCCGAAAAACTGCTGACTTATATAGCAAACATGATTCACAAGAATTAAAAGAGGAATTTAGAAAATGGTACATGGAAGGGAGAAGGCATTATTCTATCAAGTGCAAACACGCAATTCCGTTTGTGAGAACTTGCCAGCTATGCAGAAGAATTATTATTCGCGCGTATTATGGTGAAGCTCAGAAACACGGAGTAAGTGTTATTATTTTGGGAATAAATGAGTGGGCGGGACTGAGTCAGAATAGTGAATCTAAAAAGTTTGTCTTTTCAGCAATAAGAAAATTACAACCATTCAAAAATAAGCCACCGGTCTATATTGTTCATCTACCTTTTTTGCTTCAACGAAAAATTAAAGACACAGAAAAAATTTTAAGAATGTTGGGTTGGAAAGTTCCGCAAGGAGAAAGATTGATTGAGTCAAACTCAAACTCGTGTTTATTTGCAAGAGCTGCGGAACATAAAGCAGAAAAAATGCTTGGGTTTCATCCAGATAGTTCACGGCTTGCGCGAGAAGTTACGGTGGGATTTATTACCAAGAAACAGGCGCGCTTAGCATTAGAAAAAGTTCACCACTATAATCGAAGTGTTAAACAAGTTTTGGCAAAGGCAAGGGTTGTTTAAAAGTGTGTTCGACATAAATTTTTGCTAGCTCAATTGGCAAGAAAAGGCCGGTTATTATAATTTATTTATTTTATCTTAGCCAAGAAAAGTCATTGACAAAATGACTATTTTATGATATGTTATTTTGTCTTCTCAAACGAAGATGATGCGATCTTTTTATACAAAATTTTGCTTACGTATCGTATTTTTTGTGCTGGAGAAAAATAATACAGCATAATGAATACGATACGTAACAACACCAAAACTCAAAGGAGGCATTTCTATGGATAGCACGTTTGTCCCCAGCACCCATTTCATCGCCGAGGTGGAGCAGAGTTGGTTGGCTTTTTTTATGGGCGGGTCGTTTCAGAATTCACATCGGTGCGATCTTCCAACCAGGGAGACGCGTCTGTACTTCGCACCGTTCGATGAGACTGAGCTGGTGGGGGAGTGTTGGGCCCACGAGGTTGACCTTACCGGTTTTGACGTTGGGCAAGGACAGCGGCGTGGGTGGGAGCGTTTTACCTACCCCAAGCGGATCGGTCATCGGATCGACTCGTTGAGCGGATTTGTTTGGCGGGCTGAGCACAGTGGCAGTCGCTGTGAGCTCCGGGCCAAGCGCATCGCTGCCGACCGGTGGAAGGTCGAGTACCTGAGTGAAGTGGTCGATCGAGAGCTCCGTGGAGTTCTTGAGGCCTACTTTCGGATGATTGATCCGACCACGTTCATGATCGTGAAAGTGCGTCTGCTCAAAGAGTTGGCCATGGTCGCGGCAGCGGCATCCCAGATCATGAGTCCGTACCGCGCCTTTCATCCAGAGCCTTTTCGGGCGCTGGAGAAGGTGGCCAAAGAAGTTGGAGTAGATGTTTCGGAGGGCCACTCCAAGTGTTGGGAAGAAATGTTTCCACGACGAATGAGTTTGCCTCGTTGGTGGGAGATGCTGCTCGCATTGCCTCTGGGAGAGGAGCAGCCTACGTCCCATGAGGGATTCAATGTTCTGAATGCTTGGCAAATCAAGCACGCGGACATTATCTTTGAAAGATATCGTCTGCAGATGGTTCGGCAGATTGCTCACGGCCACAATCTTGTGCCCCCTCAACAGCTCTTGAGTGAGCTAGTGGAGATGGCGAAAGTGCTCCATCGCCATCTGAAAGCTCCGCCAAACTTCTCTTTTCGGCCGTATCTGTGGGGGCTTAGTGAGGTGGAGCAGAACAAGGTTTTGAGCCAGGCGAGCGAGCAGCTCGGCTGGGAGGTGTCCTAACCTAAATCCAGTTTTTTCAGAATCTCAAACGGTAGAATGAGGTTCAATCAGTTTAACCACTAACACAAGGAGATATCGAAGGATGCCCTACCCATCCTTCAGTTATAAAAAATCATCACGGCCGTGGTGATTTTTTTGTTGTTTTTTATTACAAACCTTAATATCAATAATCATTGTGTTGAACTCTTTTTTCTATAAAAATAATCGCTATGACTAGTGATTATTTTTAATTCCAAGATAAAAAGCAATCTTGACACAATAGAATATTTTTGATATGATTTTTTGTTGTTTTCAAATTAGTGAAACCGTGTGATACAACATGATCTCGTATCATGTTGGGCTAAAAAGGTTTCAAAGACCAACTAAGTAGTTTGGAGGAAAGTACCATGGCTAACTGCGGACAGACTGGTGAACCAAACCTCACGGAACTCAACCAGCGTGCAAAGGAGATGGTTGAAAAAGCGTTGGGGGGAAATGCAACCCCAGCTCTTTTCAGTCTCTTGCGGGCGCTTTTGGGGGTCTACGAGCACGCACTACATTTTCCTAACACCGACGAGCAGGCATTTGTTGAGTTGGTGTTAGAAATGTGGCGAGGAGCGAAAGCGGACTCGAACTCGGATGAAGCTGACCGTAGAGAGGTTCCCTACAGCAAACTTGGCATTGCAAGAAACGTTGCTGCCCACCTCGCCCTTTTTGGTAAACAAAAAGGTTTGTTACCAGACGGAACGCCCGTCTCTCCCTAATTTTTCGCCGGAGCCCCTTTGATCGTTCATGGGGTTCTGAGTGCGAAACTTTTTATTAACCAGACGTCACAGATTATGCTTCTAAAGTTCTAAAATTTAGGATTATAATCTGCGTCTGGTTTTTAATTTTTTCAAAAATAAATCGACACATGTTGGAGTTGTTAAAAAACAACGACCAAATTTAGATCGTTGTTTTTCGTTATCTTGAATTTCATACTGTATATGATGCTCGAGATAACGGGGATGGGCCTTTTCAGGCCCATCCCCAAAGTTGTAACTAAGGGTTTATGAACACCTGTCCCACCAATCCGTCGGATACCACAGTTAGTTCAACCGACGGGTTACCGCGGATTAGGTAGGCCAGATCGCGCACCTGGTCTCCTGGGAGAGACAGTAGGGTGCTTAGCTCCGCAGTTTCGTTCCACCGCGGAAGAAATTGGGCTCGCGCTCCTTCTCCACCCGGAGTGCCATGAGCAGTGTTGGTACGCATGGCAAGACCCACAATTCCTATTGCTCCCAGTACGCTCATTGCCCAGGCTTGAGTACCAGGGCTATAGGGTGAAGGGAGGCCGTCCCACACTATCACCTTGCCGGCGAACGGTTTTTCTTCCGGGTACCGGGCCGTTGGACCTGGTCTGCAAGTGTTCGACCAGTCGGACATGGTTCTGTACGCTTTTGACCGGTCGGAGATGTCTCGAAGAAGAATGCATTGACCAGTTCTGGGCGCATGCGCCATCCCCACTTGCGCAGTGATGGCCCAAGGTTTTTTGTTTGGCTCGGGCGTTTCCTGCTGCTTGTTTCCGCGCACGAGTTCCGGGGTGGGGCGCAGTTGCACCACATACACCATGCTGTTGTAGGTGCTCACGACCACCTCCAGCTGTACGCCAAAGGTAATGCCGATCCTTCGTAGAGCGTGGTAGAGCTCTGTCACCAGCTTGGCGTAGTTGAATGAGTTTTCAAACTCACCCGTACATCCACGCGTACGCCAGAACAGTCGCTCTCCCGTCTCCACATCCCACAGTCCGCATGGTCCATCGCTGTCCCAGGTGGCGCTAGTAAACCTTTCATGGGTTCTGCCAGAAGCAACCCGGCCCACAACTCGTTCGAGCAGGGGGCTGTAGCCAATGTCAATTACCATTCCTACACCGTATGCGTGCTCCTGCACCACCATTGGCTCGTTGCCCCAGCGCTCGTGCCTTAGTTTTTCAACAAGCTCATTCACCCAGATTCTTTTAGACTGGCTAGTGCCGCTTGCGGCATTTTTCCAGTCCTCATCTTGGGCTGAGCTCCGAACCATGACGGAGCTTTGTGGATCGTGCCAACTTTTCAGTTCGCGACCCGGGGCTTGAATTTTGTACTTACCCCAAGTGTAACTGATGATGTTGGCGTTTTCATCTTTCGTAAGGAGTGCGCTTCCGCGCTCCTCGGGTAAGAGGTGAAACCAGCTGGGGACTCGGAAATTGTCACCGAGCTTATCAACCAGAAGCTCACACAGGTGAAGGCCGAAGGCTTTACCGCCCCCGGGGTGTCCACCGGCGAGTTCTAGCACCTGCTTGTTTCCCGTACACTGGCTGATATGCTCTACCAGTTTTTGGGTAGCAGATGTGCTCGATGTGTAGTTCCATCCCCACAGGTCAAACTCTTTCATTGGGTGCTCCCTTCAGTACTGCGGTTGTGCCGCAGACTTTCAGGATTACCCTATTTTCTGCGGCAACTATCAGGAAACAAAAATGGCTAGTTCAGGCGCTTCATGGCTAACTCCTTTGTTTTTGTTGCGAAAATGCAACGTATTAAAATACCATAAAAATGGCGTTTTGTCAACCAGCATGCCCTGAATTAAGAGGTGGTTATTTGATAGTAGGTCTATGCCTGTTGGGGTTGTTTAAGATATGCTATCTGTATATTTTTAAAAAAAGATTTTAAACCAAAAGAAGTTTGCTTGTAATAAAAGCACATAAAACCTATGAATAAATTAGAAAAACGCATTTTCCAGCTTCTTTTGGCTTATGAAACACCAAAAACCGTAGCCCTTTCTCGAAAATATCCGTATTTAAAAAAACCGATATTGTTTGTACGACATCTCACACGGAATATCCAAAATTTCTTTGATTCCAGACTTTTTTATGAGAGAAGTTTGAATTTTTTTAGATGTGTTACTGCACGGCATCAGTCGGTATTGAGGCGTAGGCTTGGAGAGAGTAATCAAAATTTACAAGAGCAAAAAATAATTAACTTAAAACAAGCTGTTCAAAAATTAAACGGTGTTATTATAAAACCGCAGCATATTTTTTCTTTGTGGAAGATAGTGGGAAGGCCAAGATATGAAGATGGTTATGTTGATGGTATGCTTTTATCAAATGGTGTTGTGGTAAGGGGGTTGGGTGGTGGTTTGTGCCAGCTTTCAAATTTTTTATATTGGATTTTTTTACACGCACCTACTCAAACTGTAGAGCGCCACCATCATTCTAGGGATGTATTTCCTGATTCGGGGAGAACATTGCCGTTTGGGGGTGGTGCAACCATTATGTATAATTTTTTGATCTTAAGGTAAAAAATGTTTCTCAGTTTCCCATGCAAATAAAACTGTGGATTACAGATGAGCATCTCAAAGGGCGGATAGTTTCACCCTCACCTGTTAGTCAGAAGTTCCATGTCTTTGAAAAAAACCATTATTTTATCAAGCGAGGAGAATCTTGTTTTAGGTATAATGAAATTTACAGAGAAACTAAAGTGGCGGGGTAGGTGATAAAAACTGAAAAAATTACAACTAAATTTGCGCCGGTGTTATACGAAGTTGCCGGCCAGTATTTGAGAGAAAATAACTTTAAAGTTTTAGATTTTACGAATAAGTAAAAAGAGGGTGACTCTAGGCACGCAAGAGCGATATAGGATATAATTATTCGTGCGGATTTTGTCTTCCCAACAATATGTGAAAAGTATTGAGGAAGACTTCAAAAGAATAGGTCAAAAAAAGGAGTGACGCATGCCCGTGATCTTTCGAGTTCTCGACGGCAAGGATTGTTTATTTCTTGAGGCGCTCGGCTTTTTTTGTGGAAGGATTGAGGTTGGAAACGATTGTGCCTCAACTACGATTGCTTCGGTTGAAGAAGCGCTGGAGTGGAATACTTGTTTGCGAGAGATAAGAAGAACAAACATTTCTAAAGAAATGGCGACTTTGGAGATGCAAGAAAAAAGCGCAGGTCTTCAAAAAACAAGAGAGGGTTTGTTTACCTCTATTGCAACTTACGCATACCTCGAAGATTTGGCTCCTGGAAAGATAGAGTTAGATTTCTGCCAAATTCCAAGCTGTCGTTTTCCACCATTTGTTCCACACGCTACCATTGTTTGTATGGGCCAAAAAGTTAGCCCAACACTGGTTACTTTGGATGGGTTGTTTAAAGCAGTCTGTGGGTTGGTGCAGGTGGGGACACTTTCGGTGGATCAAGGAATCGCACTTATTGCCGCTGGTCGTAAAAAGAGGATGGTTGTAAGTATGGCATGCTTAGAAGTAATGCGTGGGAAGTGCGAAATCTCTGAGTATTTCTGGAGATTGTTGATTTCATATCAATTGGTAAGAACCCTGAGCTGGGTCTCTCTTTAGAGACATATGTGTTGTTTTAGAAAACGTTGCGCTGTCGGATAAAACCAGACGCACAACATTTTTGGTCCAAAGAATATTTGGAACAAAAATGTCGTCTGGTTTTTTGATATCAAAAATGGGTTAATACATAAGTGCAAGAATAAAACACCTAACAGTTGACTTTGGTATGAAAATAGTTTAGTTTTACTCGTTGCCAAAAAGTTTCCAAAAGGAGGGTAAGATGCCAGTATCTTTAAAGATGTATGGGAGTGAAGTGAGTGTTCTGCTTAATAGGCTCGGGGTGCCGTTTGGGAGAATAGTGACGGCAAATCAACTCACATCATTACAGGTTCTAACAAGCATTGAAAGTGCGCGAGAGTTTGGTGTTCAATTGATACAAGCTCGAGCAACGACTGGTGCTGAGCTTGAAGGAGTGGTTTTGCAAATGAGAAAGAAAGGTTTTTTGTCGACGCGAGAAGAGTTGTTTGGGTTTTTTGCAACAAAAGCTGACCAAAAAGTGTTAGTTTCCACAGATGTTGATATTGAAATTTGCAGTTTAGTGGGGTGTAATTTGCCCACGAAAATCCCACATGTGTATGTGAAAAAAAATAGGGCAACCGCATCTCGCTGCCTCATTTCTTTGGAGCAAGTTCTCTCAGAGGCTGACTGTCTTGTTCAAAAGGGAGCGGTGAGCTATGAGCAGGGTGTGGCGCTGGTGGCGAAGGGATGTGGGTTTGGAATGGTCCACGCGGTTTCGCACATTTCAGCTATGCGGGGTACTAGTATTACGGAGGAGGAATATAGTATCCTGATGGGGAGTTTTTTTGAGAGTAGA
>CAYUTM010000012.1:24343-26359 GCA_964447755.1 uncultured Gammaproteobacteria bacterium
GTCTGGTTTTTTGATTAGACACACCAAACCAGGTTTGGTAGACTCGATAGATAACCAAACCTATTTACTACTATTACTATGAACGAGATTGTAAAAACAATTTTGGTTGATGCAATAGATGCTTTTGTGATCGAGAAAGGCGGCTCCTTCATCGTGTTTAAGGAAATGCACGATTTATTAGAATCTTTTCCTAATCCAAAAATTATTTTAACAGGAGCAAATGATGAGCAATTTAAGAATTTTGGTTTGGACAAAATGCCGTACAAAGTTTTTACACTGAAACATAGCCCTGAAAAAAGCGACCCTAGTTATTACGAAACTATGTTCCATCACTTTAATTTAAATATAAATGAGGTGGTTTATTTTGAGCAAAATCCACTTGCAGTAAAAAGTGCTGAATCAGTAGGTATTAAAACGCATTATTATGATCCAGAAAAAAAAGATTTGGAGGCGCTGAGAAAATTTTTGACTGAAAATGCTTGATATAAATATATGAAAAAAACAACAAGTGTTGATGAATATATTGAGTCCGCTCCACCAGCAATCAGTTCAAAATTAAAAGAACTCCGGGCAATTATTAAAAAAACAACGCCAAAGGCGGAGGAAAAAATAAGTTACGGCATGCCGTACTATGGGTACTTTGGACGTTTGGCTTATTTTGCCTATGCCAAAACACACGTGGGGCTCTATGTTCCTCCACCGGTGATTGCGAATCACCAAAAAGATTTGAAGAATTACAAAACAGCCAAAGCTACGGCGCAGTTTCCGCTTGATAAAAAATTACCGGTCGCACTAATTAAGAAACTTATCAAAGCCAGGATGAAAATAAATGAGGAAGGTTTTGCTAAAAAATCTAAGCCTAAAAAATAATTTTTCATAAAAAAATATTATGTCACAAACATTCTCAGCGGAAGCATCTATTGTTATCAACGCTACAGCATCTAAAATTTGGGAAGTGCTTACCACGCCCGAATTGGTTAAAAAATGGTTGTTTGGCACCGATGTTCACACCGATTGGCAAGAAGGAAGTGCAATTACCTACACTGGCGTGTGGGAAGGAAAGCCTTATGAAGACAAAGGAAAAATAATTAAAATCGAACCAGAGAAATATTTACTCACCACATATTTGAGTGCTTTTTCTGGACTTGAGGATGTGCTAGAAAATTACCAGAATGTTGCGTATATTTTAACTCCCGAGGATGGAAAAATTAAATTAACAATTACTCAAGACAATATCAAAACTGAACAGGCACGAGATCACTCGGCCAAAAATTGGCACATAGTTTTGGAAAATTTGAAAAAAGAAGCTGAGAGTAATGGATAAAAATTTGTAATCTAAATATGTCTGAAACAAAAAAACTGAATGTATTAGTTTTGTTTGGAGGAAGATCCGCCGAACACGAAGTATCTTTACGCTCGGCACAAAATGTGGTGGCCGCACTCGACAAAGAAAAGTACAACTCAATTTTGGTGGGAATTGATAAAGATGGAAAATGGTATACGGATGAAGCAACTAAATTGTTAAATACCGAAAATCCAAAATTATTTAAACTCAATACTGCAGGAAAAAATGTTGCGATAACCTCGCAAAACGATTCGGAAATAATTTCTTTGACCGAACCTGGAATAAAAAATTCCATTGACGTAGTGTTTCCTGTATTGCACGGGCCTTATGGCGAAGACGGAACTATGCAAGGGCTTTTAAAATTGGCCAACGTGCCGTTCGTTGGCTCTGGCGTGCTCGGCTCGGCTGTTGGTATGGACAAAGAAGTGATGAAAAGATTGCTTGGTGCGGCGGGAATCCCAATTGCTAAGTATGTGGCCTTTAAAGATTTTGAAAAAATAGTTTTTGAAGAAGTAGTAGAAAAATTAGGCCTGCCATTTTTTGTGAAGCCAGCGAATATGGGTTCGTCTGTTGGAATTCATAAAGTAAAAGATAAACAAAATTTTGAGGAAGCGATAAAAGATGCGTTTCAATATGATCGAAAAATAGTGATCGAAGAATTTGTTGATGGT
>CAYUTM010000012.1:26369-26702 GCA_964447755.1 uncultured Gammaproteobacteria bacterium
CGAGAGATTGAATGCGCGGTTTTAGGAAATGATAACCCTCAAGTTTCTTTGTGCGGTGAAATAATACCGCTCGACGAATTTTATACTTACAAAGCAAAATATACGCCAGATTTTTTGAAGGTAAAAATTCCCGCAGAAATTTCTACTGCAGTGGCGAAACAGGTGCAAGATTTATCCATCCAAACCTTCCAAGTGCTTTGTGCAGAAGGGTTGGCCAGAATTGATTTTTTTGTGACAAAAGAAGAAAGAGTTTTGGTGAATGAAATTAATACCATCCCAGGATTTACAAGTGCAAGTATGTATCCACGCTTGTGGCAAGAAAGCGGCATTCCT
>CAYUTM010000013.1:0-7847 GCA_964447755.1 uncultured Gammaproteobacteria bacterium
ACATCGATAATGCCGATGAGATTATTTAATTGATAATAAGCAGCGAGTTCCATCGCTTCCCAAACCGAACCTTCAGCCATTTCACTATCTCCCAAAAGCACGTAGGTTTTATGTGGAACGTGGTCAAATTTTTTGGCATTCAATGCCATACCAACACCAACCGATAAACCCTGCCCCAAAGAACCGGTTGCGGCCTCGGTGTATGGAAAATACATAGTTGGATGACCTTCAAGTGGGCTTCCAAATTTACGCAATCTTTTTAATTCATCTACACTAACCTTGCCTGCTGCGGCGTAGAGAGCATACAAAAGCGGCGCCGCATGACCTTTTGAAAAAATAAGTCGGTCATTATTTATATAAGCCGTATTTTCTAAATTAGACTTAAAAAAACCACCGAACATCAGTGTGGTCATCAGATCTGTGGCCGAAAAAGAAGAAGTAACATGGCCACTACCGGCCTCAGTGGTGCTAATCAAAATATAATACCGAATAAGCTTGGCAATCTTTTCTAAACTAGCTCCCATAAATAATTTGGTAAAAAATATCATTAACTTATTATAGCTTATTTTACTTTTTCTGCCAATCAGTACTTTACTTGTAAAAACCATTAATCTTTGCTAAGATGAGATCAATTTTAAAACCAATCTATGAAGCCGGGACATGATTACATTGGTGTGTCAGTAGCGTTTTTTTGCCATGATGGACAAGGTAATTTTGTTCTTCATAAACGTAGTCAAAACTGTCGCGACGAACAAGGTCGCTGGGACACCGGCGGAGGAAAAATGGAGTTTGGTGAAACACCCGAAGAAGCTTTGTGTCGAGAACTTCTGGAAGAATATGGCTGTACCGGAATAATTGAAGAGGTGCTTCCACCAAATTCTTGCCTCCGCGAGCAAAATGGCGTAAAAACTCACTGGCTCATTTTGCCTTATGTAGTTAAAGTAAACCGCTCGGAGGTAAAAATGAATGAGCCCGAAAGCATGGATGAAATTGGTTGGTTTACTCTCAGCAATTTACCAGAACCCCTCCACTCCGGTGGCGCACATGATATTGAATTAAATTTTGATAAACTAAAAAAATATAGCACATAAAACACATGCAAAAACTAATTGATGGGAAAAAAATTGCCGAAAAAATTCTTGCCGAAACTGCTAAAAAAGTTTTAGCACTCAAAAAGAAAAACATCACTCCAAAACTTGGAGTTATTTTGATTGGTAATGATGAGTCTTCTGAAACTTATGTGAGACGAAAACAAGCAGCAGCAGAAAAAATCGGCGTAAAATTTGAACTACACCGCTTCCCAAATAGTATTAAAAACTCAAAAATTATTGAGGAAATAAAAATAATTCAAACAAAAAACAATCTCTCAGGATTAATCATTCAACTCCCTGTACCAGAAAAACTCTACACACCCGAACTTTTTAATGCAGTAAATCCCACTATCGATGTAGATTGCTTGACAGACATAAATTCGGGAAGATTAGTGATGAACACACAAACAATTCAACCTCCAACAGCTGGAGCAATACTGAAAATTTTGGCTGAATTAAATGTTGATTTGGTTGGTAAAAATGTATGCATCGTTGGTATGGGAATTTTGGTCGGAAAACCATTGGCTAATTTATTAATCAATGCCCGAGCGAGTGTCACTACCTGCAACAGTAAAACAAAAAATCTTAAACAAAAATGTTTGGCAGCAGATATTGTTGTGAGCGGTGTGGGTAAAAAGAATTTAATCCGTGGAAACATGGTCAAAAAAAGTGCGATTGTGATTGACAGTGGAATCAGTTTTGTAAATGGAAAACTTTCTGGCGACGTGAATGTAGTCGAGGTTTTAAAAAATGCAAAATTTGTAACCCCTACTCCGGGTGGTGTGGGGCCAATTACTGTGGCACTGCTTTTGTATAATACGGTTGCTTGCGCAGAGAGAAATAGCAAATAGCTACAAAATACAAAACCGACAGAAAACTGCCGGTAAAATTTCCCTTGTTTTTTCGCATACACTCATCACTTTCGGACTGATCCGCAAGAATAAAGTGGGTCGAAAAAATCCCCCAAAATAAAAAAAAGAACTAAAAAGAAAACTATCTGAACCACCGGATTACACTGACAACACTTTTTCCCACACTTTCGGTGTGGCTCCTGAAAAACCAAATTCTGGCTTAGCGTCCGATACATCGTCAACCTCCATATTTCTGTACACAGTAAACTCCTACCACGTTCCTTTGTCAATAACAAAACAGCACTGTTAAAAACAGTGCTGTTTTGTTATTTTAAACTAATGAATTTTAAGTTTAAATTAATCTCTAAAAGAGAATATTTTGTTTTATTTTAGCCAAAAAAATACCTTCCAAAAAAATTAAAAACCTTCATACTATACCACAAAAATGGCATTTTGTCAAGACCAACTTATTTATAAAAATTCTACATAAAAACAACACTTTCCTAAATAAAACAAGACTGTCCCCCTCAGTCTTGAATGTGGTTTTACCACGTGGCTTGAAAATACCCCGCGGCAGACCAGTTTGAGCAACCAACACTATTGCAAGCCTTTATTACCCAGGCGCAGTAGGTGTTGGGAGGAACACCGGCAATAGTCGCCGGGTTCCACAAATTATCCCAAGGGCCGTATTGGTTCCAGCGAGACCCATCCCACATATAGAAAAGAAGGCTGTAAGAAACTACTCCCGCGCTTGTCGCCCAATTCAGAGCAATCGACGGTGAAGGACTTACCTGTTTGGTTGGTGGGAAAGACGGGACAGAGATGGGTGAGAGCAGCACAGGAACTGCGGGAATCGAAGGTGTTGGCGGAGGTGGCGCAGGAGCGTTATTTGTCACAGTGAAATCCGGTGTCACTGCCATGGCCGCCGGAAGATAGCTTGCCCCATGGTTTTTTACCCGAACAAAGTAACGAGCACTCCAAGAGTTTCCTGGTTCGGTCACAGCAAACGAATTCCACAGATACGATTTTTCCCAACCTCCATCTACTTCAATTGTATTCGAGCACCATTCACCACTTTCCCCTTTTTTAACACTGCCCAAGTACCATTCCACTCGCGCACAAATGTCTTGCTGTAAGTTGATTAAAAGCAAGTTGGACCAAACCGTTTGCCCCACACTAAATGTGGCACTACGGTTACAAGTAAACGTCCAATTATTTGCCAGATTACCCCCGCTAGGCGCGTTAAGGCATGTGTGGAGGTTGTTGCCATTGGCGTAGTCAAAAGTGAAACCGTTGGTGGAAGGAACAAAGTCGCCAAATTTATACCCATCAATAAAATCACGGCCGTCGAGTGTAATATTAAGCAAACCATTATTTGAGGTAAGGCTGCTTCCAGCATAAAGTACTTCAAAATGGAGATGCGTCCCACTAGAGGGCCCGGTTGTACCCATTTTTCCCAAGTATTGTCCTTTGACTACATAATCACCAACTTTTACCACAATCGTATTGTCGGCAAAATGAAGATAGTGAGTTATGTAGCCACCACCATGATCAATGTAGACCTTGCACGTTTTTCCTCCGCTAAAATAGGGAGGAGGCGCCTGAAAACAACCCGAGTTATATGGAGTAGCCTCAACGACAGTGCCGCTAGCTGCAGCTACAACATCCACAACATTGTCTTCAAAACGTGGTGGCAAAGTATTGTTGTAGTATCTTATATACCGACCAAAATCAAGAGCGTAATGATTCTGGTGGTAAGAGTCAATACAGTCAGGGCTGGGAAAACAAGTCCCCGACTTCCCACTTTTTGCTTCGGTATTCACTCTCCAACTATACCCCGCAGGGAGCGGAAGCCCTAAAGACAAGCCAGTATAAACGGCTTGGTTTTTTGATGACGACGGCAGGATCTTGTGGTCGTTCTGTGGCGATACCCCACAGAAGGTTAAGGGAATTAAAAAAATTACTAACCAGTTTCGAGAAAACATGTCGACCTCCTTGTTGCTTGTTAAGGAGCACGCCTTGTTGAGCTGCTGCTTAACAAATAATAGTTAATAAAACCACTATTTGTTACGTAGCAAAAAAGTTATTTATCAGAAACATTATACACAATTGAACCCGCAATTGATTCGACTTGTTTTTGAGTCCAGTGATAATTACTTTCGATCTTTCCTAATTCAATTATTGCGGCTTGAAACTCTTTATTATTCGGAATCTTTAGGTAGATGCCATACACAAATCTCTTATTACTTTGACCATATTCTTTTTCAGCATATTCATAAAAATTTTTATATAAATCACTAATTGCGACCAGATTACCCTGAATATAAAAAAATTTTAAAGGATTTTGTATTTCCCAAACATAAGGAGTTTTGTGCGGTAAATTTTCTTTATTTTTATTTGATAAATAGAAATCATACATATCCGTAGCAAACAGACTCCGATCGGCACTAAAATTTTTAGATCTACTTGAAATAGAGAGTGCGGGAATTTCTTCAGAATCTGATACAACATAGGCATTTACCGTAGAATAATCCATTCCAAAATCACAAGCCTGACCAGTCTTCTGCTCTTTCTCGTCATACCATGCCCCATGGTAACACTTTCTGTATTCAGAATGCCACATATTTTTCTCGAATGGCAACTGCACTGAAAAACCCAACTCTTTAAATTCAAACCTTGGCCACGTTGATACATCATCTTTATCGATTTTTATAGATGAGGATGAAATGGAGGTGGAAGCACTATGTATCGATGTTAATAACGAAGACGTTGTAGTGTTTTCATTCTTAACTACTCCACAACCACTCACAATACTCATCGATATAATTACAAAACTTACATACAAAAATCGCTTCATAAAAATTATCCAAACATTAGCTCATCTGGCGGTTTACTTTTTGGTTCTTTAGGAGGTTCAGAAACAAGGCTTTGGCCACGTTTTTTAAGCGGTGTTTCTGCCCATTCAACCGGCAATCCAAGTGGAGGTTCTCCACGTTTAGCACCAGCTTTTTGCACCAACGGTGTTTTCACAAATGGCAATGGGAAGTGCCAAACCGTGGCTAATTCTTGTATATTTAAAAGATAAGGATCAAGAACATTTTTGATATCACGTTTTTTGTAAGCTTTAACGAATTTTCTTTTCAATTTGAAAGTTTTTTTAGGTTTTGGTGACGAACTTTTTTTATCAGGAACGATAGCGTTACGGTTTACCATGTGAAACTGATTCATAGCACCAATAAAACCATTTATACATCTTGTAGGGTTAAAAATATCTTTCCGAGCCGCATAAAGAATTCTTAACTTAGACTTAAAACCAATCATTGATAATTTTTCTTCCATTGCTTCGATGGTTGATTTAACCCCGGGGGTTAAATCAGAAATTTTTCCTTCAGGAGCATCTTTTTTTTCTGGCTTTTTTTTCTTATCATCCTCTTTACCACCACCCACAAACGAGCTAGCCACCTCATGCAATAAAGACAAAGGAAAGCTCAATATTTTAAAAATAAAAGGCTCGGAACTTGATTTTTTTCCACTAATTAATTCTTTAATAAATTTTATCCCTGCCTCTTTCCAATCATTTGAGGTTGGCTCAATAATTAACTGCAGCCAAAAATTTTCCCCACGACTAATTCTGCTGAATGTTTCTAGAATAGCGGCCATCGGATCACTAAAAACCTGATCTTTACTAATATTGTATTCAAAACTTGGATAGGTACGTATTGGGTATGGTGAAGGTTGAGCAAGTTTAAAATCGACCACCAAAACGTCATAATCATCGCTGGGAAATTTATCCGGAATATTATCTACGTAATCTTCTACCTCAGTAATTTCTGCTTCAGCGTATTGAGCATAGATTGCGGCTTCGACTAAATCTCTAAATTCTTCCTCGGTTCGAACCAAAAATTGGATATATCCTTCAATACTAATGATCTCAAAACTAAAATTTTTGGGTGTTTTACCTACTGTATATTTTTCTTTAACACTAATACTAGAAATAGAACCGCTCAATTGAGCAAAAATTTGTTCAACCGCCTTAGGCGTTTGAATAAAAAGTGGTGGAATATCAACAGCCAAAATTACCCACTTCCATTTTCGGGTAAATTTTGTTTTCAAGAATTTAGCCCATAAATCAAGAGCAGTTTTAAAAAACAAAAGATATATTGCCACCCACCCCCCAAGTACAAACAAAACAAAAATCAACTGCGGAACAGGGAGGGCAAAAATATTCTGCCAAAAAGTTACATCAAAACTAAAACCAAAAGGAGTATCAATAAGCATACGAAACTAAACTGGGCTACTTAACAAGCTTGTAGATACCGCCATATATTACAAGCAAACCAAAACCTGTCCACCACCAACCTTGTTGACCAGAAACATAGCCACTTACATAGGCCAGTAGGGTGATAAATGTTGCAACAAAAGCAATAAGATGTTTAAAAGTGGTATCACTCATAGTACAGGCAGTATAACATTTCTCTACAATTAAAAAAAGCCTCGGAAAAGGCTTTTTTTAATTTTAATATTAGACGTGAACTTTTTTGTTTTTCCACCTTTCTGCCAAAACCAAAAGCGGGCTAGCAATAAAAATAGAAGAGTAAGCTCCACTCGCCATACCAATCAGTAGGGCGAGAGTAAAATTATGTAACGATGCTCCTCCGAAAAAATAGAGGGCAAAAAGAGGCAATAAAACAGTTAAGGTTGTGTTACATGAACGCATCAAAGTTTCATTCAGCCCATTGTTCACTATCTCACTAAAATTGTTACTGCTATGGTGCAATAAATTTTCACGGATACGATCATATACTACAATAGTATCGTTCACAGAAAAACCAAGCACCGTTAATATAGCAACCACAAAAGCAATATCAATCTCTACCCCAAAATAATGACCCAAAACAGCAAACACGCCCAAAACCAAAAGTATGTCATGAATCATGGCTATAACCGCCATAAGTCCATACTTCCAACTTTCTACCGGTTTTGAAACTTTGCGAAAAGCGTAGGCGAGATATATTATTATACTGCAACTAACTAGCAATATTGCCCAAAATGCCCTGCTACGTAACTGCCCACTTACTACAGGCCCAATAGTTTCAAAACCTTGTTCCATTACCTTATTGGTAGGAGTTTCAAATGTTTTTTTAATTGCTTGAAGAACGTTTTGATGCTCACTTTCATCCAAAAACTTGGTTCTAATAATAAAGCCTTCTTCTGTTTTTTGTATAATTGCGTCCTTGTAATTTAGATCGTTAAATACCTTTTGAACCTTATCTACAGAAGGGATGTTTGAACTAAATGTAATTTCCTGGAGCGATCCGCTGGTAAAATCAATACCCGGTTTTAATCTAAAAATGACTAACATCAATAAACTTAACACAACAGTTATAGCTCCAATAACAAGCCAGGTTTTATAATAAGAAATAAACGGAATATTTTTTTTCATAGTCATAATTATTTAACATGCTGAGAAGGAGTTGTGTGCCCCAAAAACAACCAACTAGCCCGATCTTTAAACCATCCAAAAACAAAACGCATGATTGTTCTAGTAACAGTAATGGCTGTAAACAAGTTAATAAGCGTACCTAAAGCTAAAATAATAGCAAAACCTTGCACAAAACCACTACCGAACCACATAAGAAATACGCAACTTAACAGAGCTGTAATGTGACCATCGCGAATTGAAGGCCATGAGCGCAAAAAAGCCTCTTCTGTAGACATGCGCAAAGCTTTTCCGCTAACCAATTCTTCTTTCAACCTTTCAAACACCAACACATTTGCATCAACAGCCATACCAATGGATAGAATAAAGCCAGCGATTCCGGACAAAGTTAGTGTTACACCTAGTAATTTGAAAAGTGCCAAATTCAGAAGAGTGTAAAATGCCAGTGAACAAACTGATAAAAGA
>CAYUTM010000013.1:7857-18101 GCA_964447755.1 uncultured Gammaproteobacteria bacterium
ACATCACGGCCACTAAACCAATCATGCCTGCAACAAAACTTTTGTGAAGAGAATCAATGCCCAATGTCGCATCAACTTTCTTCTGGCTTAAAATTTCAATAGGAACTGGAATCGCCCCCAGATTAAGTTGTTTGGTGAGATCTTTTGCGTACAAAATATTATTTATCCCCCCACCAGTAATAACCGCATTACCTGTTAAAATTGGCTGGTTAACACTAGCAACGCTAATTGGGCTATCATCAAGAAAAATTGCTACTTGTTTTCCAATGTTACGAGAAGTTATTTCTCCAAACAGTTTCGATCCTTCTTGGTCAAATTTTAAACTCACTTGCACCTGTCCTGTTTGAGGATCCTGAACAACCTCAGCTCTGGTTAATTGTTTACCAGACAAACCTGTTGATTTCCACTCACTTGCAGGAGGAACAAAATCAGATACTTGCTTTGTTTTGACTAAAACACGCGCTAAATGAAATTCTTTAATCTGCTCTTCGGATTTTTTAAAAACTATGTGATACCCATACTCAGTTTCAAACGGCTCAGAAATGGATTTAACAGGCATATCCCAAACGATTTTTTCAAATTCTGGAACATCACCTTTCTCAAATTTACCAAGATCACCGCCAGTCTGTTTTGCTAGCGGGTCGGTGGAGTATTTTTTAGCTAAATCAGCAAAGTTGGCTACTGTCGCCTCTTTTTTAATTTCTTGAATTTTTTTCAAAGCCTCATCTTTAGTTGCATATAACAATCCGTCACAATGCAATGCTCCTTTATAGCAAATAATAATATGAGACAAACCAATAAGCTTATCGCCAGACACAGTCTTTTCTTCTAATCTTTTGGGAATAACAAGCCCGGCTGAAGTTGCAACAATTTCTTTTGACACCTCACCATCTTTTCTACCCTGGGCCCATGTATAAAGCTCGGGTTGATTTTTATAGGTAACAAAACCAATATCTCCTCCGTTTGTTTGCGCACCACTTTCTTCAGAATAACGAATTACTGCATCAGCAAAATTCATACCTTTGTTTATAGCAAGAAGTGCGTCCTTAGCTTTTTTACTGGCTGCCTTATTAAAATCGTCAAGCTGTTTTTTTTCTTCTTTTGTTAAATCGCGTGCAGGGGTCGTATTAGGCTCTTTAAACTCTAAAACGGGGGTCTTTCCTATCATTTGAATAGCTTCATTTACATTATTTACACCTGGAAGCTCGATTATTATACGCCTATCATCTCCAACTTTAGTTGTTTGCACAATGGGTTCTGTAACACCAAGACCCCCACGAACACGACGCTCAATAACATCACGAACCGCTTCCACAGCAACATCTCTATCGCTCGCGGGGATCTGATCAGTTTTTGTCTGGTACACCAAATGTGCACCACCTTGTAAATCAAGCCCCAGACTAAAGCCTTTGTTGGGCAAATTTGGAATTCCCAGATTACTTTTTTTATTTATAGCGCCTATTCCTACATTGATAAAATTTGGAAATATTACAATCAAACAAACGATGACAATACCCAGCAAACCAAACAAGCGTGCTTTAATCTGTGATAGTGTATATGACTTAGAAAAAAGAGATGAAGACATAGTAAACCAATATTAAGTCCAACAACTATACGCTAGCACTCCTATTTTTGCAAGTGGATATAGCACTGTTGTTTCACGATCTACAAACGGCCATTTCTACCTAAAAAATAAAGGAAAAGATACATATCCACTTTTAAAATGATTGTACTACACATCAACATGATGTATGATGGGTTTAATAAAGAATTAAAAATTGCCTAAGGAGGGTTATTTTTTATTTTTAGAATTTATAAAAATAGTTAAATCCTCCTTATGAATTATAGCATTAAAACTCGACAATCAAATTTTACAGTAAAACAAATTTTTAGACCTGAGCAAAAGATACTACGAAATTTGCCAGTATATCATGCATTCAAATCTCTCACCCCAAATTCAGAAACTATCACCGAAGAAAATCCTACTGAAAAAATAGCAAGCTTAGCCCACACTTCTATTGATGAAAGTCTTGATCTTAATGGCTACATTATTAGCCACCCAAGTGAAACTTTTTTAGTAAAAATTGCTGGCGACACTCATTCTTCACTCAATGTTTCAGCAGGAGATATTTTGGTTGTTAACCAAACAAATGAAAATCGCGATGGAAAACTAGTGGTTGGAAATTTAGAAAATAAATTTGTAATTAAATATCTTAAAACAAAAGGTAAGCAGCTTTACTTTGCCGCCGAAACTGAAGACCAGGAAGATATTGAAATAACACCTGGGATGAAATTTGAAATGTGGGGCGTGGTAACCTATGTTATCCACAAACCTGGAGTAGGAAAATAATTTTTCTCCTCCAAACTAATCAAGCCAGTTCCTAGAGAATTTTACACACTCTTTACGGGATTATTTTTTTTAAAATTCCTCTTAGTGTTTCAGTTTAAACAAGTGCTTTAAACTAGATAGATCATTTTAAAGTTATTCGCACCAGGGTGCCTTTATTAAAAAAACTATCCGCTTTTAAAAGATGCGGATAGTTTTTTTAATACATTCTTTTAAAGTGTTGATCTCAACCTACCACAGTTACGCGAGAAAGTCTCAAGCACCATGACAGCGTTTATACTTTTTTCCTGATCCACAAAAACAAAAATCATTTCTGCCTATTTCTTCGCCTTCAGAATTTTGAGGTTTATCACTTCTTGCTGGTGAATCTGTAATCGTAGTTTTTTCAGCACCCTGAAAAGTGGCTTTTTCTTGCTGCTCCATAATACTTGGAGCCATTTGAATTCCAATACTTACCTTAAAAATGCTATATACCACTTCTTTCTGAATTGCTTGGAGCAGCTCATTAAACATTCGATAGGTTTCTTTTTTATACTCAACCAAAGGATCTCTTTGACCATATCCTCGCAGACCAATACCTGTGCGCAAATAATCAACAGCAACTAAGTGATCGATCCACAAATTATCTATTGAGCGCAAAAGCATCTGTTTTTCTAGCTCAAGCAAAAGCTCTGGGTGAGGTGTTTTTTTAACCAACAGTTCCTCATAACGTTTCTCAAAAATAGTTTTACAATACTCAATAAGTTTTGTACGCAAAACCACTATTTCAAGCCTGTCTTTAGTTGGTAGGGAAAAGGAAGCTAGATGTGTTTTTTCTTCTTCCTGAAGAGGAAGGATGGTAGACAGAGTTTGGCAAATTTCTTCCATATTCCACGAACTAATATCTTCGGTATTTGTATGGAAAGAAACAACCTGCTCTATTTCTTCTTCAATCATTTTAAATATCATGTCACGCAAAGTCTCGTCACGTTCTTCTTGAGCATTTTTTCCTTCACTTATTATTTTCTTTTCTTCCTCATAGTTCTGTAAAACCGTTCGTCGATTACCATAAATTACTTCGCGGTGACGATTAAGTACATCGTCATATTCTAACAAGTGTTTCCGGGTGTCAAAATGAAATCCCTCAACTTTTCTTTGCGCGGACTCAATAATACGCGTAATTGTTTTTTGCTCAATAGGCATATCATCCCCTACCCCCAAAGTTTGCATCACCGATTTAATTCTATCACCTGCAAAAATACGCATTAAATCATCCTCGGTAGAAAGATAAAACTGGGTTTCACCGGGATCACCCTGTCGACCAGCTCGACCACGAAGCTGGTTGTCGATGCGCCTTGATTCGTGTCGTTCGGTACCAAGAACATATAAACCACCTAAATCACGAACTTTTTGCCCGTCTTCTAGAACTGGCGGATTGCCTCCTAAGATAATGTCCACTCCTCGCCCCGCCATGTTCGTGGCCAATGTTACTGCACCTGGCTTACCGGCTTGAGCAATAATCTCACCTTCTCTTTCGTGGTTTTTTGCATTTAAAATCTCGTATTTTACACCCTCTTGCTCTAAAAACATTGCCAAAAACTCATTTTTTTCTACCGAAACAGTACCAATTAAAACTGGCTGACCTTTTTGCTGCAATGTCTTAACTTCTTTTGCGATTGCACGAAATTTTCCTTCTTGGGTCTTATAAATTTTATCTGATTTGTCCAAGCGATTTTTTGGACGATGAGATGGTACAACAACCACTTCGAGTTTGTAAATTTTACCAAATTCTTCTGCTTCAGTTACAGCTGTTCCTGTCATACCAGATAATTTTTCGTACATGCGGAAATAATTTTGAAAAGTAATAGTGGCCATAGTTCTACTTTCTCGCTGAATTGCCACCCGTTCTTTTGCTTCAATCGCCTGATGCAAACCTTCGCTATAGCGACGACCAGGCATTTTTCGCCCAGTAAACTCATCCACTATGATGACCTCACCTTGTTCAACTACATAATCACGATCACGCTTAAACAATGCCTTCGCTTTTAACGCCTGCTCTACATGGTGAACCATCACAATTCCACCCTCAGCATAAATATTTTCAATACCAAGCCATTGCTCTATTTTTTTAATGCCTGTCTCAGTGAGCGTTGAAGCATGCATTTTTTCATCAATGTTATAATCATCATTTTCTTGAAGCCTACTTACCAAATCAGCAAATTTATAATACATTTCAGCCGCTTCTTCTGCTGGAGCAGAAATAATTAAAGGGGTACGAGCTTCGTCAATTAAAATAGAATCAACCTCATCAACAATTGCAAAATGGAGGGTTCGCTGCGACACCTCACTTAAGCTTTGCACCATGTTATCGCGTAAATAATCAAAGCCAAATTCATTATTCGTTCCGTACACAATATCACATTTGTACACGTCTTTACGTGGGCAAGCATCAAGATAATCATATTCAACCTTAAACACCCCGTTTTCATCTCTTTTTTTATCTTCGGAACTTCCTTCACTTAAATCAATATTCTTTTTATGTGGATTATATCGGTAAGAAACAAGCTGATTTTGAATTACCCCCACACTTAAACCAAGAAAATCATAAATCTGCCCCATCCACACCGCATCACGTTTTGCCAAATAATCATTTACGGTTACCAAATGAACTCCCTTACCTGTAAGTGCGTTCAAATACAGTGGCAAAGTTGCAGTAAGTGTTTTACCCTCACCGGTATGCATTTCAGCAATGTTGCCTTTATGCAAAAAAATTCCACCCATTAACTGCACATCGAAGTGGCGCATTCCGGTAAGACGTTTGGACACTTCACGAACAACAGCAAAAGCCTCAGGCAAGAGATTATCCAGGTTTTCACCTTTTTGTAAACGCTCTTTAAATTCAATGGTTTTACCTTTCAACAATTCATTGCTCAGCTGTGCCACGGTTTGTTCTAACTCATTTATTTTGTCAACAATTGGCTGTATTTGTTTAACTATCTTAGCATTCGGATCACCAAATAATGTGGTTAAAAAAGACATAATTTTCTCTAACATACCAAATAAAGTGTCTATAGATTATCACTAAACAATAAAGAAAACAAGGGTTGTTAAAAAAATAAACTCGTATGAGTAGAAAAAATATTTTGTCAATTTGTGCGATTGTTTTATAGAAAAGTATTTATTTTGCATATATTTTGAAAAAGTTATTCACAGTTCATGAGAGAAAAATTTTTTTTAGCTAAAATTAGCAAAAAAATAATCACAAGAACTCTTGATTATAATACATATGAGGTATATAGTATTAAAGGAAAAAATATGGTATATAATGAAAGTTCTTTACAAAATAATTTTGGTTTAACATGCATACCCCAGGGTATTGGCTTTAAGACCGAACCTTGTATTATTTCATTAAAAGGAGGGGCGAAAAACATCCGAAACAGGTGGCGAAAACAAGCGTTTCACTTGGTTTTTAATCTGTTTCGAATATTTCTTCGCAAACCATCTTAAATTTTTTATTTTTAAGAAAAATAATACCTTCTTCTTTGCCAAAAAACCTACGCCCCGGGGCATGCATGGAGCATCCCTAGTCTGTAACATACAGGAGCGCCAAAAATGACGCACGGCACCATTGTTTCCTACCTTCACACCGAGCCTCCTCCTCCCGTCGGACTCATCGCGAGTCTACAGGCAAACTGGAAGCGAGATTTGCTGGCGGGATTGGTGGTTGCCAACATCTCCACCAGTTTCTCGATGGGGATCGCTCGCGCGTCCGGATTTCCTCCGGTCGCCGGGCTCTTCACCGCGATCATCGCGGGTGTGTGCATGTTGTTTCTTCGCGGCTCATACGTGACCGTTTCTGGCCCGGCTGCTGGGCTTGCCCTGGCTTTGGCCACAGGCATGGACGAACTGGGCCGCGCCGCCGGCAACCCCTCCCAGGGGTACGGCCTGCTACTGGCCACCATCGTAATCACCGGCGCCATTGAGATGTGCATCATTTCAAGGCTTAAGGTGGCAAAATACTCCGAACGCATCCCCATCGCAGTTGTCGAAGGGATGCTGGCAGCAATTGGAATTGGTATCATCGTCAAGATGATGGGAGATTTTTTTGGACAGCCCTTCGCAGGAAAAATGCACTTTTGGGACATCATTCGTGAAATCCCAACTCGTGCCCAAAAAATGAATCCAAGCACCTTTTTGCTCGGACTAACGAGCCTGATTCTGGTGTTCGGACTTCCCCGACTCACTGCGAAAATCCCCGGACTGAAGCTTGTACCTTCACCGGCGATTGTAGTGATTTTTGGGATCATCGCGGGACGAGTGCTGGGGCTTGAGAAGTCCTATCTCATCCAGATCCCGCAGGACATCCTACACCATGAAATCGTTCGGCCAAATTTTTCCGGCCTCTTCTCGAACGTCAAGATATTGATGATCGGGTTGAAGACCGCCCTCATTTTGGTCGCCATCGATACAGTGGAGTCGGCTGTTAGCGTTCGAGGAATCGACAAAAAAGATCCCTGCCGTCGCACCAGCGACGTAAACCGAACACTGCGTTCGATGGGGATTCTAAACGTGTTCATCGCCACGTTCTTTGGCGGCACAACGAACCTGCCGGGTGGCATCAAGTCCACCGCCAACATTCAGGCGGGCGGGCGAACGCTCTGGGCAGGGTTCTTCAACGCGTGCTTTCTGGCGTTCTTTCTGGTCGCTGGAAAAAACGTGATCAGCCAAATCCCTCTGGCCACTCTGGGCGCAGTGGTGATGTACGCCGGATACGCCCTGTGCAAGCCGGCCATTTGGCGAGAAATGGCTCACGAAGGCCTAGAGTCCTTCGCCACCTTTCTCGTTACCGTTTTCGCCACCTTGTCAACCGACTTGGTTATCGGAATCGGTTGTGGCTGCACCGCAAAGCTCGCGTTCGTTGCTCTGCAGAAGGTGCAGGATCGTCGCACCTCGCCAGCAGCCAATCGCGCAGCTGCGTAAACCAAAAGTTTCACAACAATCTACTGCCAGCCCCCCCCAAAAAAAAGGGTTCCTGGCAGAATACGCATTATCTATCTCCAAGAGGTGTCTAATGCATATTTCAACTCATCAAATAGTAAGATCAAAATAAAAAACCACTTCGGTACTCTAGGAGTGGTTTTTTATTTATAGGATTAATAGATAATTCTCACACCACCCAATTCATCATAATCAAACGGGTGGTAATGGTGAATTGAACCAATGAGGATTCTATTTGTACTAATACCAAGCTCTCGCGACACCTCTGCTACAACCTTAGGACCAAATTCTTTATTTTTATATATGGTTGAAATATTCAAATGAGGAAAAACTCCCGCCTTAGCAAGCGTAGCTATCGTATCATTGAGTTCTTTAAAATTTGCGACATTATCAGCATCAGCATCCTTGCATAAGATAATTGTAATATGCCAACCTGTTTCATTTCTATCGATATATTGAAGCAAAGAATGTAGGCGGTGGATATTGTGCAAAAAAACGACGAATTTTCCTTGTACTATGTTATCAAATTTTTTAATCAAATAATTATGAATTCGTGGCAAACGTATGGTGACTCTCATTAGGAAACGTAAAATATAATCGTGATACATTACACTAAAAACAATAACGAGAGCCGGGAAAAAATATAACTCAAAAAAAATCAAATTATTAACATCTATTCGAATATTCCCCAAAATACCAAAAAATGTTGCCACAAATGCAAGAAAAACTTTAAGTACCGACGAACGATATGTTCTTTTTAAATCCGTTCTCGTTTCTTTTAAAATTAAATTCCCCAGTGCAAAAAAACTCATCACTCCCAAAAAAGCAATCGTGTACACACCCGCCAAGGCTAATAAATTTCCTTTTGAAAGCAATAAAATTGAAGTACAGAGAAGAAAAAAAGCAACGATTATTCGAGGATGTGATCCTTTTGAATTGAGCTTATTTAAAAAGCTTGGCAAACAATTATCATTAACCATTCTACTTACCAAACCACTAATACCAACAAATGAAGTTAGTACAGCACCCGATAATACTAAAAATGCATCACAAGCCATCACATACTGAAACCAATTTCCTCCAACAACTCTCGCCGCATCAGACAAAAGAAAATCTTTAGCCTGAACAATTGCATCGTAGGGCATACTACTAACCACTACCAAAGCAACTAATGGATTAAATACCGCAACGCCAATTAACATGTTACGCAGTGTTTTACGAAATACCCCTGTTTTTTGCTCTTCTACAAAGTTAGCCGAACTTTCAAAACCAGACACACCCAATAGAGAAGCGGAAAAAGCTAAATATAATGCTGTAAAAAAACCGCCATGTTCGCTAATTATTTGAGCGGTTTTAGCAAAGTTAAAACTTAACTGCGAATGATTGTTAAAAATATACCAAGCCCCCAAAGCCAAAAAAGAAACTAAGGTGAAAATATGAAAACAAAAAATTCCCGCAGCCACTTTTGCAGAATCTTTGATTCCGCTGATAACCAAAATAGCAAAAAGCGCCAACAAACCTATGGTGGTTAAAATGATTGGCAAATTATGTAAAATTGTATGCAAATATTCCACCCCTATTTTTGCTGAAATAACAGCGGTCGCTGTATATGACAAAATTGTCATGACCCCAGCAATCGCTGCGAATGTTTTTGAAGTTCCGTTAAGCAAACAGTTATATGCCCCTCCATTTACAGGCAAAGCCTCGACTACTTCTGTATAAACTGATTTATACAACCACAGTACCGCACCAATAATGAGCAAAACTATTGGCGCATATACACCCGCAAATAAAACTGCTATCCCAGAAACATATAATGTGGAACTTAAAATATCATTGCCACAAATTGCGGTAGCGTAAAACTCACCTAATTTAAAGTGTGTATTTTTCTTTGTTTGGCTTGATGACATATAGCATTATGGTTTTAACATGCCCCCACCAAAATTTAACTAGCATTACTTAATAAAGAAATCTTTTACTTTTTGCCTCGTTTTGACGTTTTTAAAAACATGAATCAAACTAGGTAAAATAGATAAAATGATAATACCAAATACAATGTAGTGAATGTATTGCTCAGCATTCGGAATCAAATTTCCCAACCCATACCCCGCAAGAGGTAAAAAAACAGCCCACAAAACACTACCTATAATATTATACACAAAAAACGTTCTAAATGGCATAGCTCCAACACCCGCGAGTATAGGAGCAAAAGTACGCACAATCGGTATAAAACGTGCCAAAACCAAAGTTTTTCCACCATGTTTTTCGTAAAACAATCGAGCACGTTCAATGTGATTTTTGTGAAAAAAAATAGATTCTTCCTTAGTAAAAATTTTTGGACCAATTTTTTTACCAAAAAAATAACCCACATTATCACCAATAATTGCACCAGATAATGTTACCAACAACACCCACCAAATATTTAAAACATGTTGCGAGGCCAAAAATCCAGCAGTAAATAACAAACTGTCTCCTGGCAGAAAAAAACCGATCAACAGACCAGATTCCGCAAAAATAATACCAAAAAGACCGAGGTATCCTACGGTTTTAAGTAATATAGCGGTGTCTAGGTGCGCTAAATATTCCATTACTTTGGATTATACGAAAAGATAGTATAGACCCAACCAATAAATTATGCAACCTTCTGGTGCTAATAATTTTTGAAGCTTTTCAACATTTCATCAGAGACTAAAATAATTTAGACTATCGTGAGATGGGCCGAAGATTCACTTCGGCCTGCCATTTTTCATTTACACATCGTCATTGTTTCAACTTCCTCTGTCCAAGGAAGATCAGTGGATGGAAATTTCAATGGGCTATAATGCAGGGTAAACTTTTTGACAAACCCTCCTTCTTTTCCCAACCGAATGATTACAAAATCAGTTGGCTGGTGGTTCCAAGGAACTTCCAAATAAAAAAC
>CAYUTM010000013.1:18164-22876 GCA_964447755.1 uncultured Gammaproteobacteria bacterium
GGAATACCCTGTTCTAGCGATCCTACCACGAAATTAAGCCACATATTATACTCAAACGAACCATCATCGATCGGCTTGTTCGGTCTTATAAAAGAGTAATGCAACTTCCACCCTCTTCGTAGCAGCGAATCAGACATATCATCAATATGGATTTCAAATCCATATGTATACACCGGATAAGTTACCATTGTGTCACAAGAAAAATTTATTACTGGCTCGCAACCCGCCAAAAAAGAACAAAAAAATAATAGAAACAACGCTTGAAAGTTTCTCATGTCACTCTCCTTCTGCAAACGCTTTTTATTTCCCCCCGCGTTTGCTTTTGTTTGGGGGAGAAAGAAAGAAAAAGAGAATTTTTCGGCCTTTCTACCCCACCCGCCTAGTTTAAAAATTAAAACAAACCTTAATTTATATGTTTATAGCGCACTGTTACAGAAACAAGATTACGAGCATCAAAATAGATAATATCAGTTTCTTTTAAATAACGTACCACCCAAGCTTCGGACTCAATTACCGGAAAAATTTTCTTTTCTTTGTAACTCTGTACTTTTTGAGCTACCGCCTCCATACCACTTTTCGTTTCAAAAATTTCTTTTCCAAGATGCCCTCCAGCAATATCACCTTCTGCTATCAACGCGAGCAGTTCATCGTTCTGTGTGTTATTTAGTATTAGTATAGGCAGGTCCTCCGCTCCTCCGCGGGTTTCATCTATTTTCTTTACTACCTCCCGTACCTGTTCAATACTATCATTCATCTCGATATTTTCTAACGAATTTAAAATAGGAGTCTTTAAAGGTGTACCAAAAAAATGACCTAATAAAAATAGAATTGCTAATATTACCCCTCTACCTATGTCCAAAATACCATTAAACCACATACCTAACCTATCAAAAATTAAACTTAAAAAAGTAGTGACACAGCATGTTTTTCTCCAACAACCAAGAATTCTAACATTCAATCAAACCGCAAAATAATCCACCCCAAGCTATAGACCGTTAAAACAGCTGCTATGATAGCAAAAGTAATAATCGCTCGATTATTACTTTTAATTTTTCGCGGTATAAAAAAGTATATAATTATAGAAACCGCAAACCATATACAAAAATTAATGTAAAAATTTGGCCACATGCACAAAGGTACACTATCATTTCCCATAGGGGGAGGAGGAAAATAAAAAGTAGTGAACGGAAAGCCAGCTTTTTCTATAGGTAATACAGGTGGTGGTGGATCGTTGGGCGAATAAACAGTATGATCTGGTATTTGAGAAATAGGGCGTAAAGAAATTACAACCGAGAACCAATTCAAAATTAATGCTAAAGAAAAAACTAAAACAACAATTCGTTTACGAGCATCTGCTCCCTGTATATTTTTATTAAAAAAAGAGATAAAACTATAAAACAAAAAAATAGCCGTGGTAGTTACTCCCAAAAAAAATAAAGAAAATTTATTAGCAGCAACGAAGAAAAAAAGGGAGGGAGAGAGTGAAAGAAGAGGATAAAATAATGAAAGCAACATACCTTCAGAGCACTCGCTTGTGTCTATCCGGACACACCTTATAAGCTCCGTAGAAAGCGTGATTAAAAAAACGCTCAAAAACCAAATAAATACCCCTCTAAAAATCCACTGTTTTAAAGTCAAATTTTCATGCACCGCACGTAATTCTTTGCTAATTATTTGCGTATTACCAAAACTTTGTTTAATCATTGCCAAACTTTTTTGCTCATCAAATCCTTGCAGATGGAGATCTCTTTGTTTATCAAAAAAATCTGAATATAGTTCTTTTCTTAGTTGATTCTTTTTTACTAATGATAATTTTGAAGCTTCAACGATTTCCTCAATAAATTGTTCGATGTTTGAAGGCATACCACAAAATTAATCAAGAAACCACTCTACAAATTTTCCCGGATCAAGCTTGATGATTAATATAAAAGCTGCAAAAAATATAGCATAAAGCGCGGTGCATGTGGTCATAAAAGTTTTTGAAAAAGTTTTTTGTTGCCAAAGTTTAACGGTAATAAATATCCACGGCAAAAAAGCCGCATAGACAAATGTCGCACTAATCAACACCAGCCACATGTGAATATTGAAATTTAAATCCTTGGGGTCAGGCTGATATGGTATGGGGAATCTTCCCAAAACTATATAAGCTCGCAAAATCAGGCTATAGAATATGACCATAGCCAGTCCAGGACTCAAGGTTAAAAACGAATAAAAATTTTTTGAAACAACGGTCATATTTAAAAAAAAGGTGTAAAAAAATAAAAGACAAATTTACTAATAAGTAGAGCGCACATTAAAACAATAATAAGAAATAATATTCTTAGTTCAGTCACTAGCGTTTTGCTTATCCTGTGTACAAAAAACAATTCACCGCCAATCGTTTGAATATTCCCAAAATTTTTTTCTATTGTTTTAATCACCCTTTCTTCATTATAACCTTGCAACTCCAGCTCTTTTTTCTCAGCGTATAAATGTGAGTGTAATTCTTTTCTTAAATAATTTTTTTGCAATACCCCTAATTTAGAGTATGTAACTACCTCTTCAATAAGTTTTTCTATTTTCTGAACCATACCTATTTACATTTTACATCCAAATTTTTCCCATAAGTCTTGCCGAGCATTTGCCTGAAACACTACTAACCCCAACTCATCCCCTATTGGCTCACCAATTTTTAATCGAGTAGTATCCTTAATGTAAATTTTTTGTTCTTTATCATCTCGAACTAATCTAATTTCCCAATCACCATAGGCAGCTTTATGCTTAGCACAAAAACCATTAACTGTCCCCAATTGTTGATTATTTAAATAAAAAATATTACTTTCATGAGGATCCACCGAAGCCACAATAACCCAAGCCGGGAGCCCACGTGCTGCGTATACTGTTAAAAGTATAATTGATAGAGCCACCACCCCAAGAACTCCTAAGCTGATTTTAAAAAATATTTTCATAAAAAATTATTCTGGAGTCATATTTCCTTCCAAAGGAAATATGTACCAATCCCGAAGTCCATACGGATCAAATCTCCAGACCAAAAAGTATAAAACTGAAAATAAACAATAAGCTATTATACTTGCTGTCAGAAATTTTTTTGAAAATAATTTTTGTTTCCATGAGACAATAGTAACTACTATCCACGGAATGCAAGCGGCAAAAATTAGTAGTAAAATAATAGCAAAAAAAACTATATGGATATTATGAAGTTGAAAAGCGCGAAGTTCTGTTGAGGTATCTACTTTATAAGCAATACTTCCCCAATCATCTTTTAAGAAGATAAAGAATATTGATAAAAATAGATAGGGTATACCACAAGAAAGCAGAGGACTTAAGGTGAGAAAATTGTAAAATTTTTTTGAGATTATCTTCATAAAATATCTAGCATTAAAAAATAGGTGAAAGAATTAATGGTGCAAATCCAACAAATATCAAAAACGAAATAAAAACTATAATAAAAACTATAATTCCTATTTCAACAAGTACGGTTTTATTCATAGTATGCACGAAAAACAATTCACGACCAATCGTTTGAATATTCCCAAAATTTTTTTCTATTGTTTTAATCACCCTTTCTTCATTATAACCTTGCAACTCCAATTCTTTTTTCTCCTCGCAAAAATGAACATATAGCTCTCTTCCCATCATTTCTTTTTCTTTTTTGGAAAGCTTAACATCTTGGAGAATATTAGCGATTAATTTATGTACCGCGTCTTCCATATCTAAATCTTAATCAAGAAACTGTAGCAAAAGATGGCCCATGCTAAAAAAGTGAAAAAATAAAGCGGTAACCATTAGTATGCTAAGAAAATTTTTATTCGTGGTGAATTTCTTAGGAAGAAAATAATAAAGAACCGCAGAAAAAACCAGCCAGATTAAGTAGTTGAACCCAAAACGAATCAGTGTAGTGGAATTAACCAAAGAAATATCGAGATTAACATATCGATAAGCATCAGGGTAATCAAGTACTTTCAAGGGGAACCCTCCTTGAGCAATGGGATCAATTGTTCGATCTTGAAAAGGGACAAAGCGGAAAGAAAATAATAGCGTAGCCCATTGTAACAAAAGTGCAACTGAAAAAATGAATTTCAAAGCAGAAACTCTTACCTCCTTATCTTTAAAAATGTTTTTTATTCGGGGTAATAATTTATTGAAAATAAATATTAGTATCGCTTGAAAAATAATAAAAAACCACGAAAAAGGATAGATCACCGTTGCAATAACTGAAACCAATGTTAAAAGCCAGGAGAGAGAGGAAGTTGCAAACCAACATTCCTGAGTAAAAACATTAGAACAATGAAAAAACACGCTCTTACCTAAAATAGTATCGCTCAATATAAACAGCATCCATGTACTTACTCCAATGATCAAAAAGTTTTTGAAACGCATAAATAAGCAAATAAACCTAACTTTCAAATATAGTTAAAAATCCATTAATATTAGATAATTCCATAGATCTGATTTACCGCCTTGGAGAAGAGATGCCACTCTTGCTTGGCTTCTTTAAGCAATTTCCGGCCTTTTCTGGTTATTTTGTAATACTTTCTATCTGGCGTTCCCTCTTGGGATTGCCAATAACTATCTAAATAACCATGCTTTTCTAATTCATGAAGCGCTGGGTACATACTCCCCTCCCCAAGGGTAATAATATCCTCACTCGTTTCTCGGATTTCTTTGACAATTTCATAGCCGTACATTTCTTTTCTAGAAAGAGCGGACAA
>CAYUTM010000013.1:22886-23867 GCA_964447755.1 uncultured Gammaproteobacteria bacterium
TTTGATCGCACTTTTTTGCACTTCACGCTTAAAGAAAAAATTATTTCAACTATGGTTCAAGAATTTTTTAAAAGTTCTGATGTAAATTTCATATTTAAAATTAGTTACTACCTCAAATACAAAGGTATGTATACCTCGGATTCAAAGGTACGTCAAGAAATATGGTGAATAAAAAAAAGGGGCAATTCTGCCCCTAATTTTTTGCACTAGTGTCTTCTATTTTTTAATTTCGAAATCAAATGAATTACGCGCCTTTACCACTTTACCTTTCGAGTCTAGAATCTCCACTCGGATAGAATAATTTCCAAATGGTAATGTCTTGCTCAAATATTGCGAAACAGGAACAGAAAAACTTTTTCCTGGTTTGAGTGTTCTAAAACCATAAACCTGGGATAGTTTCTTTTCTTTTCCAGTATTAACCCACAAAGAACGTACGGTTTTGATTGTTTGTGACGTTGAACTATTGTTTGTATACGTGTAGGTAAATTTAATTGTTTGGAGTCTTTTGAAGCTATTCGTTGATGGGATTTTTACAAAAATGAGATCAGCAAATTGATTGAGTGTCGATGTTGTGGAAGTTGCTGTTGTATTTTCTGAATTTAAATTTTGGTTGGAACTTACTGTTGAATAGCTAGACGGCACATCCACTTTAAAAACCGCACTTTCACCACTTTCAACTGAGCGAAATTTTATATAAAGAGTCAAATTCTTGTTTTTAGCCGACAAAGTGTAAGTTGCGGTATTTTGAAAACCAGACCACACAACATCAGAAAATTGTGCATCTTGCGCAATGCCCACCTGCGCAGCATTTCGTATATTAAACTTTAGTACAACTCTACCAAAAACTACACTTTCAATACTAACTCCCGGAACCTGTGGATTATCAATTGATGGAAGAGAGATAGTTAACCCTCCTCCCCCACCTCCTCCACCGCAGCTTACGTTATTTGCTACAACTACTTGCGAATAATTTGTTTCAAC
>CAYUTM010000014.1:0-21658 GCA_964447755.1 uncultured Gammaproteobacteria bacterium
CCGACTTTTCGCTGAACTCGATGAACATCTTCTCCTCCGGCAGCAACAACTTCGGCCACAGCAACCGCAACCGCAACCTGCGCCGCAACGGCCAGGAGCTGATGCGCGAGTCGTGGATCAAGCAGCCCAGCGGCTGCTAGAACACTACCTGCGCGGCGGCCTGGGCGCCATGCTGAGCTAAGCCGCTAAAGAACGCGGCAAAGCGAAGCGGGGCGCCCACTTCCTGAAGACATCTCCGGTTCTTTTTCTCGGCGCGTCCAACGCGAGGCGGCCCAACCACCACGTCTGGTGGCTAGGGCATGCGTCGCACGGGGAGCGCTGAGACCTTAACGTCATTCGCCACCACGCATCGAAGCGCAGGTGGCACAAGGAGTGGATGAATGGATCCACACACGGGTTTCCTGTAGCGCCGTTGTTGGTTCAACAACTTCGGCGATAATAAAAAACAACCCTCAACCGCCGCACCGCGGCAGGAAGGAGCGCAACGCATGCGCTGCCTCACCAACCGCGGCCCCCGAAATCGCGGGCCGCCCAACGTTCATTTTTAAGCCGGCTAGAAGACGACACGCCACCAAGCGTCGCCCAAGACGGGGACCAGGGCATGTCGCAACTTCTACGCCGGCTTTAGTATTTCATTTTATTTTTTCAAACTTTTACCCAAAGGTTTTTTTGTTTTTATATTGACAAATCAATAATGAGAACTTATAGTAAATTGCCTTTTGGCAAAAAAACAGCGGTGATTTAAACAGGAGGAATGCTATGAAAAAAGTGGCAGCGGTGATGTTTGTGTGTGTGGTGTTGGTGGTAGTATTTTACTCATACATTTTGCCCAAAAAAGGATATGGGTATACCAATGGTTTTGACAGTGGAAATTCGGATATAGTGTATCAGTGTTTTAACGGCAAAGCACCAGAAGTGAAAGTTGATGCTGACCCCAACAACAATAGGCAAATAGCGAGTTTTAGGTGCAGCGTAACTGAGAAATTTACGCAATTTTATTGTGATGCCCCTAGACGTGCTCGTTGGAATCGCTGGAGTAGAAGTGAAGGTTCTTTTTTGTTTACAATCATTGTTAACTGTTACTAGTACACCACATTTTTTGAATACACCCCGGCATTTTTAGTGCCGGTTTTCTGTTTTTAAGTTTTTGAATCTTTTTCAAAAAAATTGCAAAAGTAAAGTTTTCTAAAGTATACTATAATTATGCTTGGTAAAAATTAATGTATCTTTTTATGGAGCGAATGTCTGTTGAACGCGAATCTAAACCTGAAAAAAATAAACGAACATTTTTTTTAGTTTCAGAAATTGGTTCTGGGTCACCAGCAGAAAAGGCTGGTTTTTTAGACGGTGACTTGGTAATTGAAGTGGATGGAGAACCAGTGATAAGTGGAGAGGATTATTTTACCCGTTTGGCGCCACAAAGTGAGGCGCCAATGTATTTTACGGTGATAAGAGCCGGGGCTAAAGTATCTTTAAGAGTAATACCTGCCTACGCTAAAGAAGTTGATCGGTATAGAGTAGGTTTTATGTTTTTAGAATTTAAAGGCATGATGACTAGCCAAGAAGAAAAACATGAAATCTTAATCAGAGAAGAAGGATCGTTAGAAGATGATAAGGGCGAAAAAAAATGTGATTTTTATCTTGAGTATGAGCCCACCAGAGCGATGTACAAAGATTCCAGTTTTCCTGGAAGCGATGTGTTTGAAGAAAAAAGAGGAATGAGAGCGCGGTCTTTTGTTCTTGTATATAGTAAAGATAGTGAAAAAAAGGAGTATGATCTAATAAAAAAGTTTAGATCAACAGACACTGAAATTGTTATTGCTCTAGAGAAAATTAATTACGCTGCCGCTTTTCATGATCCAAACCAAAATCAAGTAGTGACCAGGATACCTCGATCGGTGGGTGATGTCGAACTGCTGCTTCACGAATTAACTCATGGTCGGCAAAGAGACGACGAAGTAATTGGAAGAATCATGCAGTTTTATGGTTCCCAAAAAAAATATGATCAAGAAATAGTTTGGGATGCCTATGCTATTAGACGTTTGCCTAATGAAGTAAAAAGTATTTTGCAAGTCATGCCCGAAATAGTAGAAGGCACAGATTTTGAAAATTTTTACCATTCCCTTGGTCAAAAATTAGCTGTTTTAAGCGAGGAGTATGACCAGCTAAGTTCTAAAAAAAGTGAAACATTCGCTGTGGCAAGAAATTTTTTTTCTCAAACCAAATCAAATCACCAAGTGCTTTTGGGTGAATTTTTTAATAAACTTCTTTGCTCAAAATTTAATCACCCTTTTTCTTCGGAAGAACAAAGGGTAGTTGTGGGAAAATTTGAAGAATTGGGCGCTGTGTTTTATGGGTTAGACAACCCTCCTCCCGCGCCTGCTGATGATTCTGTGCCTAAAAATTTTTTTAAAGCAGAGTATTTAAAAAATAAAGAGAGCGCGATCGGATTCATTGGTACTATCCTTGAATCAAGCACCATGACCTGTGATAGCGTGGTGTATGATTCAGAACATCAAAAAGCACGAATTCGATTGGGGATGAAGTATGGACGTAAAACCTTTTGTTTAGATTGGGATCTTCCAGTTGAATCTGAGGTGTATGAAGTGTTTAAAATGCAGTTTGATGTGTTAAAAGATGCCGAAAACCAGATTGATGACAAAGTTCAAGTTTTAAAAAAAGATATTCTTGGTTTAAAAGTATCGGGTAATATTGCGGTGGAGGAGGTGCTTTCTGCCCCTCGCTGGATTGCGGAGAGAGATGCAGAGCTGGGAGCTTTGTTGGGATTTCGCGAGATTAGAAAAGAAACAGGAATTGATCTGTTAACCACATTTCATGCTGTTTCTCAGAAAGAGATAGAGCAAACTGAGCAAGATATGTCTAAGCAAGGAATTCTGCCACACAGACGTGACCAGTTACAGGCATGGTTGGAAGAAGTTCGCGCTAAGCCCTTACAAATTATATCAGCAAGAAGTATGGTGCGAAAACATTTAGATGTTATCGGAGCTACCAACGAGGTGGCTCGCCGGCTTAATTTTGCTAAAATTAAAGGTATTAAGTCTAATCGACCTCCTCAAACGCTCTAAATTCTTTTGATTCTCTTTCGCTGTTGACAAAAGTAGTCCATTCCGCTAGTATAAGCACATTATTTAATGTGGGATCCCTCAATTCATCTTGAAGGAGTTTGCACCACGTAAAATCTATCTATGTCAAAACGAATGAGCGACCTCAATACCAAGGTCAAAAAAAATTTGGTGTATACTTGGGATGACGCCCTTAAATTGGCCAAAGAAACGAGTAAGGTTAAGTTTGATGCGAGTGTTGAGTTGCATATCAATTTAGGAATCGATCCAAAAAAAGGGGATCAACAAATTCGTTCCACAGTAGTTTTGCCACACGGAACTGGTAAAAGTAAAAAAATTGCTGCCTTTGTTTCTCCAGAAAAAGAAAAAGATGCAAAAGATGCTGGAGCTGATTTAGTATGCGGAGAAGACGAAATTAAAAAAATTAAAGAAACTGAAAAAGTTGATTTTGATATTGCTGTTACCACCCCGGATATGATGCCTAAATTGGCATCTATTGCTAAGGTTCTTGGTCCTAAAGGTTTAATGCCTAATCCAAAAACAGATACAGTTGGACCCAATATTAAAAAAATTATTGAAGAGTTGAAAAAAGGTAAAATTACTTTTAAAAATGATGATACGGGAAATGTTCATGTCTCAATTGGTAAAGTAAGTTTTTCAGAGGCGCAGCTTAAAGAAAACTTGACCGCATTCATGGAAGCTTTGAAAAAAACAAAACCTTCTTCATCAAAAGGAACTTTCATGAAAAATATAGTTGTTCAAAGTACGATGGGTCCAGCTATAAAAATATCCGATAATTAAAAACAGGTAAGAAAAAACACTTTGTTAGCACGCAAAGTGTTTTTTTATTCCACAGAAACGATTGACTTTTCTGCATTTTTGCGTATAATTAACCCTATAATAGGAGGGACGCATGGACGCTCTTGATGTTTTGGACACTGCTCCGACGCCCACTGGATTTTCTTCTCGACCAATTACACAGGAGGATTTTCAACAGGGAACTCTAAGCTTAGATTCCTTGTGTCTTTTTGCTCAGGTGGTTTTACACTGCCATTCTTTGAGAGCAACCGATGATGTTCCTGAAAATCAAACATGTGGTTGTTCATTTATGCCCGGCAACATATACAGCACCTGCAGCGAGACTGCGATGCATTATTTCACTTTTCTTTTGGCGATTCATAAATCCTGCTATCTCCATCGAAGATGGTGGAATCAGAATGTATTTATTGCTCGATCTAGCGGGGTTTTTGGAGCGGCGTATGTGATGGTGGGGCGCTGCCAAAACGACCCTCGAACTATCGAGAATGTGGTGCGAACAAATATTTCTTTTCAGTTGCTGTACAACGGGCTTTATCCTCCGACGGAACCGGCAATAGAAAAGCCTCCTGACACTGATGAAGCAAGTTTTGAGGATGTCTACAAAGAAGTGTTGGCCGCACCAGATCGGCCTAACGAGCCCCAAGAAGAATTGAGGGCTTCGATCTAAGAAATTTCCCACCAGCCTAAAAAATGGCTGGTGTTGTATTTAGTTTTGTTTGCTTGCAAATCTAAGTATGTTTGATACTATGAATTTAATCTAAATCAAATATATGAATGAAGAAACATATCATCGACCAAGTTGGGATGAGTATTTTATGGAAATCACACGCGCTGTTGCCAAACGCGCTACTTGTGATAGGGGAAGGTCGGGTTGTGTTATAGCTCGAAATAAACAAATTTTAGTCACTGGGTATGTTGGAGCGCCTAAAGGGCTACCTCATTGCGATGAGGTAGGTCACCAAATGAAAATGACTACCCATGAGGATGGTCATACAAGCCAACATTGTGTGCGCACTACTCATGCCGAACAAAATGCTATTGTGCAAGCTGCTAAACTTGGTATTGCAATAGATGGGGGAGTATTATATTGCAAAATGACTCCTTGTACCATTTGTGCAAAAATGATAATAAACGCAGGTATTTTACGAGTGGTTTGTGAAAAGCGTTATCATGCTGGTAGTGAGAGTGAGGGTATGTTTGCTCAGGTTGGTATAGAGCTTTATTATTTTGACACTGAAATTGAAACTTATGATAAACAATAAAAAAATAATTTTGGGATTCGTTGGTGATTTGGCAAGCGGTAAAGGAACGATTTCTAAATATCTTGAAGAACATCATCAGGCCCACACCTATAGGTTTTCAAGCATTTTAAGAGATTTGTTGACTAGGCTATATATCCCACACAATCGAGAAAATCTGCAAAATATATCAACTGTTTTGCGCTCTCTGTTTGGTCAAGATGTTCTTAGTAAAGTTATTGCTGAAGATGTTAAAAATGATACTGCATCCATTATAGCGATTGATGGTATTCGTAGGCCAACAGATATAGCTTACCTAAAGGAAGTTCCTGGTTTCCACCTGCTGTATCTTACCGCTGATCAAAAAATTCGTTGGCAGCGTTTGGTGCAAAGAAATGAAAATGAAGGAGATGCGGCCAAAAGCTTGGAAGATTTTGAAAAAGATGAAAATGCCGAAGCAGATCGGTTAATCAAAGAACTTGGATCAACTGCGGAATTTGTGATTACTAATAATAAAAGCCTGTCTGAATTTTACGATGAGATTGAACAGGTGCTTGTTAAGCTTGGATATGCAGATAAAAATTAAGCGTCTTCATCCTGAAGTTAAGCTGCCAAATTACGCACACGTTGGCGATGTTGGCTTGGATTTATATACACTAGAAACCTATACTCTACAGCCTGGCGAGCGGCATTTTTTTTACAATGGATTTGCGCTAGAATTTCCGGTAGGCTATGCAGCGATTGTAAAAGACAAGGGAAGCCTGCCAAAAAATGGCGGTTTACATGTGCTTGGTGGAGTTTTTGACGCGGGATATCGTGGCGAGTATAATGTGCTTAGTATAAATTTGTCCGACCAACCCTTCACGGTAGAAAAAGGCCAAAAAATTGCTCAACTCGTGATTTTTCCTGTGGCTATTGCGGATTTGGTAGAAGTCGATGAGTTAACTGAGAGTGATCGCGGCACAGGCAGCTTTGGTAGCACTGGAAAATTTTAATTATCTTATTTATTTTTAAACATAAAGCATATGTTTGACGGAGGGGAATCAAGAGGGTTTAATCCGGAAGACGACATGTTGTCTAAAGCGGAAAAAGAGCGGAATCCTTTTTATGGCCAAGACGGTATAGACGACAATGGTGTTATTGAAATGACTGCTGAGTCAAATGATGAGTTTGAAGGTAGTAGAAAAAACATTGACGAAAGGGAGCTTAATGATGAAATTGATTTGACTATGGCCTCAGAAACCGCCAATCCTTTTTATGGAAAAGATGGTCTAGGGGAAGATGATGATATTAAAAAAGCTGCATAATTGAACAAGAAACTACTCCCTACAACTAGGAGTAGTTTTTTAATACACACATAACTTGAACTTTTCTTGCCTAATGCTACTATAGCGTCACTTTTTTACTCCAAAAACCTATGTCTCAATTTACCGATGAAGAAAAAGCACTCCTTTCAAACTATGTAACCAATACCGATAAAGACATTTTTGCCCTAAAAAACCTACCCGGCATCGCCGGTGCAGTTTACGCTCGCTACAGCCGCGCTAAAACAGGCTTTCGCGAGACCCTGCTTAAGGAGTTTGTGCAAGAAGGTGTAATTAGTCACGAACATGCGGAAGAGTTGATTGAGCGCATTTTGGTTGCGTATGGTGATGATTCTGTTGGAGAACTTGAGGGAGCGCATGTGTCTTTTGAAAATATTTCTGTTTTAGCAACAAAAGAAATTGAAGATCGTAGAATAGGTGGTTCGCCAATTGAAAAATCAACAAGATACGTTTTCTTTAACGAAAAAGACGAATCCGGCAATTATCGCTATGTTCGCGAGCCAAAAATCATGGCTTCAACTTATGCTTCGGCCTATGTTGAAACTATGGATTTTGTTTTCGATACATATAGCGAGCTTCTGGAACCAATGCAGAAATTTTATCAACAATTATTTCCTTTTGATGTGGCGGCTTACGACATTCTTGGAACTGGCGAAAAACAAAATTATGCGCAATTAAGTGAAGAAAAAGACCAAAAAGCATTCACAACCACCTATAAAATTGATCTTAAAACGAAAGCTTGTGATACATTGCGTTGCTTGTTGCCGTTGGCAACAAAAACTAATGTTGGCATGTTTGGAAACGGTCGATTTTTTCAAGGCCTTATTTCCCATCTTCTCAGCACCCCATATCCTGAAGTAGTGAGTATGGGGCATGATTTATTTGAGGAACTAAGTAAGTTAATTCCTAAATATGTTCATCGCGCTCAGGTAAAAAGATATAATATTTTAATTGACCAAGAAATGCGTGTGTTGGTCGAAGAGATTCTACAACATCTTCCTCTGGATAGTGCTCCGTTTGTAACACTGGTTCCTTTCGAGCTTCGTAATGGGGAGGATTTTTTGCTGGCACACATGTTGTATGGCTATACCAATCATTCTCTAAAACAACTACATCGTTTTGTGAGAACTCTTAATGAATCTACTCGAGATCGAATAAAAGCAACGTATGTAGGACGAAGGCAAACAAGACGTGATCGACCTGGCAGAGCCCTAGAATCTGGATACACCTACACTTTTGACCTGTTTGCCGATTATGGAACGTATAAAGATTTGATGCGCCACCGTATGAACACGCAAATTCGCCAAATTTTTACACCAGAACACGGCATGATTATTCCTCAAGATTTGATTGACGCTGGTTTTGAAGAGAAGATAATGATCTGTCAGGAAAAAGTTTTAGGTTTGTATAAAATTTTGTATGCTAATTTGGGTGAGGTGGCATCATATGTTACGTTGCATGGTAACCGTGTTCGTTGGATTATGGGCTTTAACGACCGTGAAGCTATGCATATGCTAGAGTTGCGCACTACCAAACAGGGTCATCCACAATATCGCAAATTATGCCAAGAAATGCATAAAGAAATAAGCAAAGTTGATCCGTGGCGGGCTAGCATTATGAATTTTGTTGACCATAATAGTTATGAAAGTGCTCGCGGTGATAGTGAGGCCAGACAAAGAGTAAAAGAGCAGATGCTTGATGAAAAGTATAAAAAAACTAATTAAAAAACATGGATTTACCACAAGGAAAGTTTATTGTTCTTGATGGTCCTGAGGGTTCTGGAAAAAGCACAGTGATTGATCATTGGAAGCAGGAGTTTGAGACTCAAGGTAAAAAAATTTTTGATTTAAAATCATTTTGGCGAACGTACGATCACCAACCAGACGCAGCGGATGTGTTGGCAGTGGATATTATTTTTAGCGCAGAAATGAGCTATACCGGAATTGGCAAAGTATTGCGCGAAGAACTAATCAAAAATGGAACAAATTATCCAGCTTTGGCGATTGCGGAAGCGTATGCGCTTGATCGAATGATTTTGTATAAAAAGTTTTTTATTCCAGCACTTGCTCTGGGTAAAGTTATTATTTCTGATCGCTCGGTGAGCACATCGCTAGCATACCAACCACTTTCTGACCCATCGGTTACCTTTGAAAAAGTTGCAAATTTACCAGGAAATAAAATTGCTTTAGAAAATCCTCCAACGGATCTTATTTTGTTTCAAATTGAGCCAAGTATTGGTTTGCAACGTTTGGCAACCAGGCATGGTAAAAATGATGATGCAATTTTCGAACACCTCGATTTTCAAGAACGAGCGTATGAAGTTTTCATGTCACAAAAATACCGAGATTTTTTTGCCTTACTCGGGACGAGGGTTCACTATTTGCCGGTAGAGAGAGAAATTGGTATAATTAAAGAAGAATCTTTTAAATTAGTATCTTCTTTATTATTTTCTTAAAACGTATGCTTATCTCTGCGTCGGGAATTATTGAGCAAAGTTGGCGAGTTTGCATTCAAAATTTTAGAAAACTTCTTCCTTATTATTTGAACTTTGGTTTTATTATTTTTTTAGCTTCACTGATAAAATTTGTCCAGCCGATCGAATTTCGTTATGGAATGATCACAAATAACGGAGTGCTCATTTTCTTTTCTGAGATGTTGTGGATATTAGTTTTTTCTATTTTAACTATTTGGTCATCAACAGCTTTTGCTATTGCGCTTAAAGCAGGGCTAGAAAAAGATGTGATTCCTTCTTTTAAAGAAGCGGCTATTAAAACAAGCGCCGTTTTTTGGCGTGTTCTGCTTACTTCAGTCGCTACAAGTATTATTGTTATTTTTGGTACGGTTTTGTTAATTATACCGGGTGTTATTCTTAGTGTTTGGTATATATTTTCAACGTACGAAGTAATTTTTTCAGGTAAAAAAAGTTTTGAAGCGCTTACATCAAGTAAGGCATTGGTGCTTGGGAGATGGTGGAAAGTTTTGTGGAGATTATTAGTACCAAGTCTTTTGTATGGTTTGATGATGGGTTTCTTTATTTTAATTTCTCTTGTTCCTTTAAATTTGCATTTTATTTCCAAGATCGATACCACCTCTCTTCAAGAGAGGGTAAATTACCTCATCTATGAAGGAAATGCGGCAGAAATTACTAAGCTTACTTCGGCGGAGCAAAAAACATATTTAATTAACTATCATCCCGAAACTTTACTCCCGCTGCCTGTTCTTTTGCTGAATTTGTTTATTAGTGCTTTCGTATACATGATATGTATTCCGTTTTCATATACATCGGTGCTTGCTCTGTACAAAAGTGTGCGTGAGAATCCGCTTGAGGAAATCCCTGTGATTTAGTAACTTTAATTAAGTTTATTTAACTATGCTTATCTCCACAACACAACTCATCTCACAAAGCTGGAAGATCTATTTTAGAAACTTCAAAACATTAATGTCTTTTATTGGAATACAAATACTTTTGGTTATTGTGGCTTTTGGTGTGCCAGGGGGCTTATTCTATTTGGCCAGCAAAACTTCCTCAGGCTTTTTGATGATTCTTGGAATTATTAGTTATGTTTTGGGAATTTGCGCTTCAGTATACGGGGGGCTTTGGATCAATGTCGCCACCTCAAAAGCAGCCAAGAATGCTATTGAAAATAAAGCCATGAGTGTTTCAGATGTGTTTAAAAAAACTCGCTCGCTTATTTTACCAACTTTTGGCACAACTCTTTTAAAAGTTGCGCTTGTTTATTTGGGGTTGATTGCTTTCATTATCCCAGGAATTATTATGCTCGTTACCTATGCTTTTGCTGAAACTGCAGTGGTTTATGATGAGCCAAAAGAAGGTGCCGCCGCAATTAGAATAAGCAAAGATTTGGTTTTCGGTCGTTGGTGGAGAATGCTTGGTCGCTGGTTAGTTGCTTATCTTTTACCTATAGTAATAATCTCGATTATCGCCTACTTCTTCTCACTGTCCTTTAAGGGTTCTATAGTTAGTGCAGCAACTGAGCAGCGAGTACCTATGGTAGTTTCCACATCAGATGTGCCACCTTACGATCTAAACGATTTTAATTTGAATGATGATGATTTTAGTGAGTTTGAGAGCTTTATGAATAGTCGACAATCTTTAGATAAAAAACTCACCATCAGTCCTCGGTTTATTGCTTTTTTTGGATCATTATCTATTTTAAGCATTCTGTTGACTCCTTATTTCACGGTTGTGGGCGGTCTTTTATACACAAGTGCTAAGGCTAACCAAATAAAGAAAGTGTAAAAGCAAATTCTTCAAAAGAAGGTGTTCTAAACACCTTCTTTTTTTATTGCTAAATCAGTTCAAAAATGCTAAACTTTAAGAAAATTGACCTTATTTTATTATGCCTTCTTACATCCCAATTATTGGTCTTGAAGTTCATGTTGAGCTCAAAACCAAAAGCAAAATGTTTTGCTCATGTTTGAACGATCCTTTTATTGAAACTCCAAATGTTAATATTTGCGAAATTTGCTTGGCTCACCCCGGAACTTTACCTGTGCCAAATAAAACTGCTATTGAATGGACTGTTAAAATTGCTACTGCCTTGAATTGTAAAATCGCGGAACTGAGCAAGTTTGATCGCAAACATTACTTCTACCCTGATCTTCCAAAAGGCTACCAAATTTCACAATCTGACCAGCCTATTGGCGAGCATGGTTTTATCGATCTCGACTTATCTAGTACGGATAACCAGCGTGAAAAAGCGCGCATTGGTGTCACTAGAGTGCACCTGGAAGAAGATACAGCCAAGCTCTCACACGACACTACGGGTAATACTTTGGCCGATTTTAATCGGGCTGGTGTGCCGTTGGTTGAAATCGTTTCTGCCCCAGATGTTCAAAGTGCTGTTGAAGCCAAACTTTATTGTCAGGAATTACAAATGATTTTAAGATCGCTTGGGGTAAGCAACGCGGAAATGGAAAAAGGCCAAATGCGTTGTGAAGCGAACATTTCTTTGCAGGAAGTAGGAAAATTCACTATTGAATCGGGTGTAGTGAAACCTGTTGGTAACTATAAACTAAATTCAAAAGTAGAAGTTAAAAACATTAACTCTTTCAGGGCGGTGGAAAAAGCAATTCTATACGAAACTGAGAGGCAAACCGAGCTTTTAGATAAAGGTGAGAGTTGGGTACCAGAAACGCGGGGGTGGGACGATACTAGTGGCAAAACCCTCTATCAGCGTTCCAAAGAAAGTTCAGCAGACTACCGCTACATGGCTGAACCAGATATTCCACCGTTTAACCCGCAAAAAATTGCCGGTGAAATTGTGCTGCCAGAAATGCCTCAAGCTAAAAGAATTCGCTTTGAAGAAGAGTACGGATTTTCACGTGCTGATTCGGAATTTTTTAGTGAAAATGAAGATTGGGCGGATTATGCTGAACAAATTATGAGCGAACTCGTGGAATGGATTCACTGTTTACCTGAAAATAGCAAAAATACCGATGAAATTAACGAGCAAAAAAAAGCACAACTAGCGAGACTCGCCGGCGGTTGGATTACGAGTAAATTGATCGGCGCCATGGCTGAGCGTAAAATCGATATTCGAATTTTAAAGTTGAAACCCGAAAACTTTGCGGAGCTTATCACGCTCATTTATTCGAACAGAGTAAACTCAACCAACGCCCAGAAAATTCTTTCCGAAATGCTCGATTCAAATACCGATATCGACCCAACACACATTATGGAGGACAAAGGTTATGGACAAGTTTCTGATGAAAAAAAACTCACTGAAGTGGTGCTACAAACTATCGAGAGCTATCCGGCACAAGTTGCACAGTTTAAAGCGGGTAAAGAGCCGATAATTAAATTTCTTTTGGGCATGGTAATGAAAGCAACCGAAGGTAGTGCTGATCCGGTAATCGTTGAAAAGTTATTAAGAGAAAAAATGAAATAATATGCAATCAACCATTTCTCTTTTTAGGCATTTACATAAAAACCTACCCCCACTTTTTCCACCCGATATTGAAAAAAGAATAAGTATGATCATTCGTGATTTGGAAAAAGAATCAAGGAACACTCTAGAGGAAATCGAGGACAAAATGATTTCTTTTGGAGCTGAAGTATGGCCGTGGATGCAGGCGTTTATTGATTTCTTACGCGACACCGAGAAAAAAATGGGAGAACATTTTTTTATACCACATCTTTCTGAAGATTTAATACAAAAATATGTGGCTTTCAAAAAAATTGGCCACACATTGGGTGAGCTATATGTTGGAAGGGCTATTCACTTTTTTTCTCCAGAAGAACGACAAAAAATTGCAGAGGCCTGCGTAGAAATGAAACAAGATGCTATCCGATATACGAAGCAAGAAATTTTAAGCACATCCAAAAAAGAATATCTGTCTCGAGTTGAAAAATATACTAAAGAATTAGAGCCGATTAAAAAAAGTCTACACCGTCTACAACAATTAGTGTACCAAGAAAAAGAACATGAACACTTGGTGAAAGAAATTCGCGCTAGGATTCGTTCGATAGAAGAAAGCTTGGTAATGTTGGGTCAGGAACTTCAGCACCACCATGTCCATCATAGCCCAGAATTTTTTGAAGAGAGAAAACTACACTTGGAACGATTGAAAGGAATACATGTACCTCAATTTTTTGATTTTTATAAAGATTGATTTTTTTCTCAAATTTTGAGCGAAATAAAATAATGATCGAAACCATCGATCATTATTTTATTTACTTCGACTGCTGTTGAATGAGTAAGATCTTTTTTGTCTGTGGTGTTTATTAAGGAAAAAATATTCTGTTTGAAAGTGGATTGACTTGATCAAAAATTTATGCGATCATTCATACCTGCCACTTTGGGCAGAGAAAAGAGAAATAATGATAAAAAAAGCTGTTCCTTCTGTTGTTCTTTTGCTCGTATTATTGAGTGCTCTAGGCTGTGGCACGGATATGAACGGCCCAGTATCTCAGTCACCCGTTTCACTCCAAGTTGAAATGAGGGGGCCGAGTGTAGAGAATCTTGGTTTGAAAGTTCCCCCCAACGGACAACTTGTAAATTTGAAACTTCTCTCTCTTCCACACATCATTGTCAACACTACTGGGGCGTCGATAAATATCGACCCCGTCACTATTCCGGTACAGTGCAACGAACGGAGCCCTGGCTTTGAAAAAAATTACCCCCTAGGTTTGACAGAGTGTTTTTATGAAACATATTCTCTGATTCCAGATGGCACCAGTGTCGTCACTGTTGCTTACAGGAATTATGCTGGCATGGTAAAAGTTCAGGCGCCAACACTTGCGGAACACTACAAAAACTTATATGTCCCGGGTGTGGGTGGCGCGTTTGTAAGAATTGATCCCAACGACAAAGATATTAAATTTTTTGGCCACGTCCAAGAAGTAACGAGTGTGGGGACTCAAAAAGCACGATTGGTTTTTCTGGACAAAAAAAATGGCATGCAATACGTCATTTTAGTTGATCGTAAAAGAACGCCAATACCAAGCGATAACGTTGGTATTTTTAATTTTGGCGTGTTAGAAGGAACAAACACGCTTGTAGTTTTTAACTAAAAAAACAACATCCGTTTCGCATCAGGCCTCAGCGCCTGATTTTTATTTTACCTTACTTGGCACAACCATTTCAAATCTCTTGATCATTTTTTTAATCCCTTTTTCGTCCAACAATCCGTCATGTGGTCCATGTTGTTCTATCACCGAAGTACTATTTGCCGTACCCCACAAAAGTGCGGTTGGCATATCGTGTTTGTAAAATTTTGCCGCAATGTAGGCGGCAGAAAAAGCATCGCCTGCACCAGTTTTAGCAACCACTTTTGTTGGGAAGCTCTTGAGTCGCCAAAATTCTTTTTTTGTCGCAGCCCAGGAGCCGCGAACACCGTCGGTCAAAACCACTTCCTCAGCACCCATGGTTAAAAGCGCACGAACACATTTTTCAATATCCTTTTCTGATTTTATTTTTTTACTCGTAATTTTTGTTGCTTCGTCCGCATTCACAATTAGTAAATTCGTTAGTGGCAGCACTTCTTTAATTTTATGTGGGGCATATTTAAGAATATATGATCCTGGGTTGATCGCGAGTTTGGTTGTTTTATTTTTCTTTAAAAAAGAAATTAGCTTTTGTTGGATAGGTTCAAATCCGGCACTAAGCCCGGTGTAATAAATCCAATTGGCGCCCGGCATTTCCGTTGGCCAGCGGTAATTTTTCTTTTCTGAATATGACAGAATGGTACGCTCACCACGGTAATTGAGCACAATGGCGTAGCGAGTTTTGTTTTTTTTATCAATGTTTACCAGCTTTGTATCAACACCGCGTTGGCGTAATTCTTCTAGTGCTAAATGACCATAGGCATCATCGCCAATGGAGCTGATCAAGCTTGAGGTCATCCCCAACACCACGGTTCCAACTGCCACATTTGGTGCGTTGCCGCCAAGTGATTGAAAGCTGTCGATAATAGGAATTTTCTCTCCGTAATTAAAACAAAGCTTGTTTGTTTTCTTTTTGTGGATTTCACATTTATCGCAATTATCAGCGATTTGCACATGTGTATCAATGAGAGGGTCACCGATGGCAATGAGATGAAACATAGCTTTTATTTTTTCTTATATTCAAATTTTTCGGCCATTACTGGCCCGTGTTTATGTATACCAACCAAAATTTCTACCAACTCAAATAAGCTGGCAGCCGCAAATCCAGCAAAGGCAATAATTAAGATGGTGTTTTGTAACCAAATTGCATACACCAGCAAACATACCCCTGCGAGCAAGAACACAAAATCTTGCCTTCTTTCAGCTTCCAAGAAAACACTGTACGTTAAGAGTACTGCCCCTAAAATAGCGACGATATGCACAACTAAATCAATAGTGGTCATTTGTGGAATATGGGAGAAGAGCCAATTCATATTATGAAAGGTTAAAACTTATTTTTTCCAATGTAATTTATATATTTCGTACAAACTAGCTAGAATAAAAACTGATTGTAAAGTAATAAAAATAGGATCGCGCAAATGAATACTATAGAGCAAAAGAAATATTCCACCAGTTGCAAATACTTTATCTTGTGCAGTTTCATTTTTAGAAAAAATACCTGTAGTGATAATGAGCAAACCAACAATGCCAAATAATTTAAATATTGACTGGTTCATACATTATTTTTCCGTCCAACGATTTATATATTCAATAGCGCTAAGAGCTGCCACAATTCCTTGCCCAGCGGCAATGCCAATTTGTTTATATGGAATATCTGTCACGTCGCCCGCAGCAAAAATTCCCGGCACATTTGTTCGGCATGTTGTGTCAATAATAATTTCTCCTGCTTTATTTTTTGCCACATGGTTTATAAATTGTGAATTTGGAATCATGCCCACATGCACCATCACCCCGTTCACCTCCAATGTGTGGGCGTTTCCCGCTGCATCAAGATATTCTAAACCAGTTACTTTATTTTCACCAATGATTTTGGTGGTTTTTGCTTGGTACAAAATTTCTACATTTGTTGCTGTTTTTAATTTCTCAACCAAGATTGATTCTCCTGGCGGAAAACCAAAATTCGCTTCTTTAGTATTTGGATATTTACTAAGTAGATAAACTTTTTTAGCAAGATCTTTCATCATCAAAGCTGATTCAAGAGCGCTGTTTCCCGAACCAATAGTGGCAGTTATTTTATTTTTAAAAAGCGGACCATCGCATACGGTACAGCTGGTTACGCCTTTGTGGAACAATTCGCTCTCACCCGGAATGTTGAGTCGTTTAGGGTGTATCCCGCTACCAATAATAACAGTTTTGGTTTCATATTTCTCTTCTACACCACTCGCATTTTTGGCTGTTACAATGTGGTAGTTTTCTTTTGTTTCAATAGCTACTACTTCCCATCCTTCTTCAATTTTTACATCGTACGATTTTACATGCTCGTTAAATTTTTGCGCTAATTCAAAACCTTGGATCGATAAAATCCCTGGCCAATTTGCCACCTCTCCAGAGAGCGCCACTTCTCCGCCCAAATCCTTGGCAATAACTTTAAAATTCAACCGACGACGAGCGGCATAAATTGCCGCACTCGATCCAACCGCAGCAGAACCGATAATTACTAGATCCAACATATTTTATATTTATAAATTCACTTTCCTCCATTTATTTTTTAATTTCTGTATGAGCTTTGGGTTGTTATTATTTTTTTCACTCAAATAATCTTCAACATAGCCGCATGTTGTGCAAACATAGGTATCTAAAGGAACGCCTACTGAAAACGGTGAAACAATAAGGTATGAGCGGTGGCTAAAATTCTTCTTGTCTTTAGAAGTATAAACTTCGTTGGAGCTACATTTCGGGCAACGGCCTGATTTAAATCCTTGTAAACCACTCATATACTTATATACTAGATAATTCTTGCTTTATTTTTTCTACATCCTCTGCCTTCATAATCGCACTACCTACGTTGAAAATTTCTACGCCTACAGATTTTAATTCCGTAATGGTATTTTTATTTACCGCGCCATCAACTGCACACAATGGTCGTTTTTTAAATGCAGTAAATCTTTTAATTTTCTCTAAAACTTCTGGTACAAAAGCTGCGCCTTGTTGACCGGGGTTAACGGTCATAAATTGTACCACATCTATTAAATTGAAATACGACTCGGCGCGCTCTAGTTTTGTTTCCGGGTTTAATACCAACCCACATTCCCATTTGTGCTCTTTCGCGAGCTCGACGCATTCTTCCGGGCTGTCGAGAGCTTCGATATGAAAAAGCGTACGAAAAACATTAGGAACGTTTTTCCAGCGCTCCATTTCTTCGGCAGGGTGCTCTACCATTAAGTGCAGTTCAAATTTAAGCTTACTTTGTAACTCCTGAATTTTTTCGATTTCTTGGAAGGAAATATTTTTTACAAAAACACCATCCATTACATCGATATGTACGGTATCAAAAAAAGGAGTAACTTTTTCTAGTTGCTCTTTAAATTCTTCAAATGTTGTGGCAAGAATTGCGGGGGTAATCATAGTGGGTGTGGGGCTCGGGAGGCTCGGGAGGCATGGAAAATTTTCCAAGCCTCCCTGGTCTCCCAAGCTTTCCGAGCCAAAAGTTACTTTAAAAAACTTATTTTTCTAACTCTTCGATTTTGGCTAAACGACGCACATGTCTTTCGTTCGCCTCAAAACTGGTTTCCAAAAAACGCTTTACCATTGCCGCGGCATGCTCGTCGGTAATTACTGCGCCGGCGAGGCACAAAACATTGGCATTTTCTTCTTTACGGCCTTTTTCGGCAGCTTCAATACTGTAACCCAAAACAGCGCGCACACCAGCAACTTTGTTGGCAGTCATACATACACCGAGGCCGGTTTTACAAATCAAAATTCCTAAATCTTCTTTTTTAACAGCCACTTTTTTGGCTAACGGTATAGCAAAATCAGGGAAATCATCCCCTTCTTCATATTTGAGCGGGCCCAAATCCTCAACCTTCAGTTTAAGTTGTTTTTCAATAAAGCGGAGCAGGTATTTTTTGAGCTGGTACCCTCCGTGGTCTGAAGCAATATAGAGCATAGATAGCAGTTTATATACCGTTAGTATAGCATTTGGGCGAAAGGCTGGAAAGGCTTGAGAAGCCTTAAAAGCCGAAGTTGTCTGAGAAACACCAATACAACATTTAAGCTTCTTGGGCTTCTCAGGTTTCTGAAAAAACTGTTGACTATCAGGCAAATCCAAGTTAGACTTTAGTGTCTGAAACTTTTCAGACACGGTTGCAGCCCGCAAAACAAGCTGCCTAAGGAGAGATAGATGCACGCACGTTTTTCAGCTGTCTTGAGTTTTGTTTGCTTGGCACTGTTTCTTTTGTGTTCGCCTTGCAATGTGTGGGCACAACAGGTGCGCAGACTAACATGTGCTGTGACATATTTGTATGGAACCAACAACAACCCCACCATCATGTTTCAACTTAGTGAAGATGGTTGGATGATTATGTGTAGGAGTGGTCGCATAATCAGCGTTTGTTCAAAAAAATCGCGATTTAATTGGCTTAATAACGATTCCGTCAAGCCAGTTGATAGCGCTCATCGCAACAATGGCGATTCGTGGCTTGCTTTGTACCCTATGGGTACGCAAGAGGTCACTTTTCAGTATCAGTGCTTGGGCGGCTAAATCACGCCCTGCGATAAATTCACGTGGATAATTCCTTGCCCAGCATCTCGCGCTGGGTTTTATTTTTCGCTAAATTTATTAGTGAAAATATATTGACACATAACGATATTTACGATAAAAATAAGTGCTGTTTTCCAAAAAAGGAGTAAACACAATGGCTAAAAAGCAAGTAAACAAAGCCCTGCTAGCCCTGATTGTTTCTATGGTTATTGGTGGAATGATTGGTTATTATGTTCACCAAAAACGAGAAGGGAGTGGTCGGTTTCGAATGGGTGAGCGAACTTTGCGCTTGGCGGTATGGGGAGATGTGCGGCCAAGTTGCAGAAATAGCAAGTTTGATACTGTTACACCTAAGGTGTTTGAGCTTTTGAATAAGCTAGATAAGGAAAAACCTTTTGACCTTGTGATTGCTACGGGAGACTATGTCTGTGCTCGGCCGTGGGAAGGGCAGCAAGCTCAAGCTCAGCTTGAGTATATTACGAGCGTATATCCTAAGCAGCTTTTGTTTAAAACCATAGCCGCTCCAGGAAATCATGAAATCGGACATGGTGATTTGTGCCGCTATAGCAAGTTTAATATTCTTTCCGAGGGAGGTTACTACGATTACGAAGATTTGCGTGTGGTGGTTTTACCATCTGAAATTAATGAGCTTGCTACCAACCGACTTTCTTTTGCGTGGATTAAGCGTGCCGCGGCTCATTCTGGTCGACTTATTGCTGTGCGGCATGAGCCACCAGGAAGTTGTGGTACAAGGCATGCTTGGATTATGAGCGCGGTTCAGAATGAAAAGCCAAACCTAGTTTTTTATGGTCACGTACATACCTGGTTGGCGCCCGGTTCGCACTATGAAGATTGTGGAAGAAAATTGACTTTGGCCGTAAATGAGATAATTGTGGGTAATGGTGGCGCCTCTGGATGGGAAGAAAAGAATGGTTGGGCAGGTGTTACGGTGATTGAAATGTATCCGGACGGACGCTCGTTGGTGCAAGCTTTTGATGTAGAAAATAAAGTGCGCACCTCAGCCCACGTGCTTGCAGTAAGCAGATAGTTGTTCTAAAAAGGGGGTCTAACCATGTCGGTCTTCTTTTGAGACCGACTATTTACTAAGCAGCTTTATATAAAGGCTGCTTTGTTGTTTGAGTTGATTTTTTGCCTGGTATAGCTTAGGATTGAGACACTATGTCATTCTTCACTCTTCTTCATCAAGATAAAAAAACCCATGCCCGAGCCGGAATGATCCATACCGATCATGGTGATATCAAAACGCCAATTTTTATGCCGGTTGGCACACAGGCAACGGTAAAAACTCTTGATCAAACGGATTTACAAAATCTATCGGCTCAAATTATTTTGGGCAACACATATCACCTCCATTTGCGGCCAGGTGAAGATTTGATTTCTGAACTCGGGGGATTACACAAGTTTATGAATTGGCCAAAGCCAATTTTGACTGATAGTGGGGGGTTTCAAGTTTTTAGTCTCGGAACAAAAAAAAGAGAGGTGGCAAATATACATAACAAAACCTCAGAAATAAAAAGTCTGGAATCAAAAACAAAAGAACAAGGAAAATTAGTAAAAATTGATGAAAATGGTGTGACGTTTCAAAGTCATATCGATGGTTCCACACATCGTTTTACACCAGAAACTTCTATTGATATCCAGCACAAGCTTGGTGCTGATATAATTATGGCTTTTGATGAGTGCACACCAGACACCGCAACTTTGCAGTATGCTAAGGAAGCACTGGGTCGCACTCACCGTTGGGCTAAGGAATCTATTGTTGCACACCAAAAAAATACTTCTTATCACGGTTATCGGCAGTTTTTGTTTGGAATTATTCAGGGAGCAAAGCACAAAGAATTACGAGAAGAATCCGCTCGTTTTATTGCAGCACAAGATTTTGATGGTATTGCTGTTGGTGGAGAAAGTATTGGTTATAATATGGAGGCAACGGCCGAAATTTTAGATTGGGTATATCCGTTTTTGCCAGCAGATAAACCACATTATGCAATGGGCTTGGGCCTTAACCCGGCCGATATGTTGGTGGCAGTAGAGCATGGTATAGATATGTTTGATTGTGTGGCGCCAACCAGGTTGGCTCGGCATGGCATGATATATGTGTATGGCAAAACAAACAAACATCGTTTGAATATAAAAAATGCTAAATTTGCCAAAGATACTCGGGCGCTAGAAGAAAATTGTGTTTGCGCCACATGTCAGAAATATTCTCGCGCTTACCTCCACCATTTGTTTGCAACTGATGAAATAAGTGGAATGCGTTTGGCGAGTATTCATAACTTGCATGTGATGCTACAGCTGATGTCTGAAACAAGGGAAGCGATTGCTAATAATGAGTTTTTGAAGATTAGGGAAAAGTGGATATAAAAAACCCAGGTTTACTGGGTTTAAAGACAAAAAGTGGAGCTTTGCCGACGGTGTTGTCTAGGAGATTTTTTGATAAATTAGAATATCATCCTTGTTATTTTTGACCGAATCAATAAACATCATATTGGGGTCAGTAAGCTGTTCTGTGGTTGCAAAAAAACCAGGGTGTCCTTCTATTGGTGTTGGTTTGCCGGGTTCAAGCGATTGAGCACACTCAGTCACTGCCTGTTTTAGACTTTCAGATGCTCCCATCTTGCCGTGCATTTCTCTTTTCTCCATATAAATTGGATTTTAATAGTAACTTAATTATGGATTTAAATCAAGGTATTCTTTTACTTTTTTTTTGTTTTCTACAACTTTTTCTTTATCATCCGGGTATTTGTAGGATATTTTTTTCTCCTGATCGAGCGTTAAATAAGGATCGTCACTGGTGAGTGCAAAACAAGATTTACCAAAATCTATTACACCTGGATCACCGGTTTGAAGATCAACCATGATGTTTTGTAAATTTAAATCACGATGGTGAATCCCTCTGGCGTGCATAGCGTCAATATATGCATCTAGCTTTTTAAAATAAGTATCTATATTTTGATTTAAATTTTGCAATGTATTATTAATTTTTTGTGATTTTCTCCATAAAATTTCATTTGGTAATATTTCTTCATATATATTTGGATCAAATGCTTTTCTTAATATAT
>CAYUTM010000015.1:0-767 GCA_964447755.1 uncultured Gammaproteobacteria bacterium
TAGAAGGCTGGCCAACTAAGCTCGAAGACAAAATTGGCCCTCTCAAGCTAAGACTCGGGTTTTCGGAAAAAACTGGCCTGGGAAAATCTTTTCTACTTCGTGCTAAACAAAACAATGGAAACTGCATGCTTTCTTCTCTGGAGGATATTTGTAAAGGGTACAACCTTACTCTTCAAGAACTCTTAGAGAGTCGAAACTAATTTTCATAAAGTCGTAAAAACGACTGTTCTCAAATTTATTTTTTCAACCGAAGAAATAAATTTCAGCAGTCGTTTTTTTAATCCATTTTTTTAGGAAGCAAGCATTTTGTTTATATAATAATCCACCGGTGCATAATCATCGGTCAAAACCGGAATGTCGTTTGGAATATTATTTTTCCAAAGATGACTTAAATAGCTTTGTAATTCAGCATCACTGCTTTTGAACGAAACAGGCGCTTTATCTTTCAAAGCCACAAGCATAATATTTTGAATCTTATCTCCTTCACCTGGATTGGTAACGGGGAAAATATAAACTTGAGGAAATACTTTTTTAAACGTTGCCATTTCCGAGCGTAAGAACTCACCCTTTTTACCTTCGATACCCGAAATTATATTCACGAGCACTACACCATTCGAGTTCAAAAGATCGGCATATTTTTGTACTGCTTCTTTGGTGGTGAGTTGAAAAGGCAGAGAATGAAAAGACTGGAAAGCATCACCAAAAATTACATCGTATTTATTTTTGGTCTGATTCACAAACACACGCGCATCTTCGTGAAAAATATT
>CAYUTM010000015.1:825-4212 GCA_964447755.1 uncultured Gammaproteobacteria bacterium
AAGCTTTGGGTCAATTTCTACCACATCTATAGTAGAGCTCGGAAATTGTTTTAAAAAATCTTTGGGATAAGAATAACCTGCTCCACCGAGGAGTAGTGTCTTTTGTGCCGATGGTGCAAAATGTTTTGCTAATCGATAATATTTGGTGTAATCAAAAACTAAATCATCTGAACCGGCAAACATCGCCGAGCTATATTCATTATTAATTTTCAAAACCCGAATCGGCTCATTTGTTTTGGGGTCATGTGAAGAGTAGATAGTTATGAAGTTATACAAACTCTCAAACGTAAAAATTCCCGAGCTTTCAAAGTATTTGTTTATTGAGGGTGTGGCCAGAAGAAGTGTGAGAAGTAGTGCGCCTGCGATTAGTTTTGTTTTAAGCCAATGATCTAAAAATACTAGCGATGAAAGTATGAGTAAGGTGAGAGAAATAAGAATAAGTAATTTGGTACTACCAAAAAATGGAATAAGGAAAAAGCCGGCAAGAAAAGTCCCGAGAATACTGCCGAGGGTAGAAATGGCATACAGATTGCCGACCGTTCTGCCAGAGACATCGAGACTGTGTAACTTTAATTTTGCAGCATAGGGCGACACCATGCCGAGCAAGGTGCTTGGAATAGAAAATAAAAGTAGTGATGAAATCAATGATCCGAATTTTACATTGGAAATATTTTTTTGAATAAAAAGAAAGACGGGTTCTTTGATAATGGTAATTAAAGCAATGCTCAATCCAGAAAAAATGAGAATAGCGGAAAAAGTTTTAAGATCATGTTTCTTGTCCGCAATTTTACCGCCATACCAATACCCAAAACTAAGACTACCCAAAATCAACCCAATCAAACTAGTCCACACATAAAGCGAGGTACCAAAATACGGCGCAATCAAGCGCGAACCGACCAGCTCAAAAATCATTACTGCCATTCCGCAAACAAAGACTACGATTTCGAGAAGATATTTTTTCATAAGAAAGAAATTCTTTAATTAAGAAGTAAGAATTATGAATAATGGCTGTGGTTTATAGTAAAGTTTATAATGTCTAAATCTTAATGTCCTGCCCAGATAGAACCCTGTCTAGGCGGGCTAATATCTAATAAAATTTCTAATGACAAAGTCCCAGCTGCAGACTTGGTTTTGGACATTATATTAGTCATTAGTAATTAGAGCTTAGACATTTTGAACTTATTTTTCAATCTCAACCCTCACTACTTTTCCACCTCCTCTTTTTCCTAATTCTAAATTCTTAAACACTCCTACTTCACTTCGGTATTCATTACTAAACCCCCAGCCATTCCATTGCCATACCGCTAGGTAGTTTGACTTACAAGTTTGGTTGTCGTTATACGTTCCTTCCAAAACTACCAGCTCCATTATCTTATCACCATCAAGGTCGCTAAGTAAAAATTCGCAGTTCGGAACAGTAAGATTCGAAGATTGCCACAGAGGAACCACTCGGTTATCTTTAAAACTAAAAACGAAAAAATGATTTTTTACTGCCGGATCATTTTCTTTAATCCAGAATGGTTTGCTGGAACCAAAATTTCCACTTTTCCAAACACTGAGGGCCAAATCATTTTTCCCATCCCCATCTACATCGGCAATAGAGTATGAGTCTACCCACCAGGCTTCATTGGAACTCCACATATTTTTTTCATTTTCTGATATCGTTAAAATACCATCGTGAATAGTCATTTTTTCCTGCTTAGATACAAAGTAACCACCACTTACTTTTTTATAAGAATAATTTACCCTCTTTGTTTCTTGAAGATTATTTTTAATCCAATTGAATTTTTTTATTTCTGTTTTCCGCAAAGACTTGCTTGGGATTTTACTGTTGGTCAGCTTTTGTTTTTTGAATTCACCGAAAGATTGTTCATAAATTGTGGACGTGGCAGAAAAAGGTACAGACGCGATAAATCGCGTCTGTACACATAAGGCTACCAGGTTCAATAAAGAACCAATAACGATTGCAACAATAACTAATGCGCCAATGGAAGATGATTTCATTTATTTAAATTTGAAGCAGTAAATAGTTCTGTCCATTTTGGAAGATTTGGAGCCTCCTCAGACATTAACATTTTACGCCACTTTTCGTCAGTTAAGCGGTTGGCGCGTGGAGTGGTGAACTCATAGTAAGAGTAGACAGCCCCTTTGGCAATACGTAATTTTCGATCAATCGGTACCAAGACATAAATTTCAGAAATATGTCCCGTACCTACTTCTAATACCGAACCATTTGGATCAGTAGCAATATCAGCAACGAGGGCAGCGGGATTTTGATCAAGATACTCACTTTGTGTAGCTGTGCCTTTTTGTATTTCTGATTTATTTGTTTCATACCACAAATGTTCCAACTGCCCACCATATGAGCGAATGATTTCATACTCCGCATCCGTTAGTGGTGTATTGTTCAGTTCTTTTTCGGAAATATTCTTTAAAGACAAGGCAAGTGAATCCATGTTATCCAGAAGCTCGATTTGTTTTTGAGAAAGTAATTTCCGTTCCATAAGACCAGAGCGAGTTTTTCGAATCAGACCTACCAAGCGATAATAAACATTGGTGTTTGGTTCTACATAACCACGATCATCTTTTACCACTTCATTTCCAGGGTCACCACCCATTTCAGCATATGATTGTTTAGCATAAAGAATCGTGTCGTGTTTAAGCTCTGTCCAGCTGCCAAGGAAGGTATTTAAATCTTTGCGTACCCACGCTTGGTTTTTCATAAATATTGGATCTGAAGTGGATTTCTCTTGCATGTTTCGATCAAGAAGAAGTGGTTGCAAGGCATATATCCATCCCCAGTAAAGATTTTGAGTCCAGGTGTCTTGGTTTAAGCCAGCAAAATATTTTTGTAGTTTGTTAAGATTTTCCTTGTACGCTGGAGCCTCTGCTTGTTTGTTTGCATCAATAATTGCCAGTGCTTCAACTGAGCCCATCGCAGCGGGGAAATCTAATGCTGTAGGTAGCGTCCGCCCTGGAACCTCGCGTTCAATGAGGCGTTGAAAAACTGCTGCGTCGATGGTGAAGCGTTGGCCCATGAAACGAAAAGCTTTGATTTCGTTTTCGCGATCTGGGTTGGTGGCAGCGCTGAACACAGGAATAGAATTAATTTGTGGTGGTTCCAGTGTTTTGGTTTTTTCCATTAATTTTGCAAATAACGCTGTGTCTTTGGTAACCGTTTGAAGAGTCGGGTTTTTTCCATAAACTTCTTCGATCAGAGTATTGAGTTGGGCGTAAGTTACATCATCGCTTTTACCCACCATAAAGCTAGTTGGTTCATAGATATTTTGCCAATTCGTTTGGTTATTTTTCTCATTCAAAAGCAAGGTGATCAAAACTGCCGAGCGAACTTCATCTTCAGATTTGAAGCGAAAACTCATTCTTCCA
>CAYUTM010000015.1:4222-8029 GCA_964447755.1 uncultured Gammaproteobacteria bacterium
ATATCTGTATCGGGAGTTGGAATAGTAATCCCACATTGATTTGAAATAATTTTTCAGCAAATCAGATTTTGTGTAATGTCCGCGAGGTACATATTGAGAATAATCTTCCTTGTTAGCCTCTTCTGTTTTTGAAGAGCTTCCCAGATTCATCAAAGGTGAAGCGTCGATTGTGCTGTGTTCTGAAATAAGAGCAAGCTCTTTATTCACTTCTGTTGCAACAGTGGTATTAATTTTTGTTGTGGGATCAAGAAGTTTGCTGCCTACATTAAAAAAACCTAAATTTCTTTTTGCTGCACTTTGCCATACTGTTCCTTTCAGCGAAGTAAATTGCTTTTCTGCTTGTGGTAAAAGAGATTTGTTGAGAGCGCTCAAGTCATTAGCCAATCTTTGTTCTTCTAAATCTTTCAACAAATAATCAAACATTAAGTGGTAATTGTGCAGTATGGAATCGGTGGTAATAAAGCTTGGTGTTTTGTTATAGCGATTCGTCTCATACACTGGGAAGAATTCACGATGGTCGTTTGGCACGACCGCAAAATTATTTTTGAGAAGTAAATTTTTTACTGCAGGAGAAAATTCAAAATCTTTATTATTTACTACATCGGGAAGTTCTTTTTCAAGCGTTCCAAATTTTGTAGAAGTTGGCAGCACCACAGGTGTGGTAGTGGGAATTTGTACCGTTGTTGTGGGGACAGTGGAAATGGTGGTGGTAGGTGTTGTGAGCGCGGGTTTTGGCTTGGAAAACAAAGCTCCTAATTCTTTGCGGTAAAAATAACCACCAACACCTGCGGCGCCCAATACCACGATAGTCAAAATAATAAAGGGTATTTTTAGGCCTGGTGACTTTATGCTGGGTTCTGGTGAAATGGGTGAAGTGTGAACCACAGGAGTTTCGTTTTCCATAAATGATTTTTAAGAGTGAAATATGTCATTTTTTATTATAGAACTATTTTATAATACTTACAACAAGCAAACTGCTTGTTCATTACAGCTAAAAAGGGTACTATGATTTGAGAATTAAGGTTTAAAACTAACTATCAGTATGAAAATTTCTATCGCCAAAACAACCATTTCTGATATTGAACAATTCATCCGTCGAGCAGGTTATGGCATAATTTTTGATAAACGTTCCAGAAGTATTAAAAGTTTTGTTAAAAGAGTTCACCGAGACTTATATCCTCGTTTTCATTTATATGTTGAAGAACAGAGTGAAAACTGGATGTTGAACCTACACCTAGACCAACGGGCCACGGTATACGAAGGAGTAACTGCACATGCTGGAGAATATGATGGTGAAATAGTAGAAAGAGAAGCTGAACGAATCAACTCGTTTATAAAACCACCTACGGCATAGCATTGACTTTTCGCCATAAAAAGGGTAATGAAGTGTCTGTGATAAACGGACAAGGAGAAAAAACAATGTCTTTCTCACTTACACAGCCTTCCAAACAACTAATTGAACGCTGCCTTAATGTTATTAGTCGCTGCACAGCGCCTCATAACACCCAAATAGTTATTATTCAGACCGTACACGAAACTGCCGGTATCAGCAGGCTTGTTAACGAGCTTGGCCTGAATGAGGGTTCCACACGCATTCTCCCCGGAGGATCGGGAGAACCAAGCATCAATCCAATACGGGATTTAGCAAGAATGTGGTTTTCTTTTATAACCAAACCTTTTGCTTACAAACCTTTGTTTAACACAGACCAAGAACAACGTCTTGATCTTACTCGCGCCACCCTTGGTGCTGAATCTGTCGCTGCTTTTGTTGCGAGCGCTCTGCAACAACCAGATTTTTTAGCTCGCTCATTTTGCGAAGGAGCACACACTCTTCCCATTCAACCAATACTAACAACGTGGATTGATGAAGTTTTTTTTCTTCCCCGCCCAACAGAAGATCGCCTAGTTTTTTTTGCCTCTTTTCTTTTTTATCTCACCACGCTCAGCCCAGATGTTTTGTTGGTAATAGAAATGCCAACCACTGTAATAGGAAGGTTGTTAGCAACTCCTTCGTTCTTAACACTACTCCGACAGAGAGAAGCCACTCGTTTAAAAACAGTTCTGGCTGAATAACAAAATGAGAGACCGCCAAAAAGTAGCGGTCTTTATGTTAAGCATGGTCGCAAAAATACTCAACCGCATCATTCACAAATACTGCCAATCCTTTTCCAAATCTTTCATAATAAGCGGTGAACCGAGAATCTTCCACATACATTTTTCCCAAACTACGATACATCTCATATGAGCAATCGTAAAACTGATTGATGTGCTGATAATGTTTTTTTATCAAAATCTGAATCTTTTGTGAACCTGGTCCACTTTCTCTTTCTCTAGAAATTTCACGAATGATTTCCTCGCCCTCTTTTTTTAGTCGGTCTACATCTGTTTTGGTCATGCGACTCATACGTTTTACAGACTGTGTATATGCCTGTGTATTTCCCCACCTTTGCACCACCTCTTCTTTGTATTTTTGATAATCTTCATCTTTAAATGCATTAAATAATTCTTCTGGTTTTTTTACACCTTCATTTTCTTCTTGCTTCATAGTCTTCTCTATAAGATTTATTAGTAATTCAATTTTTTCTTTTTTGGCAATTAATAATTCTTTTTGGTCGCGCAACAGGTCTTGAGCCAAAAAAACTGGCGAACACATAATGCTCATTATTTTTTTAAGTGAAAAACCTAGTTCTTTAAAGAACATAATATGTTGTAGCCTGTACAACTCATTGTTTTCATAAAAACGATAGCCTTTTATATTTGTAAACGTTGGTTTTAGCAGGCCAATTTCATCATAATAATGCAGCGTTCTCACACTTATACCTGCTAATTTTGCTAATGTAGCAACGGTAAACTTCATAGTTTTGGGATATATCAATTGATATACTACACTATTACGTTACGTAATAGTCAACCCACATATCCACAATATTAAACTCTGTAAACTGGCTAACAAAAGAGTTACAGACTAGCATTTTGAGTATTGTATTTATATTAAAAACGAACTAGAATTAGAATAAAGTAATAGAGGAGACTACGAAATGAAGATGAAGAGGGCTGTAGTAGACATCTTGTCGATGGTAATTTTTTCTCTTATTGTAGGCATTCCTCTTGACTTATTTGTCGCAAAACTGCAAATCATCCAAATGGCTTACAATAGGCTCTGCTCAACATTCATCAACATAATAATCGCCAGGCCATATGGCCACTACCAAGATTGGCTACATGCCAAAACAAAATATGCAAAAAGAAGCTTTTTTTTGCAGATTTTAATCGATACATTTGGTTTTGTTTCAACTCAAGTGCCCGCCTATTTTGTTTTACTACTACTAAACGGAGCAAAAACAAAGCAGGCCTTGGAAGCGTGCTTAGTCACCGCGTTTTTTTCAGTGGGCTTGGGGTGGATATACGGTCAGTTTCTCAGGAAATTTCGTAAACTTTTCGAATTACCCATAGCTTATTAAACCAGTATCAAGGAGAATCCCGACCGCCGAGGTCGGTCTTTGTTTTTTTACACACGCATCATCTTGACAAAGAAGCACTGTTAAGAGACTATTGTTAGTCGCTCCTTAATAAACTCAACCGTGAGGTGGCACATGAACAGCGCAAAGCCATTTGATCTGTGGGGCTGGAACTACACACTAAACGACGTGGAAGCACTGACAAAAACACTATGCTCTGGTAAGTACCGATGGCATCTTTTAAGCGTTTTTAATGAGGGTGGAGGCAAAGCTTTTGGCCTGGCGATTTGCGATATTTTAAAAACCCACTGCCCGGGTGCAAGCGTTCCTCCTTGGTACACCGTTTCCA
>CAYUTM010000015.1:8039-21397 GCA_964447755.1 uncultured Gammaproteobacteria bacterium
AAAGAAGGAGTTGCTTCTCGCGACTGTCTGATTTTTTTAGTAAGAGGACGGTTCTGCGAGAATCGCTGAAGTTACAATTGCGCAGCTCTGCAGATAACGAAGACTGGCTCTGTCGAGAAAGCGGCACAAACGCTTCTGTAAATATTCTTCCCAAAAACCTCCCACACGAACTCTCTAATCCTCGCTGGGCAAACCAGCCTGTAGTGGTACAAAGGCATGTGTGGGGAGTGGGGTTGGTAGTTGATATTGGCTACAGCCAACTCAACGGTTCTGTTGTAGGTCGAGTCGTCGCTGGTAGACACAAAAAAGAGGTTGGTCAATGCACGAGCGCCACTTGGGATGGTGATGGAAACGCCTGTGTTTGGGATGCCAACTCGGGCGAATTGATATCCTGGGTTAGCGGTTATTATACTGGTGAATTTGATGATCACTATAACTACGGAAACTTGATTCAAAGGCTGTATCAAGCAGCCCAAAAAATTGGTATTAATTTTGGATTTCAGGTTGAGCTGATTGTTCACCCTACCAAACCTGAAACATTGTACTTAGTTCAAATTCGACCCACACCCTGCCTCGTGAGAGGTAGTGTGCCGTTAAAAATTGAGCCTTGCTCAACAAATAGTCCACTAGCTAAAACACCAAAAGTAGGCACGCCCAATCTTCTTTCGTACTATCAAGTAGTGAGAATTGGCCATGGTGGCTGCGGAAAAATTGCTCACGGACAGTACGAGCTGATCACTCCTTGGACCAACCTCCCAACAAACTATTCAGAGGCAAAACGACCGCCCAACAAACCCTTTGCAAACAAACTGGTAGTTTGGAATGATCGAGGAAATTGCTACTATCCCGGATCTGAAGCGTGGGCAATGTGTGCCCTTGGTGCTAGCGCCATTATCTCACCAAACATTCGACCTAACACCGCACACGACGAACCGGTAAATTTTGCCCAATCATTATTGCCGTACTGGGCAGAAACAACCCAACGAGTCTCTCTGTTTGCTCTTGAACCAGTGGTGGTAAACAACCTCTTTTGGATCACTGAAGCAAACAAACAGGCCGTGATTGGAGTAGTTTCTGACGGTCTACTCGGATACGTTTATCTGAGAGAATAAAACCACCAAAATTTTTTTCAGGGAAAACACTTCCCTGCTGTTCCTGAGTTTTTTATTCATAAAAAACTCAGGAACAAAAATATCGAGACATTGCTCGATATTTTTTTATTTAAACCCTCTATTAGATGGTTTAAAGTTATTTTTTAGTGGTTGAAGCTGGTGTAGTTGGGTTACGCAACAGTTCGTCAGTTCGAACTTGAATTGTTTGGGCGGTAACGCTTTCATCAGAATTTGTAGTACCACCAACCATCACCGCTGGTTCCAAAACCAAAAGAGTTTCTGCTTTTAATGAAACTGACGTGAATTTTGAAAAACTTTACTCATACCTGATTTCAATTTCTCACACCGAAAACTGCAAAATATAAACTTATTTTTTAAAAATCCCGCCCAGGGATTTTTATATTTACATAGATTTTTTCAAACCGATATTCTCGTCATATGCTTGACAATTTAACTATAACTATCTATCCTATAGCATTCCTTCCCACATTCACAGGGAAGGCGGGAGAAAAGCCATCATGATGAAAAAGGCGTTCGGACGAATTTACTTATTAGCGTGCCTAGCCTTGAACGGGTGTTATATAAGCCCCAATGGAGAAAGAATTTTTAGACACCAACCTACGGGTGGAATTTCAACCGGCGTGCAAATTATTGAGAATTGCAAACTCTATCCCCGCGACGGAAGCAGTTTTCCATTTATTGAGTACAGGGTTGATTCGGCAGGCGTGTGGTATGGAAACCAAAACCAACAACTTTCAGAATACGCCCAGGTTCCAATGCTTCACGTAAGGTGCAACAACACTCCTTCAGGCCAAACCATTCAACACTTTTGCTCACCCGATCAAGGAATTGGTGTTCTGGCGTTTATCACATACTTTCGAAAAGACCGAGTCCAAACCGAACTTGGAATCGAAAAAACTGCTACACTTGAAACAGAAATTGCTTTTCCAAATCGAATGAGTAATACCTTTATGCGCTTGTATTTTTTTCTACCCCCTAATTTTGACGGAACCGTTAAAGTCGGAATAAAGTGCAGTGGCGGCAGCGGACGCAAGCAACCGAACACCTGGTATCCAATAACGTAGAAATCAACCTTTTTTTATAACGTACTTAACCACCGCTTTCCGGTGGTTTTCTATTTAAAGTATCCGAAAAGCCCGGAACGTATCCTGGCTGACTCTGTAAAAAGTCATTTTCTTTTGCCAACGTACATACAAAGAACAACCTCTATTGCTTATCAAAGCGTATTTTTTACCAAACTATTTTCGCCAACTGCTTAAGGGCCGATTGCTTAAAATGGCCAATTTAACAATAATTCGCTATGCGTTATTGACAAATTGACCATTTTATGTTAGTATCACCTGTCTCATCCAGCAATTTTGTTTGGTTTGAGGCACTGAAACCCTGACAGACCACGGGCAGAACCCTGGCTGATCTGGAGGAGAATCATGAACACTCACGTCTATTATAATGTTAAGGGGCTCAAGATCAACAAATTCCCTCAGGGGAGTCACTGGATCGAAATTCTGGTGGACGGAAGCAAGGTCCTGCAGGTCTTGGACTACAAGCACGGCCGCTTCTACACTTTTCACTCAATGAAATTTTTTGCGGTTCCTACTGCATTGCAAGATCGAGTGGTGGAAGTCACGCGCACGCAAGACTTCCAGGCGCTCAGCTGCCACAAATCGATGGTTATTCCGGGCAGCTACAGCATTGACAACGGCAGTTTCCGCGCCGAAGTCAGCGAAGGGCTGATTCAGGGAAAGATCGGGCTTATGGTCGAGGTGAGCGCTAAGAGCGTGGCCATGATGAACAAATTCTGGCCCAAACTCTTGGCGGGTGAACTCACACCTAAGCACGTTTACACGAAGTGCAAGCCCGTTGTGGGCGGCTAGCGGCTAACCAGGCCGCACACAGTCTGGGGGGAATTAAAAAACCACCGTCTGTTCGCTCTGTCTACAGAAACTGTAGCTAGAGCGAAACGGTGGTTTTTTTGTTTTAGTCTTTTCTTTGTAGCCCCATATGAAGCGCTATACTTTCTTCTTCCTTACCACTCAAATCAAACACGTTACTTTTAGCAACAAGGTACTCTGGCCTTTCAAAACTTAATTGGTATTGGCTATCGCCTGCTAAGAAATAGTATCTTCCTTGATGATCGGAAATTTGAGAAGATACCAATTTATTAAACTGCGTATTAAACAAACGCACTACAGCCCGGCTCAGTGGTCGTTTTGACCTCGCGTCAAACACCACTCCCCATTCTTTTGGTCGTGGCGGTAAAGACAATCTATAAAACGCTGCAAAAACCACTATATGCAAACCAAGTATCAACCATAATTTATAGTTGTATGGTGTTAAGTAGAGTGAATAAATCGTGAATAAAATACCGCTGATTGCCACAATAAATTGAAAAATTCGAGCAAATTTTTCTACCTGTAAACGTGCGGGTGTTTTTGCTTCAATGAATGGATCACCCGGAATGTTGGCATTAACAATTGGATACTGATCACGAATGGTGAGGATTTCACCGTGGTATATATCTGTTTTTCGGCCATCATTTTTGTAACTCATCAATAAATCAGAAGGAAATTTCATTTTGTCTTTAACAACTTCAATTCGATATGAACCAGGTCCGATTTTAAAATAATATTTTCCACCCTTACCCGTAACCATCGATTGAACAACTCGATTTGTTTGCTGATCGATTAAGCGAACGAGCGCCAAATCTACGGGCAACTTATTAAGTGAATTGTAAACATGCCCCCACGCTTCTCTTTTTCTCGCTGCAATTAGTAGCACTGGTTGTAAAAACAATAAGCGAAGAAGACCAATGAGATCAAAAAGTGATATTTGAAAGAATAAAGAAATAAGGGCAAAACCCGCAACAATTGGAGAGGCCGCACGGGCGATGTATCCAAGTGATGCGAGATTATTTTTTCCACCACTAATTAAATCACCCGGCAAACCTTTTCTTAACATTCCACCCTCTAAACGCAGCGGTGTGTTTATGACATTATTTCTTACCACTATAAGTGACGAGGTTACAGTTCCATAACCTTGTTTTGAGAAGCGGACAAAATAACGTCCGTTTGGCACTTCCCATCCATAAGAGTTAGTAAGAGTTTGTGGATTCTGTTGGTTATAATTTAATGTATTAACAACCGCACCAGATTCATCGAGTAAATATACGAGCCCATCAGCAACCTTGTTTTCACCATCATAAACAGAACCTTTCGGTAAACTGTTAAATAAAAATCTAATTTCTTGCTTATTGTCTGACGAGTATTGAACAGTAACCAAACCTTCAGCCAAACCTTCTTGCCCCGGAAATTGTGTCTCTACAAAATATTCTCCTCTTGTTTTATCATAAGAAAATTCTTTAGGTTCTGGAGAGCTTGCTGTTTGTATATAAATTTTTTGTGGGTTCTGAACTAATTTATTTTTTGGCAAAACAACTCTTGTGCTCTCTCCCGGGAACGCTGCAATACTTCCATCGTTTGGGCTAAGGGGGAGGGCGTTATTTTGTACAATAAAATTTAAATCAAATAACGAAAATATACTTGTGGATGGCAGAACCCTAACTTTTCTTGTTGTCGTTGTTTCATCAACCAAAACTGTAGGATCAACTCTTTTTTTGCAAATAGGATTTGTTTTGCACGCAACTACAGTACAATCAACGCGCTGAACATCACAGGTGTTTGGCTTTGAAATAGAAGGAATTTTGGTAAATAGTTGAGCTCGCGCAGCAACACCCGCACTTGTTAAACCATCAACATTAAACGAATAAATTTTATATACATACAAGGTATCAGCTAAAGCCCCTGGATCAGAAAAAAGTTCGCCTTTTCCTTTGAAAACGATTGTTCCGTCAAGTGTACTACGTGGCTCGGTAGCAATTTTTCTCACTATCATTACTCCTTCAAAATCTGGACTCTCTGAGAGGGTTGGATTTACCCATGTCAAAAGAATCTTTCCCGTACTAGTAGAAACATCCACGTTCGAAATATCTTTAAGTAAGTTCGTTTTTTTGAGGGTCACAAAACTACTATCTTCTGTTTGAGCTTTATTTTGCGAACCGTCTGTTGAAGACAAACGGAAATGGTACGTGGTATTTGGCAACAACTGGTCAACAAACAAACTGTGAGCTGTTACCATATTTTTATCTTCACGTCTCATGCCGTATTGCGCATCCTCACCTATTTCAAGAACGCTATCAGCAAGCTCGTTAGTTTGCCACGTAATTTTAGCACTCGTTACATCTGGTACAATTTGTACTTGCGAAATAACGGGCTTTATAGAATCTACTAATGTACTTGTAGGAATAGGTGCTGGTGGAACAATAAAAGTCGGGGTAACTGGCGGAACATACGAAGGAGCTTCTGAAAAAGTTGTTGCTCCAGAAGTATTGGAGGGAGAACTAACTAACAATCCTTTTTTGGCAACAACATAATATGTGTATGTAGTTTGTGGTCCTAATCCCGTATCAACATACTCTCCTACAACTCCCAAATGTGTGAGTAAAAAATAAGAAGATTCACTGTAGGCTCGTCGATACACATCATATCCATCGATCAACCCTGATGTGTCTATATCCCAATGTAATCGTATGTCATGTGCAGATTGTGCTTCGGCCACGAAAGATGTTGGAGCACTAACTGACGCTGGTGTTGTGGCGTTTGCCTCATCTGAGTTCTCACCCTCACCCCCAGGGCTAATGCCAGCAACCTTGTAATAATATTTTGTACCTGGGGTCAAACCAACATCCTTATATATAGTTGCATTTGAAGAAATTTTATCTATAAAAGGCACTGAAGAAAAATCGTTTCCGGTAAGACTTCGGTAAATTGCATAATAATCTGGAATTGCATAATCAAACTCATTTGAGTATGGTGCTTGCCACGCAAGATTTATTTGATCTTCTGAAACTGCTTGAGCGGTAAGATTTTCTGGTTTACCAGGAACATACCCAGAAACCGGAGGCTCTTTTACTTGAACTTGATTTGGACCAAGCAAAACCATAGTCCACACCACACTAACCGAAACAATTAAGAAAAAAAACGCAAGGTGAATATGATGTTTAACACGGTGTTTCATATATATAGAAATTATATATGCAATAAGTATTAGTACATTATACCATTTTTTAAATAATTTGTAATAACTACCTACAGAATTTTCAACATCACATCTCAATACGACTTGCTCATAAATAACAAAACCGACAGAACCGCTGTCGGAAACCGGTGAGAAAACTTTAAGTTTTCTCAAACTATTCATATTAGCGCTGAAGCAAGTTTCTGCTCAACGCCTTTTTCTCCAGGCGCTTAAAAAAGCTTCTGGGCACATCCACCAGAACCCTTTCCGCAGGGGCGAGGTGTAGCTCTCCGGAAGAAGTATTATTTTCCACCACAACCCACCTTTTCTCGGCCCATCTTACCCGATCACCCACCACGAGTTTTTCAAAATTGTAGTTGAAGTCTATTGGCAAAGACGGAAAGTATTTCAATGCATAGTCTGAAGTAGCGAAACAGATTGTGGGGATTCGCACATCCCTTGTCGCCTCATATGACACGAGGTTTTTGGCCGCGAATGATGGATTTCCCTCTTCCATCTTAGTGGCATTGCTGCGCACCACAGCACACAGCAAACTTAGTGAAACCCTGCCACCACCTCCCTCCTTTTCTGTTGTAAAATACTCTGGAAGATTAGTGGCAAACGTGCGGCCAAACTCCGCGGAGAGATCCAACGTTGCAAGCGCTGCTCGAAGGAGCGGCTCTTTGATCTGACTGATTTTGGTCCATTGTTTAAAGAACTTACCGTTCATTTTTTTCCCCTCTTTTCGTTGTTGACTTTTGAACAACAGGCCATTGTCCCTATTTTATCTTTTTTGTCAATTATTTTAGTACATAATTGGGTTGTGATAATTTCTTTTATTTACATTAAAAGTAATAAATGATATATTTCTTTTTGACAATACCTAATCATTGAAGTGTTTTAAAGTAACGTTATAAATATCTACTATTTATTCTTTAGCTTACTATGGATATCTCTCAACAATTAAAATCCCTTGGCTTGAATCAATCTGAAGTAACTATATATTTATTTTTATTAGAAAATGGAATTTCAACACCGCCGGTTGTTTCACGTGGAACAAAAATAGCTCGTACAAATTGCTATAATATTTTTCAGAGCCTACGAGAAAAGAATCTAATAATCAAAAGCTCTTCCGCTGGAAAAACTTCCTACATAGCCTGCGATCCAGAATCTCTACTTAGAAACTGGGAAAGAAAAAAAGAGGCGCTTGCATTGTTGATTCCCGATTTACGTTCTTTATATACTATTCAAAAAAATAAACCTAAAATCCAATTTTTTGATGGCATTAGCCAGGTGTTTGAAATATACCAAATGAGCCTTAAATCTAAGCAGATACTGGCAATAGGCTCAACCATGCAGCTACAAACTCGGTTTCCAGATTTTACCAATACTTATTTTAGGGAAGTTAAAAAAAGAGGAATTGTATTTAACGACATTTTGACAAATAGTTCTTCCTCTGTGGCTTTGCAGGCGAAAGAGGTGCTTAGAGGTTTATATGAATACAAATTACTCGATGAAGAGTATCAAGATTTGCCAACAGATATACTAATCTGGGAAAACAACATTGGTTTAATAACTTTAGAGGATCCCATATTTGGAACTGTTTTAACAAATAGTCTGTTATCAAAAACTTTCAATATGATCTTTGATATCATGTGGGGAAAATTAATTGTTCCACGTGAAACAATCAAATAATCTCACCACTTTTCTTTCGAGCATATCTTGTAATCCCAAATCTATTCACATCGACAGATTATTTAATTTGTATATACAAGTGTATACAAATTACACAGTCTGTGCACATAATCCACTAGATATGCACCTAGTTATCCACAAAAAATGTTAATAAATATCAACAGACGATCTTACATATCAAAGCGGCGAAAAGTATACACCATCCTACCCAAATACGTTCACTACTCTGATTTTGAATCGATTAAACTCAATAAAGTAAAAAAAGTTCTAAGCCACAACATTGAAGATATACAAAAAACAGTGCTAAATTAACACTGTTTTTTACTATCCCGAAGTTGTTACGTGTGTCATCGGGCATTCACGGCGCACAAGCGCGCACGAACAAGATGATCAAGACAAGCTACTTCGTCCACTTTGATTTAATCATCTTGAAAAGAAAAATATAACCTATAAACACAAACACCCAGGAAAGAACGGCCAAAATTACTACTGGCCACGTCTTTTGAGGGAGGTAAAATCCTCCTCCCCAATAGGCGGCTTGACCTCGAGTGACCAGAACACCCAACATGGAAATCCAAAACCAATAGTGCGAATCCTTTTTATTTTTCATGTTGACCTTCTTTTTTGCTAAGGCGTGTACTTACAATTTTTGCTCCACCAAACTTTGGCAGAACGAGAAAACTTATAGCAAACAAGGTGTTTTGTCAAACATACCAATCCAAAAAATTTTGAAAAGAAAAAACCCGCAGAAAATTCACTGAAGCGAAACTTCTCTGCGGGATATTGCGAACTACTAGCCAAGGTTGGTCGAGAGACCGCGCACCTTAACCATTCTCACCCAAGATGGGTGAGGAGCAAAGTTAATGCGCCTGGCCAGAGCAACCGCAACACCGTAATTGCCAGCGCTGGCCGCGGCATTCAACGCACGAGAAATCATACTATCGAGCGTATCGAGCTCGAGGACTGCACCAAACTGCTGAATAAAGATCTCGGCAAACCAAACCTTGCCTAAAACCATGCGTTCAACCAGTTTGTCACAGATCCAACCCTTGTCATCCAAACCGAACTGTCCCATCTGAAAGAGCTGGCGGTAAACTTCTGCCACTTCATCCAGATCGTTCCGACACAGAACCACATCGAGCAGATGGCTGAACCCCTGACAAATCCAGTGTCGAACTGCCGCAACACGAACTGGATCTTCTTTGGCAAAAATCTTCGCTTTGGCAACAGCAAGCAACCACTGCGGCCACGTATTCATTTTCAACCAGATCCACTCAACCAATTCCTTATGAATACGATCCGGTGGCCACCCCAACTCGAGGAGCTGATCAACAATCCAGTTTACAACTCCCTCTTCATAGAGCGGAACACTCGATCCACCACCAGCAAAAGGAAATCCCTTAATTTCAGCAAGGTAGGTGCAAATGTGACCAAAGTCAGCCTGGCGCAGCTGGAAGATCAAGTGGTGAGCAGCAACTTGGCAAGCCACCACATCGTTGGCCGACAGCATTTGTCGCGCAGCACGACCGGTGCCTTCCGCCTGTTTTAACGACCACTGGCTGAGCGGCCGAGCCAATGCCTGGTACACGATTCCACGAACAAGCTCGGCGCTCTCTTCTTTAGTCCAACCAAGAATCTGGCACTCCCAACCAAGCTCAAACACAACGTGCCACTCACCTTCCTTGCGATGGTAGGGGTGGAAATCAAGCTTAGTACACGGCGTGATGATGACGTACACTGCCGAACTCCCCGACGTCACTCGCGGTAGCGGCTGACAAAGACGCTCGTCATGCCAATCATAGAGGAACAGAGCCGTGTTAACACGAAGCAAATTCCGAATCAGCTGACTGGCTGCAGTTAAAAAGCCATATTTCACGAGCAGTGCCAACCTTTTCTGGGTGTCGGGTTCTTCGTTAATGATATCTAACTTCTGAGTGATCATTACATTTTCTCCTATGTGGTAATGATTGGCATGGCAATGAACCACACCAAGCACATGGAGAGATACGACTCGTCAATGTAGTACCGACCCGGCACCACACCGTATCGTAGCTGCGCAGCAGCTTTCTGATTTCAAAAAAAAGAAAAAGAAAACAAAAAGCTCTTGCTTAGCACGTATAAAAAAAACAATTTTGCATCATTGCAGACTAGTATACAACCAACCCAGTGTCAAAACCAAATCGCAACAAAAATTCCACCTCTTCGGTGGAACTTATGTTCGTGGACCGTACCGGATTCGAACCGGTGACCTCTTCCATGCCATGGAAGCGCGCTACCAGCTACGCTAACGGCCCGACTACATATTTTGATTGGCAAAATTTACTTTGTTTAAGCGATTATATGGTTTTGACTAATCAATGTCAAGATAAATTAGAAAAGCGCCCAGGAGTCTGGGCGCTTGAAGGTGTTACACTTGAAGGTGTTACATATGAGTTGGGGGAGAACTTGTGCACATAGGAGTGATGGTCACCATTTTATTTGAAGTGTCAGGAATGATTACCATCGCATATTCGTTGCCCACCCTTGCATACCTGACCGAGTTGTCGTTGATGACAAAAGAAAATACTTTCTCACAATAATAAGGAATTGTCACCATGCTATTAGGATTGTTAGCCGACTGACAGGCAAAGACGTAGAGGTTTTTTCTCTGCGGATCAGGATAAAGTCCAAAGTGGGGTGCGGTAACATTCATTATTTTGTAAGTTGAAAGAATGCAGTTGAATGAGGGTGATTGATCTGAAAAACAAACCTTCGAAGAAAAAAGCGCCGCACAAAATGCCAGCAGGTACGCGTATCTTTTCATGACAACACCTCGTTGGTTTTGAAGAGATACGTAGAATACCGTTTCATTATCACCATGTCAATAATATTGAATTTTTTATAAAACATGCTATGATCTGCCTACCATGTAACTAACATTAAACTATGTCATTTTCTATCGGCATTGTGGGCCTACCAAATGTAGGAAAATCTACCCTATTTAACGCCCTAACAGGAAGCAAACAAGCAAATGTACAAAACTATCCCTTTTGCACTATCGATCCAAATGTAGGCGTGGTTGAAGTACCCGACGAAAGATTACAACAACTTGCTGAAACTTCTCATTCTAAAAAAATAGTTCCTGCTGCTATTGAATTTGTTGATATTGCGGGATTGGTAAAAGGCGCTTCAGAGGGAGAGGGTTTAGGAAACAAATTTTTATCTCATATTCGAGAAGTAAATGCCATTGCTCACGTAGTTCGTGGTTTTGAAGACAATAATATTACTCATGTACACAACCGTGTTGATCCACGTGATGATGCGGCAATCATTAACACCGAACTAGTTCTCGCCGATCTACAGACTGTGCAAAAACGTTTAGAAAATAGTAAAAAATCTGCCAAAGGAGTGGTGGCAAAAGAACTACAAAAAGAAATTGCTTTGTTAGAAAAGATTTTTAACCACCTACAAACAGGAAAATCTGCCCGCGAACTTTTTTTTGATGAAGAAGAAAACGAATTAGTAAAAACTCTACAACTTATTACTACAAAACCAATGATGTATGTGGTAAATCTAAGCGAAGAAGCTGCTCAAAATAAGCAGTGGGGGCAGGAAGGGAAAAAAATAGAGGACAATGTTCCTCAAATTGAAATTTGTGCCCGACTTGAAGCAGAATTGGTTGGCAGCACACCAGAAGAAGTAAAAGAGTTTCTTAAAGAAGCTGGTATTTCAGAAACAGGGTTAGATAAACTTATTCGAACCGGCTATTCTTTATTAAACCTCATTACGTATTTTACTTCTGGAGAACAAGAAACACGGGCCTGGACAATACAAAGCGGTCTAAAAGCCCCGGAAGCCGCCGGTGTTATTCATACCGATTTTATTAAAGGTTTTATCAAAGCAGATATTGTGGACTGGAAGGATTTTGTACACATTGGCGGATGGGGCAAGCTTCGTGAAAGCGGAAAAATGCACTTAGAAGGAAAGGATTATGTGGTGAAAGACGGAGATGTAGCTTACTTTCACGTAAACACCTAATGTTTTACAAATCGCCAAACCTCTCTGCCAACACGTTGGTTTGGTCGCGCATATAAAAGAAACTCTCGATTTTCTAAAAGCGGTTTCACCGAAAAACCCATTTTTTTTATTTCAGAAATACAGTTTATTCTGATCCACTCTGATTTATATTTAAAGCAGGGGATAATGAAAGCTGCAACACCATTTTTTTGAAGAAGTTTATAAAAAACACTAAATGCCTCTAAATATGTTTTTTTTAATTCAGCAGCTTGTTTTTCCAAATCTGTTCTAGATTCATTGCCACGCAAAGGTTTTCCCATGTACGGTTCTGAAACAATTGCAGCAACTGAAGACGGCTTAACAAACATTGGTACTTTTTGCACAGCGCTAACATGAACAGCCACCGAAGGTTGTTTAGTATCCATGCCCGGCTCACGTAATGTCCACTCGATATTTTTTCGAGAATCTAGAACTGCTTTTTCTGAAGCATCTGAACCAATTATAGTTTTATAACCTCGAATACAGGCTTCGGTTAAAATAGTGCCCGAACCACAAAATGGATCAAGTAATGGCTCATCTTTTTTTGCTTGGGAAATATTAAGTAACATTGCCGCTAATTTTGGCGGAAGCATTCCACTCACATCATCTCGATCTGGCCTTCCAAAATCGCGTTTTCCCCACGCTTCAAATGGTTGAACCGCAATAGTTTTTGCCACAGAATACGTAATTGCCCCACCTTTATTTTCAACTAAAATAATAAACTCAGCACCACGTTTCGTTAAGCCATTTTTTTCTACCGTTACCGATGAAAGAATCGGCTCGCGATTTTCTACATAACGCACAGAAAAACCTTGATTTTTTAAGGTTTTTTTAATAAGGTTTCCCCACATTTTTAAATTTTGATAATCATCAACTATTTTTGCCCCCAGCTCTTTCGGGCGGTACAAACTAAATCCAAAATGGATTTTTCCTGTAATTTCGCTCAGTTCTTTTATTATGAGGGTAAAAAGATCGTTTTGGTTAATTGAACTAGCTAATTCTTGAGCAATTTTAACAGTGCCTCCCAAAGATTGCATCATTGCTTCAGCATCAACTGCATGGGTTGTTTTTAAAATACATTGATCGAAAATTTCATAGTCTTTTAAACCTAAAACCGCAACAATTTCAGCAATAGACAGCTGAAATTCTCGCCCTAATACAAACCAAGTTTTTTGTGCAGCAGAATAATTCATAAAAAAGTATTTTCATACTAACGTATTTTGAGAAAAAAGGAAAATCCACCGCAAAAAAACGAGTTTTAGATATCCCCATTATTATATTGACAAAAGCGCCCTAACTCGCTATCGTTCCGGGTTGAACTGATTATAAGTTCGTTAAAAACAAAGTCGTTTTTTAAGATTCTGCTTTATATCTTATTTTAGCCTTTCCCTAGCGATCAAAATGTTGTGCAAAACACAAACA
>CAYUTM010000016.1:0-21376 GCA_964447755.1 uncultured Gammaproteobacteria bacterium
GCCAATAGAGCATCCAAAGTTTCACCACCGCCCCAATCACCGTGGCCTAGAGTATAGAACGCTGTACCAAAATCATTCGTTCCACGGGGAGCAGGGCTGAGCACATAGTAACCGGCGTTGCATAAAATCTGAAAAGTCACATCATGGTAGTTGTAACCACCATAAAATGACAGAACAAGCGCTCTTCCCCCTCGCCCTTCACGCGGATGCTTCGGCGACATAAGAAAGGCGTGAAGCATTTCTTGTTTTTTTTCACCAGGTACGGCCGGCTTATCAAAGGTGGGAAAACTAACCTTGGAAGGATTGCAGTGGAGAATTTTCTCTAGTAGTTGGGCTGGATACCCGGTTCTTTCAAAAACCTTCGCCGTGCCTTTGGAGACATGTACTTCATACTCAACAAATGGTTTGGCAAAAGAGCTCGAGCTCAGCGCGAACCGATTGTTGTGGTGGCCGTTTATCACCAGCCAACCAGCTTCAAACCCACGCTGAAAAGTCACTTGACCCGAAGCAGCATCTATAAGCTTGAGCGTGCTCTTCAGCGGATTTCCCGTTACCACCGCAATGTAAAGCTTTTTTCCATCTTTCACAGCGGTAGCCGATTTTACGTTATCGTTAGCGGCCGAGATACGAACCCGCTCTTTGCTCTTGAGTGAGGCTCGGTACACACTATTCATTCCACCATCATCGGATGTGTAAAAGTACTCATTATCATTTAACCACTCACTCAGCACTTCCAGAGAAGTGCGTTTCACACTGGTGTCCGTTAGAACGTGTGATTTACCGTCTTGAAGGGAAACATATGCCAAGTTATGTCGGTCTCGCAAACCACCTTCCATGTAACTAACAATCACACCATCATTCTTCGGATTCCATGAGGGGTTGCCCCAGCGCATGGTGGGTGTGCCACGATAAACCACACTCTCTTGGTTGTTCCTTAGATCAAGGATACGCAAATCACTTGGATCTCGTTCATCCTTGCCAGGACGGGAAACGAAAACGACCTTGTCACCGGAGCGGTTTAGGGAGAACCCATAAATATAGCCGACTCCTTTGCTGGTGAGCTTGCGTTCGATTTGCTTATCGACATCCAATTCGTAAAAACCTGTCAACTCATCATTATTTTCATCAGCGAGTATAACTGGTTTGCCGCTCACTGAATTCCAAAACGCACCCCAAAAAACTCTCTTGGAAAAATCACTGGCAGAAATAACCCGGCCTTTTGAAAGATCAACACTGCCTTGATCGTTTGGATCAAACGACAACAGCATAAGCTGTACCGTAACACCATTTTTCATATAGAAGAGGTGCCCGGAACGCAAATCGACATGAACATTCGCTTCGGGCGTAGGATAGGGAAAGCCCTCGAGAAAATCCGTCAGGTTGATATCACGACCCTTAAAATTGAGGATATCTGGCTTGGCGTTTGCACCCAAGCGCTTGCGCTTGGTCTCAAAACGAGACTCGGCAACCACTGGGTTGTTTGAAACACCGCCGTCCAACTGCTTGTGAGCGGGGCGACAGGCCAACAACCAACTGAAAAGAGTAAACAAGAACAGAACCCGGTTTTTCGACTTTGTCATGGTTAACACTCCTTACACTACTGCCCCCGACAGCTCCGTTTGTATGGGGGTAAATACGATCGAAATTTCGATCTTATTTACCCCCATACACGCAAAAGAACGAACAACATATGATAGCATTTTTTAAATGAAAGTCAATTAGCTTAGCAAAATCCTTGAACTAGGTATAACAAAAAACCCTTTGTGGGGGTCGGAAACGCTTTGGTGCTATTGTTGGTGGACTTAGCGAGAATCGGACTCGCGTCTGAGCAATGCGAATGCCCCATACTACCACTGTACTATAAGCCCTTTTTGGATAATTTATTGAAAGAATAGTAGCACAAGGCTTTTTTCTAGGCAATCCAATTATAGCCAAAACAAAAAAATCCCCATATAGTAGTGGGGAGTTTTTTTACATACATCATGGTAGGTTGGTGATCTTTCGGCGTCTAGCGTAGTAGGTCAAGACAACTAGGCCAATGGCAAGTGACCACAAAACGTAGGAGGGAATATACAACTCAATCACTTGTAGAACTGAAACGTGTTCTAAATAGATTGAAGCATCGATAGTTTCTACATCATTAAGTAAGTTTTGGTTTTGTCCAGCAAGTTGTTGTAGAGAATCTTCAGTATTTTTTATTTGCGAATCAATATTAGCAATTTCGTTGTTATGACGATTGTTTTCTCCGGCAATACGGTTATTTGTATTTGTTCTTTGGTTTATTAATTCTTTTTGGTTGGCAGCCAGGTTGTAATACTCTTGGGAATTTACATCTGGCGCAGCAACGATTTGTTTATCAAGCTCAGCAATTCGGCGATTTAGGTCATTAACACTACTTCTTAAGCTTGTAATTATACTAGTGTGTTTTTTTACCTCATTTAAACGCGTAGCTTGCAGAGAACTCAATTCTGTTTGATTAACTTTTTGTCCAGACTCAATACTCTGTTTGGTGGAAAGTAAATTGGTGGAACGCTCACTTTCGGTAAAAAAACGATCGGGAATAAGACCGGCAAGCTCATTTCGGAAAGAAGCTAAAGAGTTTTTTGGCAAGACAAAATTAATCGTGCCATACTCCGTATCCACAGAGACATTATCCACACGACCACCGTATCCGCGAATCATAGTGGTGAGTTGCGTGGAAAGTTTTTTAACATTTCGTGTTTTTATCTCTGCCCCATAAGCGGTTTTGAGAAATTCTCGTTTATCGGCAATGCTAAAAGAGTTTGGCATGAGCTGGCGAATTGGTTCGCTAACCAATTTCGTCAGATTTTCCACAAAATTACCAGGTGGTTCATTAGAAAGGCCTGTGGCGCGAGGTTGGCTAATACCCAGATCATTCGCGTTTAACCGACCAGCTGGTTTTAGACCGGAACCAGCATCTGCTCCAGACAATCCAAATTGCTCATCATGACCAGATGGTCTGGGATAGGAGCTTAAAATATTATCAAGAGTATTCTTATTAGTAAATAATAAAACCACTACTACAACCCCCGCCAAAGCTAACCAGCGAAACGAAAAAGTTGGATATTTTTTTGGCTTAGAAGAATTTTCAGTTGATTGCTGTGAAAGTATTTTTGATTTTACCTCATCAGCTTGAGCAGGGAGTATGGCAGATTTTTTGCCCCAACGCTCAAACAGTTGGTTCAAATCTTTTTTTGAATAAGTCATAAAAATTATTTGTTAAGAATAGCGCGCGCCCGAGTGAGCGAACGATGCAGACGCACACGAGCAGCAAGAGGAGAGATGCCTAGTACCGAAGCAATTTCTTTGAAAGATAGTTCACCCAAATAGCGCAAACGAAAAATCTCTTGGTCATCGGGTGGAATTTTAGCAAATATTGAATCAACAATTATTTTTTCTTCCATTGCCTCTTGACCAACTGATTGATCAGAAAGATCGTTTTCAAATTCTGCCACAGGCGTTTGAGGTTTATTTTTTCGCCAATGTTCACGGCAGACATTTCTGGCGATAGCAAATAGCCATGCGCCAAAACGTACTCCGCGCGGACGGAACTGCTGGAGGGCACGCACAGCTTTGAGCCAGGTTTCTTGCAAACAATCATCAGCCAATTCCTTGTTTTTCACGGTATTTACTAAATATCCGTACAATTTTGGCGTTATGGCGTCCCACAACACTCCAAGTGCTTCGCGATTTCCGCCTTGGGCTTGTTTTACCAGGGCTAGTTCTTCGGCAATGGTCATAAGTTAATAATTAACTGAGTTTTAAGTAAGCTTACTGTATATAATGATAATGCGGCAGGTGGGGTAAATGTTACGGGTCAGACAACAGACAGCAGATATCAGACCACAAATAGTGGTAAAAATGTTAAGAAAAACAAAAAACAACAGTAGATAGAATAGCATAAAACCCTACAAACTGTTGTCTGCTATCTTTTTCTGTTGTCCAACATTAATTAAACGCAATCCTAAAACTATACATCCCCATACTACACACTCCCTGAAGCGAACCTTGCGCCTGGTCGGCAGAAACAGGAATTTCTTCTACGCCGGTTGGCGACAAATTTTTTTGATATTTTAATTTCGGAATAGTAAGCCCTGATGAGCAATCAAAAGTCCCTTGAGTTTTTACCCTGACAACTGTTGGCATTCCGGCTTTGGCCACAATACTACGCGGTGAATAACCGCCTTTGGCCATAATATCAATATATTGTTTCCCATCCACAACCGAAACATTTGTTGATGCTCCGCCGGTCGGCGTGCTTCCATTATTTCTAGACAGCAAGGAAAACAAAATTATTCCACCAACTAATACAATGGAAAAAATCGAACCAAAAAAAATAGTTTTACTTTTCATAAGATTTTAAAAATTGAAAATAGGATCAATGACACCAGTGACAACCAAAGCATTGATTAAATTAAAAAGCGCCAAAATCATCACTATCAATCCAGCTGTTTTGAAAAATATTCCTTTCCAAGATTTTTGCGCGATACTAAACGAACTAAAGAAAAGCAGGCTCAACATGGGTAGTGTTCCCAAAGCAAAAGCCAACATCGTAAGTGCGCCTTTGATAAAACTGCCAGTGGACAAAGTATATACTTGCATCGATTGCGTAAATCCACAGGGTAGAAAAAATGTGGCAATACCAATAAGGAGGGGCGCAAATGCATGTGTCGCAGTACTTGCCTTGTTGATCGTGTGCTTGGCAAAAACTTTTGGCAAAGCAAACTGCAGTCGTTTTGCAAAATCAAAAACTTCTAATAAATTTATTCCAAGCACTAGCATCACCAAACCAACCACAACACTCAAAACCAAATTGCCCGTAGCACCAAGGTGAAACGTGCTGCCTATGGCACCAATCAAACCACCCAACAAAAAAAATCCACCAAGCCTGCCGATGTGGAAAAGTAATTGTGGTTTGGAACGACTACCCTCTTTGGCATAATTTGCAGACATCGAAAGAACAAGGCCGCCGACAACTGCAAGGCAGGTTGAAACTGAAGCAATGAGCCCAACGATAAACGCTGTGCCGTACGTAACATTTGAGGTGGTAATTAAATTTACCAATCCGGCTTTTTGGAGCAACAGAAAACACAAAATAAATAAAACAGCAATTGGTATGGCATACCAAAAATCTGCCCAACCTTTTTTTTCTTCTTCTTTTTCCACCATTAGAGTATAGCCATTTTTTTGGATGAGCGGTGTTAATTCATCAGCAATTTTTTGGGCATCGTCGCCCAAATTTCCACTCACTTCTACTTCAAGGCGGCCCAAATCTGCTTTTACACTGGCAACACCAGGTGCATCTTTTAAATTGTCTTCGATTAAAAACACGCAGGCTTTACAATGCATTCCTTTCACATGTAAGGTGTGGGTTTGAAGGTTTTGAGGCATAAAATTTAATTATTAAGAAATTAATGTTGCTTTATTTTAGCCAAAATTTGACATCTACGTATTGACAAAATCATTAAATATTGCTATGCTAATTTGTTCTTTATCGTATTTTAGCCAAATAATACAGTGTGCGGGTTATCCTAGTCTTTCCAATGAAGATTGTGGTGACCCGCAACCACGAGGTGATCATGCAATATACGAGTCCGCGAGAGACCATCCTCAATACCCTGGGTGCACTAATTATCGATATAAAGGAGGGGCGCACCAGCTTTAGCCTGGCGATGGTCCAGGCGATGATCGATGGCACCAACCGTGCCGAGGAGAACGCCAGCTATGACACGTTGATGGAGGGACTGCTCACCGCAGCCGCGAGCGACAACTACACCGCTCCGTATGCTGTCGGCATGGTGAAGCAGGCACTGGGGCTGCGGGTCTGTGGGCGCTGCAACAAGTTCTGTCGCAGAACTTGTCCGCGGTAGACCCGCCACCTTCAAACCAGCCGAGGCGTGAGACAAAACACCGTCTCACGACCTCGGCAGATCTAAAAAACAACTTTTTCAACCAAAGGTTGTTTTTTTATAAAATATTTTTTATCTTAACAACAGCGCGTTCATATCTTGTTACAATTTTTTAGTTTTCAATCTTAAAGAATTTGTTACTACTGAAACACTAGAAAAAGCCATAGCAAGACCTGCAAACACCGGAGAAAGTAACCAGCCGAATAGGGGGTAGAAAGCACCGCCCGCCAAAGGGATGCCAATTACATTAAAAATAAAAGCCCAGAATAAATTTTGTTTAATAGTGCGCATGGTTGCTTTGGAAAGTGTTATCGCTTCACCAATTTTGTGTATATCACCATGAAGCAGTGTTACGCCTGCCGACTCTATGGCCACATCAGTACCCGTTGCCATTGCAATACCCACATTTGCTTGTGCTAGTGCGGGCGCATCGTTGACTCCATCGCCGGCCATAGCAACAATCTGACCTTTCGATTGCAGCTCTTTAATTTTGAGGGCTTTTTCTTGGGGAGTAACTTCTGAAAAAACCGTGCTAATACCCGCTTGCTGGGCAATAAAGCTTGCGGCCAAAGCATTATCACCAGTGAGAAGAACTATAGACAAACCTTTTTTGCGAAGAGTAGCAATGGTCTCCGCAATTCCTTCTTTAAGGGTATCGCTGAGAGCAATATAGCCAAGAACTGTATTATTTTTTTCTAAAACCACTACTGTTTTTCCTTGTTTTTGTAGCTCGGTCATTTGTGCAAAGCTATCTTTGGCGCTGGGTTTACGGACACGCACCGCAACCCCACCCACGTTTGCAACCACACCAACTCCGGCTTCAGATATAAAGTCGGTAACTTCTCCAAGCGAAATCTCTTTTTTATGCGCATACTGGACAATGGCTTCGGCGAGCGGATGCTCTGATTTTTTCTCAACACTCGCTGCGAGACGAATGACTTCTGCTTCAGAAATTAACGGATCAAGCAAAACAACATCCGTTACTTCTGGAACACCTTTGGTGAGGGTACCAGTTTTATCAAACATGACAGTAGTAGCTTTACTCAAGCGCTGCAATGATTCTGCGTCTTTAATTAAAATTCCGTACTCAGCCCCCTTACCAACACCAACAATAATCGCGGTTGGTGTGGCCAAACCAAGCGCGCACGGGCAGGCGATAATCAAAATACCTACAAAAGAAGTAATCGCGTATGATACCGCTATTAGTTGCCCGAGAAATGGAATGCCAATAGCAAGCCACAAAACCACAGAGAGAAAAGCGAGACCCAGCACCACTGGCACAAAAATACTAGAAATGTTGTCGGCCAATGCTTGGATAGGAGCTTTGGATCCTTGAGCTTCTTGAACAAAACGAACAATCTGTGAAAGCAAAGTGTCCGCGCCAATTTTGGTTGCTTTAAAAATAATACTTCCTTGTTTGTTAATAGTTGAACCAATCACCATATCGCCAACTTTTTTATCAACTGGCAACGACTCACCGGTTACCATGGCCTCATCAACCGCTGTAACTCCTTCAAGTATCACACCATCGACAGGAATTTTGGAACCGGGTTTGACTATCACGCGGTCTCCAACTCGAACCTGATCAATGGGTATCTCTACCTCTTTACCATCCCGAAGCACCAGTGCTGTTTTGGCTTGAAGACCTACTAATTTTTCTATCGCTTCACCGGTACGTAGTTTAGAACGAGCTTCTAAATATTTTCCTAGAGTGACAAACCCTATAACTACGAGCACGACATCAAAATAAGTATACTCAGGCAAAAGAATACGTTGCCGTAAAGATGGCAAAAGGGTGATGGTGGCGCTATAGAGAAAAGCACTTAGCGTACCGACACCCACAAGGGTATCCATATTCGCCACGCGAAAACGAATAAACCGCGACACCCCCAGAATAAAAGGCTGCCCTATCCAAAACAACACAATGCTCGAAAGAATGAGAGAAATAGTAGTAAACAAACCCATGGGGATGGGGAAATTTGGGACAAAAGAAAAAGTACGAGCCGCAATTTCCCACATCATCAGAACAAAAACGAGTAGGGTAATGGGCAGTACAAAATGAGTTTTTGCTTGTAAAAGTTCGAGCTCTCGTGATTTAACCTCTTTTGTTGTGGCAAGACCGAGATGTTGACTGTGATCCGCCTGAGCTTGATTATTAACCGGGCTAAGCGAATATCCGAGTTGCTGCAAGTCTGCATTCATGGCCTCAAGTGATGTTTTTTCTGGCGAAAAATCAACTCGGGCTTTTTCAGTAGCATAGTTAACCTCTGCATTTACCACTCCTGGAAGTTTGCGTAATTTTTTACCAATGACAAGCGAACAGCTGGCGCAGTGCATGCCCCGGACTTCAAAAATATGTTCAGACATACAATTATAATTTATACCAAGCTTTGCGCCAATCGCTAAGCATAGTAATACCACCCGTCAAAAATGCTTCCACCGCGTTGGCATTATTCAAAATTTCTGAACGAGTAGATTTTAAACGAACGTCTTTGGCCATCAAAACCCCGGTTTGATGGTGGGCAATAACAGCATTGAGAAAACGAAGGTCAAAAGTTGAGTCATAAGCACCCAAACGAGGAACAGTTGGATCTGGTACACTTCTGGTATCCCGATACCAAGATTTTTTCCATGAATAGAGCTCGGCAATTGCTTTTGGTTCGTCAGTGATAATAGCTTTGGCAAGGTTGGCAACTTCAGGGCGCTCACTTTTTAACGCCTGTTCTGCCACCAACATTGCACCGCGATGATGTGCAATCATGGAGTTGATATAACGCAAATCAAGCCATTTGTCTGCTGCCCCCAGATCCATACTGTTTTTGTCATACATCGCTAGTCGATATTCTGGCGTGAGGTAATAACCGATACTAATACCAATCACTAAAAAAACAATCATGAATGCGGCAGAAAGATAGAGTGATATTTTTGGCATAAAAAAATACTTAAAAATTATTTTCGTTTAAGTTTGTATACTTTGAGAATTTCATCGGTGGCTTTTTGTGTTTGGCCCGAGCGCATTTGTTTCTGCGCGCAGCTGCCCAAATGATTCTCCATCAAAATATCTTCCACATTGGAGAGCGCTTGTTTCACGGCAGATGTTTGGGTAATTACATCGATGCAATATTTTTCTTGCTCGATCATTTCTTGTAAACCCCGAACTTGTCCTTCAATAATTTTGAGTCGGCGGATTAATTTGCTTTTGTTTGTGGGGGTCATATTTACTCTATCGATAAATTTAAAAGGAGTGTGTTGTGACTATATACCCCCAGGGGGTATGGGTCAAATGGGGTGGGTGGATAATAAAAAAAACACTCGGGTGAAGAGTGGTTTATTCCAACATGGCCTCCCCTTACGAAGGGGGGGCGAGGAGGGGTCTCGCACGATCCAACTTTGAAATGTAAAACCAGTTAGTAATAAAGTTGTCTTGAAGATTTTATTTTCTATCTCAAAAGTCTAGTAAATAAACTTTTTAGATATTACGGCGACAGAGAGATTCCCCCATGGATTCTCGGTCACCACCTAGCGCGAAGGCTTAGGATTTGGTTAGTTGTTTTTTCAATACCACCGTAGTGGTAGGGCACAGAGGATTACTGGAGCAGAATCCTCTGGTTAGGTGAAACGTTCCACTCTTACTTCTTGGTGGAGCTCCGTTTCTTGGTGAGGAGATCGGCGGCGCAAGCCGAATTCACATCGGTGACAGAATAAAATACTCGGCAATGCCCCTTCGACTCTCTTCCTTCGCGTTTGCGGGACGTTTTAACTCTGGGCTGAATGAATGGGGTTGAACGATCGAATCGACGTGCTATAGCTGCCAACAGCCCCCACTCTTCTCCCTCCACCCAGAAGAACCCCTCCTTATCTGCTTGCGGCAATTCTTCAAGCAGATCAGCGCAAACAGCACGAACTTCAGAGAGAGGATAGAAAGTGACTCTTTGACCACCTGCTATCTTCCCAATTTTCGTGCGACGAACGCAAGTGGTAATCCTTTCTTGCACCTTCTCTGTTGAGGCAGAAAATTTAAGTGTGTGGAGTATTAGATTTAAGGTTGCCCACTCCTCTCCTGCACGAAGAATTCCATCTTCTCCCGCTTGAGGAAGAACTTCCAGTAAATCAGCGCAAGCTTTTTTGACGTCAGAGAGAGAATAGAAAGTGGCCCTTTTGCCTCGCACCTTTCCTTCCCTGCCTCGACAAGAAACAATCCTATTTCCAATAGTCGTAGGCGAAAGACCAAGTTTTTTCCCAAAAACTTCTGCGGTTCCCCACGTCTCACCCTCCTCCTCAAAAGTTCCACCCTCTTCTGCTTGCGGCAGATCGAGTAGATCAGCGCATACTTGTTTTGCATCGGAGAGGGTGTAGAATTTGGCTGGATTTCCAGTCACATCCCGTCCATTGCGGCTCTTGCAGGAAGAGATGCGATTTTTGATTGTAGTTGCATTAATCCCGATTTTACGAGCCAAGGCTTCTGTGGTTCCCCACGTCTCACCCTCCTCCTCAAAAGTTCCACCCTCTTCTGCTTGCGGCAGATCGAGTAGATCTTTACAGGCCTTAAGTACATCGGAGAGGGCGTAAAAATCGGTGAGTCGGCCAGACACAGTTCTTCCGAGACGTTTACGACAAGTAGTAAGTCGAGACACAATGGCATTGTTTGACAGAGATGTCTCACGTGTGAAGGCATACCTTGTTCCCCACCGCTCTCCGTCTACCTCGAAGAACCCGCTCTCGTCCGCCCAGTGCTCGATTTCCGAGTGCTCGATGATGAGCGTTGGGGTAGACTGCTCGATGAGTTTCACGAGGTAGGGCGAAGATGATTTCTTTCCCCCAGGTCCGATGAAGATGTCTCCGCGGATCACTTTCTGGCCGGGTAGGCCGAAGAGGATTGGGGCACTGAGCGGGCTGAACCTGGTGTTAAGGAAGAATGGATCGACCACAAGAGCTACCTTATCCGGGAAGAGCCGGAGAACCCTCCCCATGAACTGTATATAGAGCACTCTCGACCGGGTAGGCCGCAGCATCAGTGCGACCTCGAACAACTTGCAGTCCCAGCCCTCTCGCAGAGCGAAGACTGAAGCAAGGAACTTCACCTCGCCGCGATCAGCGGCTTGGAGAATACGCTCCCGCTCGTCATCCTTTGTTTTGTTCGTGATGCACTCTGCAGCGACACCCAGCTTCTTGATCGCCTGGGTCAACTCTTCTGCCTGGCCAACTCCAGGGCAGATGGCAGCGACGTGGCGACCAGCCAAATCGTACTGTCCACTCTGGTAGAGTTTGACAACGGTCTTGAGAACAAGGTCCCAATGCTTGGCCAGCACTTTGTGGAGTGCTCCTTGGTCGTAGTCAAACCCCACGTCGGTGTTGACGATCGGCACCTCGTCGAGCGAGAAGCCGAACTCGATTGCTCCCCAGGCCAGTGGCGCGAGCCACTTGTTCTCGATGCCCCATCTGAGACCACGTTGCGCGATCCGATCTCCGAAGTGCGTCTTCGCTATCCGATCAGGATCAGCAAAGAGCATTTGGCCATTCTCGAGCGTGATCGGCATGAAGTGGCTCTTCGCGACGGTCGTCAGGTAGTCCGGGGTCGCGGAGAAACCGACGATGAGGGCACGCGGGAAAAGCCTGAGGGCAGCCTGCGCCTTCTCGGTGAAGCCCCAGTGGAGCTCATCCCAGATGATGACATCGGGATTGAACTCATTAAGGAACTTCTCTGCCGAGCGCTTAAAGCTCTCGTCGGTCGTGACGAGAACCGCATGCTCACCACCGTTTTTCCACTTGAGGATCTCGTCGCCCTCAGGTGTCTCGATCTTGCTCACACTCGAAGCGTGAGCGACCGAATCGCCTGTAAACTTGACCACCTCTTTGGCGGTCTGAGAAACAAGCTGCTTGCCGCTCTCGATCACCAGAACCTTCAGGTTCTGGCAAGCAGCGATGATGACGCAGAACTCGACAGTCTTGCCGAGCCCTGTGGCCCACTCAAAGTAGCCCCTCTGCGGAGCATCCTTCTTCTTGAGCCAGATGATAAATTTCTTCAGGTCCTCCACCTGGTAGGGGTGTAGGATGTACGGGAACTTTCCTTTTCTCAGAGAATTTTGCAAGCGCGACGCAATCAGATATCTTATGTCGTTGTGCGGCAGATCCTTAAAAAAGGTAAGTGTGGTGCTCACGATCTTTCCTCCAGCCTTTTTGTTTTCAAAGAGAGCAAAGAGAGCACTCGCTCCCTTTACTTTTAAACATATTCGCCCGATGGCGAACCGCTCAGTATAGCAGAAAATATCGAATTTGTCAACCAACATCGTGGATCACATAATTTACACTTTTCCAAAACAAAAAACCGCTCAACTGAGCGATTTTTTTCTATAAAAATCTTACTACTTTATACTAGATACCTGATACTTTACTCGTGCCCCCAGCACGAATCGAACGCACATCCATCCCTTAGGACGGGATTGTTTTATCCATTAAACTATGGGGGCAGAAAACACTCGCATTGTACAGAAAAAGCTAGGTAATGACAAGAAAATACCAGAACCCTAGCTTGACAAAAACATAATTTTATGGTTATAAATAATGATTTTCTGCTCAAATCACTGCCCTAAACCAGCTGAAAAAAACAATTTCGTTTTGAGACTAAGCAGAAAAAATCAAAACAAACCAGAAACCTACAACAAAGAGGTGTAGAGAATGCCCAAAGTAGTACTGGTAACCACCACCTTTAGCACCTCGCTTACGGACATCAGAGCCAAGCTTGCTCTGCGCACCTGTCGAGAAGCAGCGAAACACGACTACCACATCATCGTGGTGGACAACAGCCTGTGCGGAGAGTTCAAAGAGACGCTGCGCGCAACCGGAGCAGAGGTTCTCCCGCAGCAAAACCCTGGCATGGGCAACTCCCGCCGGGAGTGCCTCCGCGCCGGACTCAACACCGGTGCCGAGGTAATTGTCTGGCTGGAACCAGAAAAGTACCCCTTGGTTTCTCTCCTCGAACCCTGCATTGAGCCAATCGGAGAATTGGCAGATGTGGTTGTTCCACGGCGTCGAAACCTGGAAAACTACCCCAAGTACCAGCAGTGGACGGAGTTCTCTGCCAACTGGGAACTAGGCAACATCACCGGCCGGCCCGATTTGGACCTCTTCAGCGGTCCGCGAATCATGTCGCGAAAAGCCGCCGAAATGATGGCAGAGTACCAGGGAGAGCGGGGAGACAACTGGGAAATCTTGTTCATCCCTGTTCTCTGGTATCTCCAGACGGGGATGCGGGTGAAATCCGTGGTGGTAAACTACGTACATCCGATTGAGCAAAGAAGCGAAGACGACGAGTTGATGAGGCACAAGCGCGACCAGCAGCGCCACAATCTCGTCTCCGCCATGGCCGCCGAAGCGGCCCTGCTCAGCAATATTTCTGGCCTATAAAAGGCTCGCTCTTTTCAAAAACATCTTCGCCGACGATCTCAAAGATGAACTTTCATCCTAGAAATCGTCGGCTTTTTTATTTATAAATAGGTGTTATATCGCCCAATCTGTGTTATTCTTGTCTAGAACCCAACTAATCAAACTATTATGAAACTCACCATTCTCGGCTCTGGCACTTGTGTGAACCAGCTGCCCAATGTTCCAAACCGCTTTCCACCCGGTTTTCTCGTCGAATGGGACAATGAAAAACTACTCCTCGATTGCAGCGAAGGAATCCGATTTCGAATCGAGCAGGCGGGCGTTGATTTCACTACCATCAACCACATCGCCCTTTCACATTCTCACCCAGACCACTGCGCCATCATACAATTTATCCAAGCTAAATATGTAAGCTACGCTTGGCAACACCAAGAAAATCAAGATTTACACATATACTGTCCCGATTTTATAAAAAACAATTTTCCTAATCTGTGGAATTTTCACAATCCAGATATTGAAAAAATGTGGGAACCGATCAAACTTGTTGAGATGTCTAAACTTGGAAGTGAAGAAAATGTTGGCACAGCTACACTCAAATCATTTCCAGTTTATCACGGACATGGTAAAGTTGACGCACTTGCTTTCAGGCTAGAAACAAAAGATGGCATAGTTGCTTACTCGGGAGACTCTGGCGACTGCGACGGAGTTCGTGAAGCCTGCCAAAACGCCGATATTTTTATGTGCGACTCCTCAACCAGGGTCAACAACAAAACCGATCTACCAAATTCTGGCTACGGCCATATGAATACTAGGCAAGCAGGCCAAATCGCCAAAGAATGTAATGTAAAAAAATTAATCCTGGTCCACTACCAAGGTTTTGACAGTGATGAAGAAATGATTGCTTCGGCCAAAAAATCAGGGTTTGAGGGAGAAGTGGTAGTGGGAAAAGATTTTTTAACCTTTAACACGTAACACGTAGCAAGTAAGGTTGTGTCGTGATACGTGATACAAAAAAATTCTATGCAAACAATTCTTCTCATAACTCTCGTGATTATTCTTCTCGCTCTGGCCGGCCTCGTCTTTTTGCTCTACAAAAAAATCCAAGACAGCCAAAAACCAAAAGAGGGTGAGCAAAATATTTTTATCATGCTCCAAAACCAAATTGACGGTTTGGGCAAATTGATGGATCAAAAAATTTCCGAAACACACCGCAGCATGAATGATGGACAACAAAATATCAACCGCACTATCCAGGCGCAGTTTGGCCAAAGTGCCAAAATCATTTCCGATGTAACAGAAAAACTTACCAAGCTCGATGAAACCAACAAACAAGTAGTGGGGTTTGCCACGCAGCTACAAAATTTGGAAAACATTTTGCAAAACCCAAAGCAGCGCGGTATTTTGGGAGAATATTATTTAGAAAATGTTTTGAAAAATGTTTTACCACCCGGTTCGTATCAAATGCAATATAAATTTCCTGATGGCGATATTGTAGATGCCGTGGTTTTTGTGAAAGAAAAAATTATCCCGATTGATTCTAAATTTAGTTTGGAAAATTACAACCGCATCGTGCAAGAAACAGACGAAACTGCACGGACAGCTTTGGAAGCAACATTTAAAGCCGATCTCAAAAAACGCATTGATGAAACCAGCAAATATATCAAACCCAAAGAAAACACTATGGACTTTGCCTTCATGTTTATCCCTGCTGAGGGAATTTATTACGACCTACTCATTAACAAAGTAGGAACACTCAAGGTAAATACCCAGGCTTTGATCGAGTATGCCTTCCGCGAAAAACATGTGATTATTGTGTCGCCAACTTCTTTTTTAGCATATTTACAAACTGTGCTCCAGGGTCTCCGAGCATTACAAATTGAGGAGTCTGCCAAAGAAATCCGCGGTCGGGTAGAGGAGCTTGGTCGCCATATTTTGGCTTATGATGAGTACTTCAAAAAGCTGGGCAACAACCTCAATACTACAGTAAATTCATACAATATTGCCTACAAAGAGCTAAATAAAATAGACAAAGATGTGGTAAAAATCACCGGAGCGGAGAAAAAAATCGAGGCAATGGTGCTTGAAAAACCTACGACAGACAGCTAAATTCTTGACGAACCACCTATTCTTCGATATACTTTCTGCAATTCGCTCTCAATATACTTATTTAAATACTCGGTTTTATACACTATGCCAAACAAACGAAACGCAGAAAAAGCCTTAAGACAAACTAAAAAAAGAGCTGCTTTAAACAAAGCACGTCGTGATGCCTACAAAGATGCGGTAAAAAAAGCTGCAAAATCAGATGGAAAAGATCAGTCTTTACTTCGTTTAGCTCAACAAACTTTAGACAAAGCTGCCAAACGTGGTGTTATTAAAAAAAACACTGCTGCACGCAAGCTTTCTCGCCTCATGAAAAAGGTTCAGGCTAAAAAATAAACAAGATTAACCACAATCATAAAACCCCGTAGAGCGGGGTTTTATGATTGACAAAAAAACTAAACTTTCATTACAAACAAATCCAAGAGTAGTGACTGGTCTGCAAAACCAGTTTTTAATTTTACATCATCCTCTAACAATCTTTCGTACAAGGTTTGCAGAGCACCGAAAGAATAATTTTTTACCAGTTGTAAACTTTTTTTAACCACAAACGGATGAGCGCCGATCAGTTTAGCAACCTCTTCGACTGAAACATTTTTTTCTCTTTCTTCAATATCTCGTACCTGAACAAAATTCGTAAATTCCAAATCAACAAACCTACTAATTCATGATCATCAAAACCCTGATCTCTCTGAGCTTCCAAAATCGACAGTGATTTCTTACCATCTCCTCTCAAAATCGTTTCTACAATTTGAAAAACATCTTCGGTAGTTCTTTGTACCAAGAACAACTCTACATCTGCAATGGTTATGGCAAGACCTTTTTTATAGGCTATCAATTGTTTAATTAACGTAGACACATACCACATATCACCGGAACTATTGTTTGCTATTAACCAGCTGGCCCCATCTGCCAAAACACCTTGCTGCCTACCAACCTCACTTTCAACCCAGCTTTTCATCTGCATGCCCGTAAGAACTTCAAACTTTTGAACATATTTTTGCTGCAAAAAAAGTGCCAACACTTCTTTCGCATCTTTTGTTTTCCCAATCGCATCTTCTTGAAAAAAAATTGCTACCGTACTTTCAGGAGTTTTTTCTTCAACAATAAACCCTGCCAGTTCTTTAAAAACAGAAGAGTCCGATCGCGACAATACATTCTCCACAACTACCATTCGTTTTTCAGCCAAAAAGGGGGCTGAAACAATTTCACCAAAAATGTTCCCAATATCATCTTTTTTTCCATCAAAAAACGAGGTGTTCAAACCTTGTGGGTCGCGAGTTTGTTTGAATTTTTGGACCTGTTCGCGCAAATACTGTCGGCTGCGAAAAGTGTCTTCACCGTAAATATAAATAATCATAGGTGAGCTTACTATACTGAAAAAGGGCACAATAGACAACAGACAAAAAACAGCAGATGGCGGACAATAAGAAATCTCTTTCTGATTTTTTACTACTACCAGCCATTATCTTTGCCAGTTTATACTACCTAGTATCTAGCGCATTTTGACTGTTTTCTATCTAAAATCATTGACAAAACGCAGCAACGCTATAGAATTTGTGTAAGGTTGCACAACAAGGAGGTGATTTATGGGATCTGTTAAAGTAGGGCCGCGCGCCCGATTGTTTCCTGTGAGCGAAAAAATGTTTCGAGTGTTGCGTGCGGATTTACAAGTAGTGCTGCTTGATCCAAAAAAACTAAAGCGCTACTTAGTGCTTAAAAGCGAACATTTAGCAATTATCAACCACCCGCTATGTGCAACGTGGTTGGTAACATGGAACGGAGACGGACCGTCTTCAGTGTGGCTACAATTCTTTGGTCGGTATTTCCAACTCAACTGTCAAACCATAGTGAAAGGTCCAATTAATCTGGATTTTGACAAAGAAGCGTGTAGATTTCCGCTTAGCGCAAACGTGTTTGATGAAACTTGGGGTGAGATCCGAAAAGTTGGGGCGGTTATTCTAACCCCTGAGCAGTGCCGGAAACGCGCAGAGCACATGGTGTTGATCTTTATGAACATACCAACACCTTCTAAATTGCTTCATCATTGGTTTCGAAGATTGCTCCAAAAATTTTGGCACGAATAGACACCATCCTGGCCTAAACCCCAGGCTTTTCTTTTTCTCAATCAGAACGATTGACAAATAATGATCTTTATATAGTATACCAGCAAGCAAACAAGCATGCGGAGGCTTAAAATGCAGCCCTTAAGAGTCTTACCAGCGCCTTTTTTTGCCAACAACCCCCCGTATCAATTCGTCTTTCTAACTCGTAAGAACAGAACTGATTATCTTGTATCTCAATCTGATGGAGTAGTAGGTAATCCCTTGTGGAAAGTGTGGCAACTCGTGTGGAACGGAGATATTTTTCCAAGCTTTTTTCTCCATCTACCCAAAAATTCTTTTCAGGTAAGCGGGAACCTGCTGAACCCCACAACATACTGGGAATCAAACGAAGTAGGACGGTTCTGTTTTGATGGCAGTATTCTGGTATATGATCTTGGTGCCCAAAGACATGTAGCAATGGGTGTATATTTTTTACCCGACGAAGAAATTGGCAGCATCAAGCAGCACTCCATTTTAATTTGCTACTTCAACCCTACAATTTTGGACCACGCATATTTTCTGCTTCAAAGATATTTCTAGAAAACAACTCCCCCTGGCCCAACCACCCAGGCTTTTCTTTTTCCAAAAAACTGCTATAATAAGCACAGTTTTTAATAAAATCCATTGTATGGACACACAAACCGACATTGCTATTTTGGGAGCTGGAATTGGTGGTTACGAAACATTCCGCTCACTTGCTAAGCAATTCAAGCGCCACGGAATCAAAAAAACCATCACTCTTATTGATCACAACAACTACTTCACTTTTACACCAATGCTGCACGAAGTGGCCTCAGGTTCTATTGAACCACAACATGCTGCCATTCCTATTCGCGAACTCGTTTACAAAACCAAACACCGGTTTTTAAAAACCCACGTTGAATCTATTGATCCGCAAAAAAAGATTATAGCTACAACTGACGGAAAAATTAGTTATGAATATTGTGTAGTAGCCCTCGGCAGTGGAGTAAACTTTTTTGGTGTTTCTGGTGCTGATCAATACGCTTATACTGTTCGTACATTATCGAGCGCTATGAAGCTGCACAATGATCTGTTCGAACTGTTAGACAAAACAACAGGCGACAAAATTTCGCTCAACATTGTTGGTGGTGGGTATACTGGTGTGGAGCTAGCCGGGCAGTTTATGCACCTAGCCAAACACCAACTTAAAAAACTATACCCCGAAAAAGAACTAAAAATTTCAGTTATAGAACACGGTCCATCAATTCTCGGTGTTCTGCCCCAAAAAGTACAAACAACGGTACAAAAATTACTAGAAAAAAACGGCGTAGAATTTTTGCTCAATCAAGATGTGCAGAAAATCGAACCAAACAAAATTGATTTGGCAAGCGGTAAAACTGTTGAAAGTGATATGGTAGTATGGTCGGCAGGCGTAAAAAATACCGGAACAACTATTTTACCAGCAGAATTTTGTGAAAAAGATCGCATTCCTACGAATGAATTTTTACAACATAAAAATCTTCCTTCGCTATATGCGGTGGGTGACATTGCCCTATCATTTAACCCCGGCGCGGACAAACCCCAACCTCAACTTGGTGAGACTGCTCACAAAGAAGGGGAGTATGTGGCCAAACACCTAACCGCAACTATTTTAAATAAAAAAATAAAGCCTTTTCACTTTCACTCGTTTGGCACACTCATGCCGATTGGAGATTGGTTTGGGGTGGCAGTAATTGGAAAGTTAGTTTTCTTTGGTCGCATCGCCTGGTGGATCCGCCGCACTGCCTATCTGCTTTTTATCCCCGGGATTTTACGTCGCTTGCGTATTGTGATTGATTGGACATTGCATAGTTTGGGATTTCGGTATATGATAGCGCTTGAAAAAAAGGATCCACCAGAGTTAAAACCTTAAAACTAAATTATTTATTAAACTAAGTACATACACGTATGATGTGTTCACACACCACAAAATGCTGTCCGAAAATGGCTGATTATGGCCTTTTGGTATTGCGCGTTATTCTAGGCGTTATTTTTATTTACAGCGGATATATCAAATTAGCTAGCCCAGCAATGATGGTTGGCATGTTCACCGCACTACATTTCCCAGCTCCATCATTTTGGAACTACTTAGTAGGTATTACCGAGCTTGTTGGTGGTATTATGGTTTTGCTTGGCGCATATGCTCGCTACGCTTCTGCTGTGCTCAGTTTTGTAATGTTGGTAGCAGTAATTATTTTGGCAAAAATGGCTGGATTTAACCTCATGACTATTGGATATCCACTTGTTTGTATGGGTGCTTTTGTTGCCCTGACTGGTGTTGGTGCTGGTAAATACCGTGTTCTTAAAATGGAATGCTGCTGCAAAAAATGCAAAGCTGGAATGAACGAAGGTAGTTGTTGCAAAGATGGTGGAAAATGCGAGTGTGGAGATAAGAAAGAAATGGGTAAATAATAGATTTCCTACAAACAAAAAACCGCCCCGATGTACATCGGGGCGGTTTTTAATTACTTCAACCCTTCCCACATTTGGTTAAACCACATTGTAAAACTTTTCATTACTGCTTCGTTTTCAATAATAATTCCTGAGGGGTAACCAACCAAATCAATATAAGCTATTTTATTTTTCCAGGCAATATTGTCGGTTGGAAACAAGCCTTTTTGTTTTGGCCACAATTTATAGCGTACATCATGTTTGGTTTTTTGCATCTGAGCCTGATATTCCGCAAGCATTTTGTCTTCACAAATAATGTCTCGTGTTGCTGCCTTGGGATATGAAAAAAATTGAAACCCCGGCATTACAGCCTCCACGCGCTCGGGAGAAAAGATGGTTAAGAGTTCAAATTGCTCAGTACTTTTTTCAAAATCTTTTCGAATTTCTTCATAAATATTTTTCACGCCTTCCACCCCATCAAAAAATCGTACTTTTGTTTTTTGTTGTTTGCCCACCTGGAGCGCATTAAACTCGCTCGCTTTTTGCACCAACTCTTTTTCTAAACTCTGCAATTCTTTTTGCTCCTTAGAAACAAAAGCCAAAAGCCCAGCGTGATCTACCGCTTCATAGTTTTTAACTCCCCGCTCTTCTATTTCACTTACCAAACCTTTTTCTACTAAACTTTGCACCAAATCATAAATATGGGTGCGTGTAATTCCAGATTCTCTACCCACTGCCGAAACCGGCGCCTTGCCAATCTTTACCAAACTCAAAAAAATCTGAGCCTCTTTTTCGTTAAGATTAAGTTTTAAAAGAAGTTGTTTAAGTTCAGCCATATTATAGATATGTTGTAAATAATTTACTACATTTTTATTATACTATACATTTTTTTGTTTGTAAATAGATAAATGGTTGTATATATTACTTGACAAAATGTGTTTAAAAGAACATAATGGTTTGTTCAAGAGAAATTCTCGAACAAAAGGAGAGACCATGAATGCAAGCTATGAAGTCCACATTGCCGTCCCTCGAGTAGTACAAATTTTACACGAGCGGATTTTTACTGCGCTTGCCAGGGTTGGAATCACCAAACACAAATACTGCTATCAGGTCGTTAATAATCGCAACTTTGGACAGGTCAATCAAACCGATATTCCAACCGGACATGATTTGCCCGAACTAGGCAGCATGTCGACAGAGCGAGTCGAAACATATGATGAGGCTCACAACTTAGCACTGATCGCAATGGCGATCTTGGCACAATTTCAAGTGAAGGGAAATTTCGAAATTGAAACACTTATCACCGACAACCCTGATGATTTTGAAAACCTTTCAATTCTCGAATTTCCAGGGTTTGAGTTAGTGCCGAACTCACCACACCACGAAACGCATCTTATCTTTAAGAACGGTCAAAAGGGTGGACTATTTCCAAGCCATGCCGATGCTATCCAATTCTTTCGAATGGTA
>CAYUTM010000017.1:0-3729 GCA_964447755.1 uncultured Gammaproteobacteria bacterium
GCTTACGTTCTGTAACACTTTACTATTAATTAGGTTTAATAGTTTTTGTTCATGCTCTTGCTCTTCCTGAAGCATTTTTGCTAATGAGGGGTAATCGTTCTTAAGTTCCTCATAAAGATGTACGATTTTTTCTTCGCCGCGCTCCATAAATTTAAGGCCAAAATTTAAGCCAAAAATTTTTGTTACGAGGTAATAAAAATGAACATGCCAATAAGAAGGTTCTACCGTCTGTTTTGTGATATCCTCCCAAATTTTATAATGATTTTTTTCTTGCAAAGCCATCTGTTCCACAATTTTTTTATTGTGCGGATCTTTAATTAGTTTTGCAATTTTTTCATACAAAAGAAATTCCGTTATTTCTTTTCTTTGAGCCTGTAAGATTTTTTTATTCACCATAGAGTAGAAAGGGTAGGGTGTTTTATTTTTGTGAACTAGTTGTATTCAATGCATTTTCAAGTAATTTTCTAAACTCACCATAACTTTGTAGATCCGTAACCTTTTTTTCATTTATGAAAAAAGTTGGTGTTGAATCGAGTTGCATTTCTTCAGCAGATGCGAGGTCTGTATTAATTTTTTTAAGTACAGAGTCTGAGTTTAGATCTTTTAAAAATTGCTCTTTGTTCAATTTTAGTTCCGTAGCATATGTAGTAAATATGCTGGTAGGATCTGAAACATTTTCCCATGCCAACTGTCGCTCAAACAACAAGTCGTGCATTTCCCAAAATTTTTGTTGCTTACCTGCTGCCTCAGCAGCTTGTGCTGCGAGTTGGGCGTGAGGATGAATATTCTTTAAAGGGAAATGTCTGTACACAAACAATAAGTTGTTTCCAAAATCATTTTGAAGTTGTTTAATGACAGTAGAAAAACTAGCACATGAAGGACATTGAAAATCAGAATATTCAACGAGAGAAACGGGTGCCTGTTTATTTCCTTGTGACCAGTCTGAAGCGGAGATGGGCATAGAGAGTTGTAAATTTGTTTGTTTATTTATTCTGCTAACTATAAACAAACCGACGCATATTCCAATAACAACAAGAGTGGTAATACCCCACATGAGCAAACGGTTACGAGCTTCTTTCTCTTCTTGTGTTTCTTGTTTCAGAATTTTTGATTGTCGTTCGAGTTGTTTGCGCTCTTTTTTTGTTAGATGTGATGAATCGAAATGCTCTGAAGTAGGATGTTCAAGTTCGTTCATATGTTTTAAATATGTAAAAATTATTTCAGTAACTGGTCGATAATGGATGAAAAACTTTCATAAGGAACGGCACCGCTTATCAATTGTCCATTCACAAAGGTTGCGGGCGTTCCTTGAACTCCTTTTGCTACACCTTCTTGGTAATCCTGTTGAACTTTTTGAGTGTATGTTCCTGAATCAAGACAGGAATTAAATTTATTTGAATCAAGTTTCATATCTTTTGCCCATTGTTTTAAGGCATCAATGCTTAAACTTTCTTGATTTTCGAAAATTTTATCATGCATTTCCCAAAATTTACCCTGTTCACTCGCGCACTCCGAAGCTTCTGCTGCTTTTTGTGCGAGTGGGTGAATATTGCTTAATGGAAAATGCTTATAAATAATTCGAAACTTATTTTTGTAGTTAGCTAGTACTTGTTTTTAAACAGGGGAATGTGGTTTTCAAAATGGGCATTGAAAATCAGAATATTCAACCAAGGTCACTGGGGCTCGGTTATTTCCTAGTACGTGCTCAGTGTTTGAAGTACCAAATAGTTTGGTGGATATAAACCAAATACCATAAATGAGAAAAGCGATGCATACAGGTGTTGCAAATCCAATCAAAGCAAGTTTTTTGTTAGAGGCTTCTTTTAACATAAAAAAGTGAAATTTTAATATTGCTAAAGTGTGGTTACTTTAGCTTATTTCAAGTACATTGGCAAGAGAAAACTGTTGGTGAAATTTAAAACAGAATCCATGTCGGATTCTGTTTTAAATTAGTTGTTATTCTTCAAATGGCGGAGGGAGTTCGGCGTCTCCTTTTGCAAGGCCATCTGCCGATTCTTCTTCTGGAGCGTCGCCTTTTTCAACCACTTCCCATACCTTACTTTGCACGTCTTTTAGTACCTTTGGGTTATCTTTGAGGAATTTTTTGGCTGTTTCACGACCGACTCCTAATTTTTCATCTTTGAAGTTATAGGAGTTTCCCTTTTTGTCAATTATTTTGTAAATAACTGCAGTATCAAGCAGGTCGCCAGATAAGGATATACCTTCGTTGTACATTATATCAAATTCACAGGTTCTAAACGGAGCAGCTACTTTATTTTTTACAATCTTAACCTTAACTCTGTTACCAATAATTTTATCACCTTGTTTGATTTGTGCGGCACGGCGAACTTCGATTCGAACTGAGGAGTAAAATTTAAGCGCAACACCTCCTGTTGTTGTTTCTGGGTTTCCAAATACAATTCCAATTTTTTGACGTGTTTGATTGATGAAAATAACTACTGTTTTTGATTTGCTAATAATACCCGTAAGCTTTCGTAGCGCCTGGCTCATAAGACGAGCTTGTAAGCCCATATGTTGGTCTCCCATTTCACCTTCAATTTCTGCTTTAGGCACAAGGGCAGCTACGGAGTCAATAACTATTACATCAACTGCATTTGAGCGTACAAGGGTTTCTACTATTTCGAGGGCTTGTTCTCCTGTGTCAGGTTGTGAAATAAACAACTCATCAATTTTAACGCCAATTTTTTTAGCATAATCAGGGTCAAGAGCATGTTCTGCATCCACAAAGGCTGCGATACCGCCCATTTTTTGAACCTCAGCAACAACATGTTGAGCAAGAGTTGTTTTACCACTTGCTTCTGGTCCATAAATTTCAACAATTCTTCCACGAGGAACCCCTCTTACTCCAAGCGCAATGTCTAAAGACAAACAACCGGTTGGGACTACTTCTACTTGCATTGCTTTCGCTTCGCCAAATTTCATAATTGCTCCATCTCCAAAACGGCTTTTGATTTGTTCAATAGCACTTTGTGCAGCTTTTAGTTTCTGTTTTACCTCCTCACTCGTTGATGATTTTGTAGGCATAGCATGAATATTAATATAGAGTTATTGTTTTCATTTTTTAACATACATGTGTTGTTTGGTCAAATAACGTACTTGATATTAAGGTGTGGTTTTTGTTGTGGGAGTTACTGTTGGTAAAATATCAGGACGTAAAATAACACTTATTGTTTTGCTGGTGGTTTTACCATGTTTTTTTTGTGAAGCAAATGTAATGGAGTTTAAACCTGGGGTTAAATCGAGAGGCAACGAAAACTGACCTTGTCCGTTGAACGATATATCTTGCCCATTAACGGTCAAATGCGCTCCCGGTTCTGTTTTTCCTTGAATGGTAACTAAGTTTTCTTTCGTTACAAAACCATCATTTGGAAAAAAAATAGAAAGTTCTGGTGGGGTTATAATGGTTTTAACTTGCCAAAACAAGTAACCAATAAATATTACTACAAAACTTCCAATAAAAATATTACGTACTAATAACGACCAACTTTTAAAAGGGAATAGTTTTAGGCGAGTGTGTGGGTGTGTAAAAGTGATGTTTTCCAAACCTCCTTCACTTACAAATTGGTTCACACATTGTTCAACAGGAAGTCCGAGCATTTCGGCATAAGATCGAACATAGCCTAGTCGGTAAGTTTTAGATTGAGGAAGTTTTTCAAAACGGCCATCTTCTAAAGCGTGTAAATAACGTGAAGATACTGGAGTGGTATG
>CAYUTM010000017.1:3739-6827 GCA_964447755.1 uncultured Gammaproteobacteria bacterium
TTCAATTTCAAAACCCAAAGTAATCCTTTTATCTCTAAAAAGTTGAGGAAGTCTAGGAATTTTTTTAACTTCATTATAGCAAAATATTGCCATATTTTTTCAAGTAAACGTCTTTGCAGAAATTAGTTTGAGGGGGGGTCAACAAAAAAATCATCCTGTCCGGAGTCTACTGAAGAAGGTGTTGGTTTATCAAACGAGCTAGTGAGATGTTCCAAAAAAACCTCACGCGGTTTTGCTCCGTCAGCCGGGCCAACTATACCAGCCTCTTCAAGTTCGTCAAGAAGCCTCGCCGCTCGAGCGTACCCAACTTTTAAGCGGCGCTGTAATAATGACGCACTAGCTTTTTCTGACTCAATTACCATTTGTTTTGCTTCTTCAAATAAAGAATCTTGTCCGGAAGAATTTCCATCAAAAAATACTGTTCCAGACCCCGTCGAAGTATTTTTAGAAACAATCGAATCATCATATACGGGAGGCTCGTCTCCTTTTAGGTAATCAACTACACGTTTCATTTCTTCTTCAGAAACATAGGCGCCTTGAATGCGCTTTGGCTTAGAAAGCTCAGCGGTTAAGAAAAGCATGTCGCCACGCCCGAGCAATTTTTCTGCTCCAGAACAATCAAGAATAGTTCGTGAATCAACAAGTGAAGCAACTGAGAAGGCGATTCGGCCAGGAATATTTGCTTTCATTAAACCAGTAATCACCTCAACACTGGGTCTTTGTGTGGCAACAATAAGGTGTATCCCAATCGCTCTGGCCATTTGAGCCAAACGAATAATACCTGCTTCAATTTCTTTTCCAGCAGCCGCCATTAGATCTGCTAATTCATCGATAATAAAAACTATGTGAGGCAAAGGTTCAGAAGAGGATTTATTGTAGGAGGTAATATCTCTTTTACCAGCCTTTGAAAGTACTTCAAAACGGCGTTCCATTTCTCCGATACTCCACTTGAGTGCGTTAACAGTTTTAACCGCGTCGGTTATAACGGGGGTTAGAAGGTGTGGAATGCCATTGTAAAGTGTGAGTTCAACCCGTTTGGGGTCAACCATAATAAGTCTTAGTGAATCAGGAGTGTTTTGATATAAAAGACTTAGAATTATAGTATTGATACCCACAGTTTTTCCAGAGCCAGTGGAGCCCGCAATCAACAGGTGAGGCATTTTTGGTAAGTCGGCAACCCAAACCTTGCCAGCAACATCTTTTCCAAGTGTTACAAACATGTTGTGTGGGCGTTGTTTAAATTCAGCGCTCTCAATAAGTTCCCGAAGACTTACCATTGCAACTCGTTGGTTAGGAACTTCAATTCCAACCAGTGATTGCCCAGGAATTGGAGCCTCAATACGTATGGGGTGAGCGGCCAAAGCAAGTGCTAAATCGTTACTTAGTGTAGTGATCCGAGTAAGTTTTACACCTTTGGCAGGTTTAAGTGAAAATTGCGTTACTGTTGGCCCAACTCGTATTTCACCCATTTCAACATCAATGCCAAAATTTTCAAATGTTTCTTGAATAATGTGCGCGCTGCTTTTTATGTCACCGGAGGTGGGCTTGCTTTTAGTTGTATATAAAAGATCGATAGGCGGTAGTACGTATGTTTTTTTGGGTTGCGCAAGCTCTATTTCAGTAGACTGTTCGATTGATTCAAGGTTTTCCTCTACAGAACTTTCTGGTTCTTCGGCAGTAGAAGTAGTGGTTTCTTTAGTGGGAGGTACTATTGTTTCAATCGTTTCTTCGTCAATTTCTTCTTGGTTTTCGTTTTCATCGGACTGCTCTTCGGTAGCAAAGTTTGTAGTTATCTGAGCTTTATTTTGACGTTTAAAAAAATTTGCAAAAGAAATTATTTTTCTTCCTAACCACCCAAATCCAAGAAAGATTTTTTTGTGAAGTTCAACCAAATGGATAAGTGAAGTATTGAACAGTAAAACAAGAGAGGCCGCTAATATGCTAATGAGAATAACCAAAGCTCCCCAGTAGCCGATGTAGTTAAAAAGTGGGTAGGAAAGAGAAAGGCCTAAAAAACCACCACCTAAGCCGTGGATAGCTCTACCATAGGTTGGCTCAGATAAGTGAATTAAACCATTAAAACTCCACAAGAATAGTATTGCTCCAATTCCATGGGTTGCTCTGTATTCATAATTCAAATCTTTGATAACCAAAAAACCAACGACCATTAAAACCATTGGAAAAACATACCGAACCTGCCCAAAAACAAGTGCTAGTCCAGAGTCTATGTAATATCCAACCACACCTGCCTTAGAAACAAAACTGAGTGCAGCAAGAGCGCTTGTCATAAACAAAACAATGGCAACAAGCCCGTGCGTTAAATGAGGATGAAGGTTAAATTTTTCAGTCCAAGTTAGTTTCCGAAAAGGTTTTCTGCCCATAAGGATATAGTTCAAAATTAGTATAGCATACATTTTGAAACTAAAATATATAGTTTTAAATAAAAATTCATCTTGTTAAAGATGAATGTTTATTGCTTTTTCCATCACTAAACTGCGAGAAGAGTTGGATGTGTTAGCTTCGAATCAAGTTCCAAAAAAGGTTCCCAAAAAGCATAAGCTGCATAATGGGAGGAGAGAGATTTGTTTTTAAGAATACGATTCGTCTGAGACATCAGCTCTGCCGCAGATTGGTAATGGAAAAATACAAGCGAGTGTATTGTAATTTTTTGCATAGGGTATTGTCAAGTGTTGATAATTTATTCTCTGCTATGGTTTGGTTTCTTGTTGTTTAGGGTAATTGTTAGTTGATTTAATATTTGTGCTTGTGGATAAATAGCGACTTGTTTGCAGCTTGGTGTTATTTTTTAAGCTTCATTAACATCAAATTTCAAAAAAATTGACAAATATTTTTTGATCGCATTATATTTGACAACCGTCATCTGCTCAGGTAAAATGTAGCTACTTATATATACTTCTTTTTGATTTCGTGTTGATCTTGCAAGATAAGTTTGTGTATGATCGGTTTGCCTGAAAAAGAAAGGAAAGGCCAGCGTAGATGTGTAATTTTTAGTTAAATTTAATGCACGGCCTGATATTTTATCAAAAATAAGGGGAAAGAAAGCCAGAAATGGTTGTTTTTTCGTTAT
>CAYUTM010000017.1:6837-11853 GCA_964447755.1 uncultured Gammaproteobacteria bacterium
ATTTTTTATCTTATTTTAGCAAAATATTTTAACTATATTTATGCCTCCTATTTTTAAGAAGAACATTATCAAAGACGGGGAAAGAAAATTTTTTATCAGGAAAAATGAGATTGCGGTGCCAGATCTTATCGAGTTGCAAAAAAATTCTTATGACTGGTTTTTAAAAAATGGCATTAAGGAACTTTTTGAAGAGGTATCTCCTATTTCAGATTTTACGGGTAGAGACTTAGAGCTTTATTTAGATAAATATTACCTCGACGAGCCTCGGTTTGATGAAGTGGTGTGTCGAGAACGAAATATTACTTTTGAGGCTCCGCTCAGAGCTGTAGCTCGACTTGTTAATAAGCGCACCAACCAATCAAAATCTCAAGAAATTTATTTGGGGGACGTTCCTCTTATGACTGATCGAGGAACTTTTGTGGTTAACGGAATTGAACGTGTCGTGGTTTCGCAGTTTATTAGAAGTGCGGGAGCGTTCTTTACCGCTGAGTCTATCCGTGGTCGCAGATATTACGGTGCTAAAATTATTCCAAACCGAGGCGCTTGGATTGAGGTTGAAACTGATCTTAATAACGTCATGTGGATTAAGGTTGATCGTAAAAGAAAAGTTGCCGCAACATCTTTGTTGCGTGCTTTTGGTTATGAAACAGACGAACAAATAACTAGTTTTTTTAATGATGTTAATACACATCCCACACTCAACTTTGTTGAGGCGACACTTAAAAAAGATGTTGCAAAAAACATGGATGAAGGTTTGATCGAGGTTTATAAGAGAATTAGACCTGGAGATTTGGCTACCGCAGATAATGCTAAAAGCTTAATTTATGCCATGTTCTTTAATTTTGACCGTTATGACCTTGGTCGTGTTGGTGTGTATAAATTTAATACAAAATTTGATCTTACTTTAGAAAGTGGTGACTACGACAAAAAAGAGAATCGTGTTTTATCACCAGAAAAATTACTATTGGTTCTTAAAGAAGTTGTTCGATTAAATGTTACCCAAGAAGAACCTGATGATGTTGATCATTTGGGCAATCGTCGTATTCGAGCTGTGGGTGAATTGGTACAGAATCGTTTTCGTGTTGGTTTAGCTCGAATGGAACGTATTATTAAAGATAGAATGAGTACGTATGAGCTTGACCAGCTAACACCAAACAAATTGATCAATGCTAGGCCAGTTACAAGTGCTATCCGTGAATTTTTCATGAGCTCTCAGCTTTCTCAGTTCATGGATCAGATTAACCCATTGGCAGAATTAGAGCACAAGCGACGTTTGAGTGCTCTTGGACCAGGTGGTTTGGCGCGCGACAGAGCTGGTTTTGAGGTGCGTGATGTGCATACAACGCATTATGGACGTATTTGTCCAATTGCCACTCCAGAAGGACCAAATATTGGTTTGGTAAACCATCTTTCTAGTTATGCTAAAATTAACGAATTTGGTTTTATCGAAACGCCTTACAGAAAGGTTTTAAAAGAAGTTGCAAATAACTCTGAGTTTACCGTGGGAGAAATTGTGAGAGGTGAAATAGAGGGAATTAAAGACGGTACACTGATTACTGCGGAAATTGCTCAAAAACTAGCGAAGATGAAGTTGGAAAAAATACCCGTGCGCTCACGTGTTACTAATGAAATTGTATACTTACACTCCTTTAAAGAAGAAAAAGTAATTACAGCTGCAGCAACAGTTAAGTTGGATGAGAAAGGTTATTTCTTAGAAGAAACAGTACCCGCTCGAGTATATAGTAAACCCGGTGTTGCCAGAACTGATGTGCTTGACTATGTGGATGTTGCTTCTAATTCCATTGTAAGTATTGCTACTTCTTGTATTCCATTTTTGGAACATGATGACGCTACCCGTGCTTTGATGGGTACAAACATGCAGCGCCAAGCAGTACCGTGTATTCGCCCAGAGCCACCATTGGTTGGAACTGGTATTGAGCGTGAGGCTGCTCGTTATTCTGGACACATCGTTGTTGCACCTGACGACGGTGAAATTACAGAAGTAGATGGTAAGCATATTGTGTTAACTTCGAAAAAAGGCCAGGTATTTACCTATAATCTTAATAAATTTATTCGTTCAAACGCTTCCACCTGTATAAATCAGCACCCGGTGGTAGTGGTGGGGCAAAAAATTAAAAAAGGTGATCTTTTGTCAGATGGCCCTTCTATAAAACAAGGAGAGTTGGCTTTGGGACAGAATGTTTTGGTTGCTTATATGGTTTGGGAAGGTTTTAACTACGAAGATGCTGTTATTATTTCAGAACGTCTAGTGCAGCGCGATAGCTACACCTCCATTCATATTGAGGATTATACAATTGATGTGTGTGAAACAAAGTTAGGACCAGAAGTAGTTACAGCAGATATTCCTAATGTAAGTGAGGAAAAATTAAAAAATCTTGATAGTGAAGGTATTATTCGTATTGGGGCTGAAATTAAGTCCGGTGATATTTTGGTGGGAAAAATTACGCCAAAAGGTGAAACGGAGCTTTCACCAGAAGAACGCCTGCTTAGAGCAATATTTGGTGAAAAATCTCGTGATGTTCGAGACTCTTCATTGTATCTGGAGCACGGTGAGCACGGTAAGGTTATTGGTGTGCAAGTTTTTTCTGCAGAAAACGGAGACAAGCTTGAACCGGGTGTTATTAAGAAAATTCAGGTTACTGTTGCTGATCTAAGAAAACTTCAAGTGGGAGACAAAATGGCAGGGCGTCATGGTAATAAAGGTGTGGTTTCTAGAGTTGTGCCAGCCGAAGACTTACCATTTCTTGAAGATGGAACTTCAATAGATATTGTTTTATCGCCGCTCGGAGTTATTTCTCGTATGAATTTGGGCCAGCTTTTAGAAAACCATCTTGGTTTGGCGGCAAATGCTTTGGGCTATAAAGTTGCAACACCAGTATTAGACGGTTTGTCTGAAGAGCAGATAAAATCAGAATTAGAAAAAGCAGGCTTTCCACTTAGTGGACAGGTGCAGCTTTATGACGGAAGAACTGGTGAACCTTTTGATAGCAAAACTACAATTGGTTACAGCTATATGTTGAAACTAAACCATATGGTGGAAGACAAAATTCACCAACGTTCAATTGGTCCGTACAGTCTTATTACCCAGCAACCACTTGGCGGTAAAGCTCAATTTGGTGGACAGCGCTTTGGAGAAATGGAAGTGTGGGCACTGCAAGCCTATGGTGCCGCACATACATTGCAAGAAATGCTTACTATTAAATCTGATGATGTTCCAGGTCGTTCTAAGGCATACGAAGCGATTATTAAGGGTGAAAAAGTTACAAAAGTAAACATTCCAGAATCATTTAACGTGTTAGTTCGCGAACTTAAAGGTCTCTGTTTGGATGTTGGTTTGTTGAAAAAAACTGAATCTGGTGAATATAGGCCAGTCGAAGAGGTTAGAGCAGAAGAAGAAAAGCGTAATCGAGTACTTCAAGAAAATAATTCATCTTCTGAATAACATACTTAATTTTACATAATTTACCCTAACTTCTCTTAAAGAAACTATATGTCTTCTCGTGATTTACTCCATTCCATGGACTTCGACGCCATTCGACTCAAACTTGCTTCACCAGAAGTGATACGAGCTTGGTCGTATGGAAAAGTCGAAAAACCTGAAACGATTAACTATCGTACTCAAAAACCTGAAAAGGGTGGTTTGTTTGCCGAAGAAATTTTTGGACCGATTAAAGATTATGAATGCTACTGTGGAAAATATAAAAAAATTCGTTATAAAGGAATTGTTTGTGATAAATGTGGTGTTGAAGTAACTCATTCTTTGGTGCGACGTGAACGCATGGGTCACATTGATTTAGTTGCGCCAGCTGCACATATTTGGTTTTTGCGCTCAGTTCCTTCAAAGGTGGGGCTTGTGCTTGATCTGTCTGCCCAGTCTCTTGAAAAAGTTGTTTACTTTGCTTCTTTCGTTATTACTCATGTTGATGAGGAGGCAAGAAAACAAACCATCGATTTGTTAAAACAAGAGTATAAAACCAAGAAAAAACAAATTGAAAAGGATTTAGAACAAGAAACTAAACAAGCTTCAGGAGAAAAGGCCTCAGATGCTGCTCTTGGTGCAATGCGTGAAGAATCAGATAGAAAAACGAAAGCATTAGAGGCTGATTTTCAACAAGCTGATAAAGAACTCAAAGAACTTCAGGTTTTAAAAATTATTTCTGAGAATAAATATCAGGAACTATCTTTGCGCTACGGACATTTATTTGAAGCATCGATTGGAGCTGAAGCTATTCACCATCTTCTTTCCAAAATTAATTTAGAAGAAACAATTAAACTTTTAACCGAAGAACAAGAAACTGCTAAAGGAGCAAAACTGGAAAGAATTGTTCGACGCAAAAAAATATTGAAAAGTTTAATGCTTACTAAGATTCGCCCTGAGTGGATGATTTTAAGAACCTTACCAGTTATCCCTCCAGATTTACGTCCAATGGTTGCTCTTGATGGTGGGCGTTTTGCTACCTCAGATTTAAATGACTTGTATCGACGTGTAATCAATCGCAATAATCGTCTTAAGCGCTTACTTGAATTAGATGCTCCCGAGGTTATTTGTCGAAATGAAAAACGCATGTTACAAGAAGCAGTTGATGCATTAATTGATAACAATGCTCGTCATTCCAAAACCGTTACTGCTTCCACTGGGCAAAAAAGACAGCTTCGCTCATTAGCAGACATATTGAAAGGTAAGCAGGGTCGCTTCCGACAAAATTTGCTGGGCAAGCGTGTTGATTATTCTGGTCGTTCAGTAATCGTGGTAGGTCCTGAGCTTAACATCGATGAATGTGGTCTTCCTAAACGCATGGCGCTTGAGCTGTTTAAGCCATTCATAATGAGTGAAATTATTCGACGTGAGTTGGCACACAATGTGCGAAGTGCAAGTAGATTTATAGAAGCAGAGAGTGATCAAGTGTGGGATATTTTAGAAGATTTAACCAAAACCACCCGTGTTCTATTGAATCGTGCGCCAACGCTTCACCGCTTAGGTATTCAAGCGTTTCA
>CAYUTM010000017.1:11863-15291 GCA_964447755.1 uncultured Gammaproteobacteria bacterium
ACTACATCCATTAACCTGTACTGCTTTTAACGCCGACTTTGATGGAGACCAAATGGCAGTACATCTTCCCCTTACCGACGAAGCTCGTGAAGAGGCTAATACGCTTATGGGTGCAGAAAAAAACCTTTTGAAACCCGCAACTGGTCAGCCTGTTATTACGCCAAAGCAAGATATTGCACTCGGATGTTTTTATCTTACACATTATAATGTTTCAGATACAGAACCAGTAAAACGATATTTCTCCTCAGAGAAAGAAGCTAAGTTAGCTTATAAGAGTAGAGTAATCACCTTGCGCCAGCGAGGAAAAATTCGTTTTTCTGACATGAGTAAATTCCCAGAGGGAACAAACCCGCTTATAGAAACCTCAATTGGTAGACTGTTGTTTAATGAAGTGGTGCCAGATAAAATTTCTTACTATAATGAAACAATTAACGTTAAAAAATTAGCAAATATTATTCGCTTGTGTCTTGAATTTTATGGTCAAGAAAGAACAGCGTACTTTTTGGATGAGCTTAAGAATTTAAGTTACCGCTATGTAACAAAGTCTGGGTATTCGCTTGGAATGGATGATTTTCCAAAAATTATGGAAAAGGACGGTCTTGTTAAAGAAGCAGATGACAAAATAACCGAGATGGAGAGCCAGTTTCAAGACGGTTTGCTTACACAAGCAGAGCGACATTCAACCATTATTGAAATTTGGACTCAAACAAAAGATAAAATTATAGCTAACAACCAAGCGATTTTGGATAAAAACGGACCAGTTTTTGCCATGATCGATTCTGGTGCGCGTGGTACGTATGGTCAGTTAGGCCAAGTGATGGGAATGAAAGGTCTCGTAGTATCACCTTCGGGAGATATTATCGAATTGCCAATTAAGGGTAACTTTAAAGAAGGCTTTGATGTTTTGGAATTCTTTATCTCATCACACGGTACACGTAAAGGTTTGTCAGACTCAGCTCTTCGTACTGCAAACGCTGGTTACTTAACCCGACGTTTGGTGGATGTGGCACAAGATGTAGTTATTATTGAAGAGGATTGTGGTGATGAAAATGGTGAAGTATTCTCTGTAGAGCAATCTAAAGAAATGGGTGAAACTCTGGCAGATCGTGTATGGGGTCGTTATGTAATGAAGGATGTTAAATCGGGAAATAAGATTATTGTAAAAGCCAAAGAAGTTATTGATGATAAAATTGCTCGTACTATTGAAGAGTTAAAAATTCCAGAAGTGCATGTAAGAAGTATTTTGCAATGTAAACTTTCAAAGGGAGCATGTCGAAAATGTTACGGCTTTGATTTGTCTCAAAATAAGCCGGCAGAAAATGGTGCTGCGGTTGGGGTTATTGCCGCTCAATCGATCGGTGAGCCTGGTACACAGTTAACACTGAGAACGTTCCATACGGGTGGTGTTGCTGGTGGCGATATTACACAAGGTCTGCCTCGAGTAGAAGAATTATTTGAGCTTCGTTCACCAAAGCACCAAGCATTTTTGTCTCAAGTAACAGGAAGGGTAGAAATTGAAGATGCTGACGGAAAAATTGTTGTTGGACCTAATGGAAAAAAGATTTTTGAGGGTAGAAGTGGCCAAAAAATAATAAAGGTGCATTTTGAAGGTATGGATGAAATGAAAATAAAATGTAAGAGTGAGGATGAGATTTCAGTAAAAGACGGTGATAAAGTTAAAAAAGATCAAGTTTTAGTAATAAAAGGTTCTTCTGGTGAGGAGGTTGTTGCTAAATACGGTGGAGAAGTTAAAGTGGAGAAAAACTTGGTAACTTTGTCATACGAAGGTCCTCGAATTCATGAGCATGTCATACCGCTTGGATATAAAATTTATGTTAAAGATGGTGACACTATTGAACAGGGAGATCGCTTGACTGATGGAAGTATTAACCTGCACGAGTTGTATGAGCTTAAGGGGCGTCCTGCTGTACAGCGTTACATCTTAGAAGAAGTGCAAGGAATTTACTCATCACAGGGACAGAAAGTAAACGATAAACACGTTGAATTGATCATTCGCCAGATGTTTAGCCGTGTATATGTGGAAGATGCTGGGGAAACCGATTTACTTCCAGGCGAAGTGATTGAAAAAGCCTATTTTGATTTGGCAAATAGACAGGCTAAAAAAGTTGGAAGCAAAAAACTGGCAACAGCTCGAGAAATGTTGTTGGGTATTAGTAAGGTAGCGCTTTCAACGCAAAGCTTCTTATCTGCCGCATCTTTCCAAGAAACAGCTCGCGTATTGATCAACTCTGCTTCAACTGGAAAAATTGATTATCTTGAAGGTCTTAAAGAGAACGTTATTATTGGAAGACTTATTCCAGTGGGAACTGGTTATCATCAAGAAGATTAATATTGTATATAAAACAAAGGCACCCAAAAGGCCTTTGTTTTATTTGTTGTCAAAAAAAGTGGCTTTTGCTACAGTACAGATGTTTTCGCTATAATTTTTGAGTATGAATAAAAAAGTAGTTGGTGTAGGTTTTGTTTTGTTGGCGAGTATAATCACTTGTGTAGTTATTGCTCAAAATCGTTTTAATGTTGAAGCAAAAAACTATGCGAACGAGAAGGTTGTTTCAACGAGCACGGTGATTTTCTCAAATGAAACAAAAGATGAATTTAATGCTGAAAAACCATCGGTATATGAGGTTTTTAATGACGATATTCAATATGCAAATGCGTCAAATTCCTCCACTATCTCAATTCAGTTATTTGGTGACATCATGCTAGACCGCAATGTTGCCAAAAACATGGGTAAGAATGGTTTAGATTATTTGTTTAAGAATCTCTACGGCGAAGACAAAGGATTGTACCCGATAACTGATTTAACGATTGCTAATCAGGAGGGTCCTTATGCTCCAGCACGTGTGCCCACGACCAAATCAATCGCTTTCCGGTTCGATCCAAATTTAGCTCCGCAGCTTAAAAAATACGGTTTCACCGCCGTTAGTCTGGCCAACAATCATTCTCTTGATATGGGTTGGAAGAATGTTGATTTTACTGAAAAGACTTTGGATCAAAATAATATTGGTCATTTCGGAAATCAAATTAAAGAAAGCAAAACATTAACGTGGATTTCTAAAATCCCGGGTAAGAAAGATCAGGTGGCATTTATTGGTTTGAACAACACGGATCACCCACTCGACATGCAGAAAGTTTACGAGGCAATTAAGGATGCAAAACAACACTCACGTTACGTCATAGTCTTCATGCATTGGGGTGTTGAGTATAAAAATATTTCCAACGATGCTCAGAGAAACCTTGCACACATTTTGATAGACAAGGGTGTAGATGCCGTAATTGGCGCGCATCCGCATGTGGTGGAAGAAGCGGAGCTATATAAAAATAAACCAATTTTTTATTCCTTAGGTAATTTTATTTTCGACCAATATTTTTCTAAGGAAACTCAAGAGGGATTAAGTGTTGGGTTG
>CAYUTM010000017.1:15301-20433 GCA_964447755.1 uncultured Gammaproteobacteria bacterium
AGATGGGGTTGTAAAAAGCGCCTATCTTTTTCCGATGTACGGCGTAAAATCTCAGGTGCAGTTGATGGAAGAAGAAAGACGGGATAAGTTTTTGGAATGGTTTAATGAAAATAGTAGACTAGGGGGAAAAAAGTTTGTGGATGGAAAGATTCAATTTTAATGCCTAAATCCTATTTAATATCTAAATCCTAATTACAAATATCTGATAAAATGTCTAATTACCAATGACGCTTTCTGCTCAAACTTTGTTATTTGTCATTTTATTAGCCCGCCTATACAGATGTCTATCTGGGCAGGACATTAGAAATTAGAGCTTAGAAATTTATTCAACGTATGTCTGGACATTCAAAGTGGCACAATATACAAGGGAGAAAGGGTAAACAGGATGCTCTACGAAGCAACCAGTTTACCAAGTTGGCTAAAGGTATTACCATTGCGGCGCAAAATGGGGCTGATCCGGCGTCTAATTTTTCGTTGCGGTTGGCTATTGATAAGGCCAAAGAGGTGGGGATGCCAAAAGATAATATAGATCGCGCGATAAAGCGTGGTACGGGTGAACTTAAAGATGGTTTGCCAATGGAGGAGTTGCTTTATGAAGCGTTTGGCCCAGGTGGGGTGGCGATTCTTATTGCGGTACTTACTGATAACAAAAACAGAACATTGCCAGAGTTGAAAAAGATTTTAACCATGCATGATGGCTCAATTGCTGGACCTGGCAGCGTTCAGTGGATGTTTGAACAGTGGGGTGTGATAGTAGTAAGCAATGAAAAATTATCTAATCGAGAAGATTTTGAGATGCAGTTGATTGAATCTGGTGCCGAAGATATTCAGGATGATACCGAGGAAGTCGTGATAAGAACTAAGGTGGAAAATTTTCATAAAGTTTTACATGCGGTTAAAAATTTGGGAATTGAACCAAATGAAGCGGAAATTCGCTGGGTGGCGAAAGAAATGGTTGCGGTAGAAGCGGACAAGCAGGCTAATTTAGAGGATTTGTTTGGAGAATTAGAAGCGCATGATGATGTAAAGGAGTTTTATACAAATGCGGGGTAGTTAATAAAAATAAGAACTCCCATGATAGGGGAGTTTGAATAATTTTCTTGATTACGGCGTCAGCGTTGAGCTGTGAGTTACTTCAAATTTAAGACCTAGTAGTACTTGTTCATTTTCCTCTCTGAGTGGAAGAAGAATGTTTAGCTTTACTAACTGATCAGAAAATCCGTTTCCATCATTCGTATACACCACAACTTGTTCCCCTGGAGCAGCGGATATTAAAAAAGCTAAAAAAATCTCGGGATATTTAGGTTGTATTTTAAGTAAACAACGTTTATAAACTTTCCCCCCGATAATCTTAACACCTTTGTCTTCATAACCCGCAGGAATTCCTACTTGCAAAAAAATAAGAATTTCATTGGCATGTCTTTTTGTTGCTCCGTAAACCCTACAGATCTGGGCTCGATCTTCTCCATATAATTCTACTGTGTCCACTGTAGGTGTGCCCCGACTGTTCTTATTAACGTGACTGAGGTTTGAAAGTTCAATACCTGCATGACTAGGATTACCAACCGTAAAACAATAGAATTCATCGTCTTTTAAGAGCGACATTTGTCTAAACCTTTCCCAAGGATATTAAGCCTTGATTTTTTTGTGGTTACAAAATACTCTATAGGTGATCTTAAATTAAGTCAATATATTAAATGTGGCTGAAATAATTTTGGGCATTGACCCTGGATTTGGTAGAATTGGCTATGGGGTGGTAGAACAGATAAAAGGCAATGATTGGAAAGCCTTGGATTTTGGTTGTATTGAAACTGCCATGAGCGACCATTTTGTGGACCGTTTAGCAGAAGTGCATGCTGAAGTGGTAAAATTGATCAAAAAGCACCAGCCAACCAGAATGGCCGTGGAAGATCTATTTTTTTTCAAAAACCTAAAAACCGCTATAAAAGTAGCTGAAGCCAGAGGGGTAATAATTTTGGCTGGGGTAGAAAATGGATTGCCGATTGATGAATTTACCCCGCTCCAGATAAAGCAAGCTATGACTGGCTATGGCCGGGCCGAAAAAGGCCAAATGCAAAAAATTGTGGCCATGATTTTGGGTATTAAAGAAAAAATAAAATCTGACGACGCGGCGGATGCTTTAGCTGTAGCGCTCACTGCCGGGCAGAGTTTGTGGGTGAAGAAAATAAAATGATATATGATTGAAAAATTTGTATTAGTAATTCCCAATATCCGCAGTGGTCACAACGTTGGTGCAATGTTTCGTACAGCTGATGGTGCTGGGGTAGATAAAATTTACATCTGCGGCTACAGCCCCACACCGCCGCATCCGCAAGTTGATAAAGTATCGCTTGGTGCAGAAAAATCTGTACCGTGGGAATATGCCAAACAAACTAGCCGACTGCTCAAAAAACTTAAAAAAGAGGGGTATAATATTGTGGGTTTAGAGCAGTCAAAGCGTAGTCAAAACATTTTTGATTTTAAACCTACGTTTCCTTTGGCTTTGGTAGTAGGAAACGAGAAAACAGGCTTGCCAAAAAGCTGGCAAACATTGTGTGATAATTTGATCGATATTCCCATGCGCGGTAAAAAGAATAGTTTGAACGTGAGCGTGGCTGGAGGAATCACCATGTATTATTTAGCGCAATTTTTGAAATAGATTTTATGCAAACAAGTTTTACTAAGTCTGTATACAGCGTGGTGAAAAAAATTCCGAAGGGAAAAACGTTGACGTATAAGCAAGTGGCCGAAGCGGCGGGGCGACCAGGGGCGTACCGTGCGGTGGGTAATATTTTGAATAAAAATTATGACCCCGCAATTCCATGCCACCGAGTGGTACGAAGTGACGGTAAAACGGGTGGATATAATAGAGGAGCTGAGAGGAAGAAGGAAATTTTAAAAGAAGAAAAAAATAAATTAGAAAAATTTATAAAAATAAAAAAACATCTTTACTAATTAAAAATACAAAGGCCCAGGGCTTTTAGGTTGTTTCCTGGGCTTATTTTGCTTTAGTGGAGCGCAGTGGTTTGCTGCTTCTTTACCGATCCTGGCTTAAACCAGTGGTTCCACGTGATATAGTTCTGCTGTCGCACTCTTTTCACAAAGTATCGAAACTCGGAGACGTTTTTTCCTTTGATGTGGGCATACACGGTTCTGATAATCTCTTCGAATTTTTTCACTGAATCAGGAATATTAGCCACATAGCCGATTTTTTTCAGATTTGGTTGAAAGTTTTTTCGAGAGGTTATCGCCAGGAATAATCGGCCATTTTTTCTAAACAGCCAAATAAATACAAAATTACTTTTGGCGCAAAAAGTGCCACGATAATGATCTACGATACGAAATTTGTACCGACCTTGTCGAACAATTGGGGCAAATTTTTCAATAACAGGCAGTTTGATGGCTTTTGATTTGTTCTTCATCTTTTTTCTCCAGCTTTCGGTTTCGGGATAACTTCTCCCTTGTGAAATATTCTTGTTACATCAAATATTTGATAAGAAAGGCGTTATCTCCTGATCGGCAAGCCTAGATATATAAAAGATCGATTTGTTATAAACGACATATAAATATAATTGATTATTCAATTTTTGTCAATCATTGTAGAATCAAAATTCAATAATTTTAAAAAAACATCACCATGGGTAATGGCGATGTTTTTGATTTTTAAAACACTACAAATACTATTTTAAAAATCTTCTGCCCGGGTTTATGTAAATACCGGGTCAGATTTACCCCTCCAAAAAGGGCAATCAGTTTGTGCAACCACCCCGTTTCTCGTCGCACCGACGAGCGGTTTCTGCACAGTTGTTGTAATAGAAGGTGGGCTCATAGTTGCATGCCACACTTCCACTTTGGTCGCTTCGCCATTTGCCGATTTGCACTTTGGCGACGTTGGGGTCAAGGCAAAAAACGAGACAGCATGTCCCACCTTCAGTTTTTTCATCCGTCGCAGAAGGACAGATTTTGTTGGAAGGCTGAGTGGTGACCGGCGGCCACTGTTGCGTCATGTCCGGCCAGGGGATGGTTGGCTGGTCGCTCAAATCTTGATTTGAAGACATGTCTACAGGATTGTTGTAGGAGTTTGAGTGGATCTGGGGACCGCACCCCGCGACCATGAGACCGAAGATTGCTGCGCATAGCCACGACATGCTTTCGGGAAAATTCCGCATGATTTACTCCTCGTAGTTTTGGGTAGTTTGGCACGCTGCCAAACTTTTTTCAAAGACACTATTCTAGAACAAGCCAAGAATACGTTACTTGGACTGTTTTGTCAACCATGGAAAAAAATAAAGTGTGCACTTCAATTAAAAAAGAAGGCGTTTTTTACCTTCTTTTTTAATTTATAGCTCGTGATTATTTTTTAGCTGCACCCAGTTCTTGGTTTACAAATTTTTGTACATCGGCAATAGTGGTCATAAATTGAGCCGGGAAGATGATTGTTGAATTTTTTTCAACGCTAATTTCTGCCATGGTTTGAAGGTTTCGTAGTTGTAAAGCAATTGGGTGTGCAGCCATAATATCCGCAGTATCAGCCAATTTTTGGGAAGATAAAAATTCACCTTCGGCAGCAATGATCTTAGCGCGTTTTTCACGCTCAGCCTCGGCTTGTTTGGCCATGGCGCGTTGCATTCCTTCGGGCAATTCAATATCTTTTATTTCTACTACCGAAACTACCACACCCCAACTTTCGGTGTGAGCGTCAAGTACTTTTGTAATTTCCTTGTTAATCATTTCGCGTTCGCTTAAAATTTCATCAAGCTGAAATTTGCCAACAATATTACGAATGGAGGTTTGGGCAATTTGATTGATGGCCGACATCACATTTTCGATAGCCACAATACTTTTTACCGCATCAACTACTTTGTAATAAGCAACTGCTGAAACATCCACCGAAACATTATCTTTAGTAATTATTTTTTGGCTAGGTACAGGCAAAGTAATAGTTCGCATGTCCACTTTGTATAATTTATCGATAAATGGAACTATCACATTCAAGCCCGGTTCTTTGGTAGCGACAATTTTTCCCAATCGAAATACGACGCCTTTTTGGTACTGTTGAATAACGCGCAAACCTAAAGCAATAAGCACGATAAGTGCAAAAATTAACAATGGTATAAATTCCATAAAAAATG
>CAYUTM010000017.1:20443-21286 GCA_964447755.1 uncultured Gammaproteobacteria bacterium
GTTTTTTTAGATAGAAGAGGAAATTTGTTTATTTAAAAATAAATTCCATAAAAAATGAGTTAGAAATTATAACGAAGTTTTAACATGTTTTTCAAAAATATACAATGAAGCCCAGGAAATTGAGGTGCAACTTCCCGGGCTGGTGTTATGTTGGGAGGGGCTTAGCGCTCTTTGGGGTTGGGTGAGGGAAGCATGATGTAGCCTTTCCCACCCTCCACCACCACGCGCAAACCCATGGGGCCTTTGGCGCTGGTGTCGTGCGGGCCGCCGATCTGGGCATATATCGCATCAATCAGCAGGTCAAGCACGTTAGAGTTCCTGGGCATGGTGGCCCAGAAATCTTGGGAATTGGCAGTGCTGCTGAAATTTTTCCTAACTCCAAAGGTCAGCCGTGCCGGCCCCCTCTTGTGCCTAACTAGCCAAAAATGTACTAGTTTGCTAGAGCCGAAGAAGTTCTGTGGTGCGTAGGCATCATCCAGTTGCAGCTGGTGCCTCGACCCTTGAATAAGCTTCTTCATTCTTTCATAAGGCTTCATTTTTACCTTTTTTGCTTTTGGTTCTCGGGATAACTTCTCCCTTGTGCTTTGTTCCTAATGGCAGAAGCAAAAGATATGAGGGAAGTTTTTAGGATTAAAATAATTATCGTGTCTGCAAAATAGTATTTTATTTATAAAAGAAGAGGCCCGGGGGAGAGATAAGCTCTCCCTCCGGGCAGGCGACGGTTTTACCCCCGTCCCAAGGGTTGGTTGCGCCCAGGGCGCCGATGAGACGCACAAGTCGTCTCCTGACTTTTTTTACCAGAGCCCTCTTGCGGAAATTCTGGTAGAGACCTGTGCCAAGCAC
>CAYUTM010000018.1:0-14903 GCA_964447755.1 uncultured Gammaproteobacteria bacterium
AAGCACCTCATGTAAATGAAACACATCTTGAGCAATCGATACTCCAGGCAAAGTAGTTCCTGTAGATTTATTTGCCATGTATGCTGATACAATACCGATTATTTCAACACCATCAGTCTCATTAACATACAAAACAGGCCCTCCACTGACCCCATTAATTGCGACACCATCCATAAGGTAGCTTTTCCTATCCTCAATTCTAGCACTAATACAACCCGAAAAAAAACACAAAGCATCCTCACCTAAATAAGGAAATCCTAACCACCCAACAGAAGCACCGATACCCAGACTCTGATCAACTGGACGTAGACGAATCACATCTTTAGGCAATGAAGTATTTTTAGGAGTCGGAAATAAAATAATAGCGGAATCAGTTTTTGGATCAGGAAAAATAACTCTGTCAGCTTCTTTGAGAAAAAGTATTTCTTTTCCTTCATGAATAATTTTAATTGGTTGCTGCCACTCATCCACATCATCAACAACATGTGAGGCTGTAGCGATACCGCACCAGTTTGTTTGCTCATTATAAAGACATAGGAAACCGGTTCCGCTGCCTGTTGGTGTTTTAATTTTAACGAGATATGGTTTAACTTTATTTACTACAATATCCCAGTTACTCATAAATATAGTTCAAGATTAAAAAAATCTTATTTTTTTAAAATATAAATTCTAACAAAATTACATTCACATGCGGAGAGGGGGAGATTCGAACTCCCGAGGGATTTGACTCCCTGCAGCTTTAGCAAAGCTGGACGATAGACCACTCTGACACCTCTCCAATATATCTAATGATTAAATTGTTCTATGGTAAACACATGCGTTTCTTCTGGTTTGCTTTCGGGCGAAAGGAGTAGCAACTCCGAATTGCCAAAATGGAACTGCTTCAAAACCTCTACCCAATCTAGCTCATAATACGCCGTATAAATCATTTTGCCAATATCCCCATGGGCTACCAAAAGAATCGAGCCGTCAGTATGATTATTCTTCAAAAAGGCCAACAATCTTTCTGCTCTTTGTAACGCCTCTGGAAATGTTTCGGCTCCTGGAGCAGTCAAAAAATAGGTAATGATACTGGTTTTCAAAATATTCGGCGTACAGAGCTTTTCAATGTCCACAATCTTCGCACCGGCCATTACCCCATATTCCCGCTCAATCAAATCATCCAGCTTCACCACCGGCTCTACCCCCACGCTTTCGGCAATTATTTGGGCAGTATTAAACGCCCTGTCTAGAGGCGAACTATAAATAGTATCAAAACCTAGGCCCGCTTGCTGAATTTTCAAAGCCGCCTCACGCGCTTGTGCCACCCCAACTTCCGTTAAAGGCATATTTCTATGCCCATTCAACAGACCGTTGGCGTTGTCCTCATCTTGCCCATGACGAGCAAGGTATATTTTGAGCATAGATTATTTAAAATTTACTAACCATTGTTTATACAAAACGAACCACCGACAGGTAGTGGACTTAATCTATCTTTAGTTAAAAGATTGGTCAAGTATAGTCCAAACTAGTCAAAATTTCGGATTTTATCTAAGCTTTAAAACATACAGGTACCACGTAAAACCCAACTTCACAACCTCCTCGCATTCGAAATCGTAACCACTTTTAGAAACAATGTTCTCCAAACCGGCACGATCTGCAAACGATGCCCAAGGTAAATAAATTACCCCTTCTGTACTCAACACCGATTTGAAATGCTCTAAAAAAATTTGTATCAATGATGAATTGGTTTTTTCTTCTTTACCCCACACCTCATCCAAAATGGGTAAATTTGCAAAAATAATATCAAATGTTCCTAAGACACCGTCCAACAAGTTTGTTCTAACCACTCTTACCTTATCTAAAACTTGATTCTTCCTTACGTTAAACAATGCATTATCCACGGCTTTTACAGAAACATCCGTAGCAACTACTTCCTTTGCGCCCCGCAAGGCGGCGATAACCGCCAACACCCCCGTACCAGTCCCAACATCGGCAACACGCAAACCAGAAACATTTGGAAGATTTTCTATGATTATTGAAGACGAATAGGTTATGGTGGGGTTGGGAGTAAAAACACCATCTTCAACAGTTATGCTGATTCCACCAAAACTGAGCTGGTGTTTTTCATGAGTCAGCAAACTTTTCCAAAAGTCTTTTATGAAGGCCATGCTTATTAAATCACTTTTTTCAACAGGATTCCTGCATGCTTTTTTGCAACCGCTATAACCAAGCGAAGATTGCTTTCTGAAGTTCCTATCCTTCTACCTCCACCCCAAAACCCCCGTAGGCCATACGCTTCATATCAAAAGGCATAGTAAAATCCTTTTCGTCTTTGTGTTGCTCATTCATTTCCTCCATCACCTTCGCATTTACTTCATCGCGGTGTTGTTTGGATTCAAACACAATAAAAGAAAACCAGACCGTCTCGTCAGCGTTTGCTTTTGCCAGTTCGCTAAATGCAAGCGGTTTCATGCCCCCCGCTTCTTTGGCTTCAAGATCATCGCCTTTGCATTCAAAATATTCAAGCGCACCGTGCTTCATCCATGCATCGCGGCCTTCATTAGCCATTTTTGTATATTCTTGTACTTTGTCTTTTGGAACTACGAGCACAAACCCGTCTACATATTTTGCCATATTATTTTATCTTAATAATTAATTTTTAGATAATTTATTTTCTAGCAACTCAAAAGTTTCTGGCCAAACTTCTTTAGCCGAGGGAACGATTACAAATTCATTCGATGGCGCAGCAAGCAGTTCTCTCACTTTTTGCATCGATAACCATCTCACATCTTTAATTTCTTTGGCGTCAATTTTAAACTTGTTAACAATTTCTTTTTCAACTAATGCAAAGTAAATACTAAATCTACGAACTTTGCCATCAGCATGATTGAAATCTTTTGTGAGTAAAAATTGAGGATTATAGTCGCTTGGTTTTAGACCAATCTCCTCTTCTACTTCACGAGCGAGGGTTTGATCTGGCGTTTCACCTATCTCAGCAGTACCTGTCACAGTCGGACCCCACTCACCAGGGTGAAAGATTTTGGTTAAAGACCTTTGCTCTAACAAAAGTTCTTTTTCTTTATTCACCAACCAGAGTACCGCTATTTCAAGCATAAAATTTTATGGGAAAAACTATTTGCGGAGAGGGTGGGATTCGAACCCACGGTCCACTTACGCAGACGGCAGTTTAGTAAACTGCTGCTTTAGACCACTCAGCCACCTCTCCAATACTTATTAAAAAGTGATGAAATTATACCAAACTTTATAGATAAGTCAATTATAATGCACGTGCTAAGGCAAACCCTGCAACATAGGTAGAACCTGCATTCTTAAGCGTTTTCGCACATTCCTGCATCGTGGTTCCTGTAGTAAACACATCATCCACAAGCAACACCTTTGCTGGAGGTGCAGCAGAAGAATCCCAGGCAAAAGCCAAATTCATATTTTTTCGACGCTCCTCACCACTCAGTTTAGCTTGTTGAGCCGTATGTCGTGTTCGCATCATCTGCCTTTTGGAATCATAAGTAAGAAAAACACACTCCTCCTTTAAACATTCCGCCAGAAGAGCAGCCTGGTTAAACCCTCGTTCAGCCTGTCTTTTTTTATGAAGCGGAACGGGAATGAGAGCACAGGGTTCTTTAAAAAAATATACATTGCTTTGCTGCAACCATACTCTAAACAGCATTTTCCAAACCTCTCTCACATCAAATGCTCCATCGTACTTAAGTTCCTTAATCAACCTACCCAGCGAGCTACTTTCACGATAATCGGCAATAACAAAAAGTCTGTCCAAGTTTGAAGCTTTCGCACAATCTAAGCACGGCTCACCTATAACTGTTATTTTTTCGCATACTGGACACCGCAATGGTGTAGTAATAATTGATTTTTGCAAACAAGTGAAGCACCATCGTGATCCTTCTGCGCCACAGTCTAAACAAAATAAAGGAAACAATGTTTCCTTTATTTGTTGCTTAAGCCATTGGTAACGTTGTACTATTTTTCCCACACTACTTTATCTACCAACCACACATCACCTTGCTTAAGCATTCGCACCACCGCAACTTGTTGAAGCGTCGAAAGCTTATTGTTTTTGGTTTGATTACGTATTGTTTGCACATTTATCGTAGCATCGGTTGCTGATTTTTTAACAATTTCGGCAGAAAAAGCCTCTGTTGTAACACCCACAAATTCACCTGTTCTTTTTGAATCTGTCGGCTTAATTGAAGACCATAAACCTGTTGTTACTAAATCTTTAACTTCTTTTAGGTTCAAAAAATTATTATCTGAAGAATAGGTACCATATCGTTCCACAAAAACTTTTGCCAACTGCTTTAAACCCCGATCGTTTACTTGTTCAGATGTGAATTTTTTTGGAACAGTGCTTGTAATCACTGGTTGAACAGTGGTATTTGTATTTCTAAAATTACTGGCATCAATAACATTATATGCCGACGTATCATTTACCGAGCGTGTAGTGGTGGTGCTTGTTTGATTGTTTTGTTTCTGTGTAAACTTACTCCAAAACATAAGCACAATAGCTAACACAAAAATTACAATAATACTTATGATGATAAAAATTCGTGTGCGCAATGTCATAAAAAATTAGTTTAATTGTTGTTCAAATTCTTTTTTAGCTTTTTCAATTTCTAAAAGCTGTTGTGGGTTAGTGGTTACAATCTGGTCTTCAGTATAGGAGGCTACCACACGAATTGCCGCATGTTTTGAACCAGCAAAAAATATTCCCTCCCCCACTCCACTATCTAGCAACAAATATTTCTCGCTATCTGTAAGTAAAAATACTTTCTGAATTAAATCAATTGCTGCCGAAGATTGTCGCATCAAAAGCTGTAATGCGGAATTGGTAACAATCGCTTGTCCATATTGAGATTTTAAAAAGTCATTCACATCTTGTGTAATCGTAGTGACACCCAAATAGTATTTACGACATCGCTTAACCAAAGCATAAACAAATTTAGCAGAATCTTCATGCTGCATCAACCACCAAGCTTCATCAATAACTAAAATACGGCGTTTTCTTTCAGAACGAACTACATTCCAAATATAATTAATAATGGCATAAATAGCCAAAGGTCTCAACTCATCTTCTAAATCTCGCACGCTAAAAGTAACTAATTGATTTTTCATATCAACATTTGTTGGTGAGTTGAATAACCCGGCAAATGTTCCTTCAGTAAATTTTTTCAATTTCAAAACCAATTCACCCGATCCTTCCATACCTTCAAGAATTTCTTGGAGATCCTGCATTATGGGCGGCTCTACGGTAGATAAATCAGCATCACTCGTAATATCTTTTTTTGCGTACGTTTCAATTAAAGCTCGGTCGATAATAGCATCTTGTTCGGTTGTTAAACCGTTCAACATAATACGAAGCAATCCTTTTACCGTTATAACAGCTCCACGGATAACATCGTCAACGGAGATATCCTGACCAACAGGTCGAGGTAGATCAAAAGGATTAACCTTACTTTCTGCAGACAACGAAATATTTATATACGTACCTCCAACAGCGTCAGAGAGATGTTTATATTCCATTTCCGGATCAATAATAATCACATCTACACCCATCATCAAACTTCGTAAAATCTCTAATTTAATTGCATAACTTTTACCTGCACCAGCGGTAGCAAAAACAACCATGTTAGCATTCTGCAGCGAGAATCTTTCGAATAAAATCAAACTATTATTGTGTCGATTGATACCATACAAAATACCATCATCAGAAGTGAGCTCAGAAGAAATAAAAGGAAACGAGGCGGCGATTGGGGAAGAGTTCATGTTAAACGAAATAACCAGCTCGTCGTTGCACATGGGGAGAGTAGAATTAAACCCTTGTTCTGATTGGAACAAAACTTTTCTACTACTAATTAGTTTTGAGCCAAAAATACTCTCTATATCTTCAGAAATTTGATCTAATTTTTCTTTACTTTCGGCATACACCGTAACGTAAAAAGCAAACTGGAAAAAATGTTCTGTTCCTTGTGTTAGGTCATCACGGAGCTTCTCAACATCATGCAAAGCAGTTTCACGGAGCGGATCTCGCGGCGCACCCTTATCATGGTCTGAATTTATCTGAGCCTCAAGTGCACCAGTTTTATTTTTTAATTGTTTTAAAATGATAGATGATTTTACTGGGTAGAAAAACATGGAAATGTCCATTGTTACCGACATATTTATTATCGGCGAACTCCAGCCCACGCTAATATAACGAGGATAGGCAGAAAGAAAAATTGTGCGACAAAAAACAGTGCCAAGTTGAATAAAATTATTTTCCACTTTAAAAGCGCTTGGGGCAATCAAATCTCTAATATTAACAACGCCCTCACGATAAATACGTTCTTCCTCAAGCGTAATAAGATCACTTTGGGAAGAATCTGCAAACTGTTGGCTTAATTTTTCTGACGAGCTCTTTTTTTGTTCTTCAGGAACAAAAGTTGGTTTAAAAGCCATACACCGAAACCTAAAAAGTATTAAAATTTATTCTTCTTCTACTTGAATATCTTTTACAGCGGGTAGATGTTCTACTAAAGCAATATCGGGGTTGTAGGTTGAGTAATACAGTTCGATCAAAGCTTGTGTATCAAGTTGCGCTACGGCTAACCCCATACTTGTAAGACCTGACATTACTTCCCTCACCCGCATATCTAGATCATATTTCCTCTTGGTAAAACGATCGCCTTTCAACTTAACCCCTTTTACTGGATTAGCTACCTCACTCACACGTGACCAAAAGCTTTTTTGTTTATTAGAAACTGGATCGTACGGCACCACTACATAAAACTGTTTACTCATAATTTCACCCAATCCAACCAATTCATTTACAAACGAACGGTAGTCTGCAATTTGTGCTCTCAGCAACTCATTTGTTTGTTCTCGCTCCTGTTTCACTAATTTTTCTAAATACGGTTTAATATATAAACGTCTCGATTGAATTAAAATCTGCAACGGATGGTTGAGCCCGTTTAAAAAAGAAACATACGCAGAAATGATTGAGTTTTGTTCATCTTCATTTTTTAATGCAAAATTAATACTTGAAACAAGTAGAATAGCACGAATGGTTCCATCCTTCATCACCAATGTGTCATTTCTAATCTCAGCAATAGGTAAGTGGTGTTGCGTACTAGGAATCGCATTTTTCTTTTTTTGAGCTTTTTTATTTTTCATAAACTTCACCTTTTAGGCTTCTGGCTTAAAATAACCACCTGTATTTACTAGCAAAGAAAGGTCTCGAATATGACTGTAAGTTGGTTTTTCAGGAGGTTTTTCTTGAATTTCCTTTTTCTCCAATGGTTTACGTAGTTCGTTTAATTCTTCGTTGGAATAAACCTTGTTCCAGATTCTTAAATTAGGTCTTCGTTGACTTTGAATGATATTTAATAAAAAATAATGAAAAGGTTGACCGTTAATTCTTACAAATGCCAACGTTAAAGTAAAACCTCCCACAACAGCTAAAATAATAACAAATAAGGCCGTATCAGCTAATTTGTATGCCAAAAATAAAACCAGGCTTCCTACAAGCAAAATAATAAACTGCCTAGTTGTAATAGGACCAAAAATACGATCTTCTACATCAATAAATTGTGGAATTACAAATTGTTCCATAGATTACAAATATTGCATTTACAGTAGTTGATTTTCCATTTTGACCAAAGCTTTTATTTCACCAATCTGAATTTCTTCTTTAACGCTTTTTAATTCCATCATCTTTTTTCTACTAGCAAGGGCTCCTATCACCGCAGAAATATAAGCGTTATAAAGAGGACTTTTTTTCCAAGCATCAATGGCTTGCAAAAAGAGAACCACGGATTCTGCCTTGAGATTTAGCAACTTCTGACCAAAACGATCAGCAGCCTCATCGGGATTTGGTGCTAAACGCCTAAAATCTAATAGCGTCATATAATGAATTTCTTCTAAGGGACCGAATTCTGCGGGCTTAGCAACTATATCTCTAACTAACGGTCGAACAGTGTTATGACCAGGTGATGAAACTGATGATCTTGCGGGAAAATACTCTTTTGACACGTCAGTAACGGGAGATTGCTTTGTTTTTGTTATTGGATTTACCGGAAAAGTGGCGGAAGTGCTGAGGGGTGGTTTTTCAGCAGTTCCCGGCGTTGTATTATTTTTATACACAACCGAAGGCAATTCAGATACAATCACCTGCGGCAACAAAAAATCCAAACATTTTTTAAGAACTTCCTCGGTTTGCTCTGCACTAAGTTCTAAACCGCCATCTTTTTTGGGGCGTGTAAGCGTATTTCTTGTTTCGTCTTCAGAACGAATTTCCTTTAAGCGTAATTGCAGCGCACTTCTAAATCGATTTTCTTGTGCAGAATCAATTTTAAAAGAAAGTTTTTTAATAACTTCATCAACTTGGCTTGTGCGAACAGCGCTCGTTAATGGTGCATTCCTATCAACTGAATCAGGAAGCTGCTCATCGAGCAGAGAAGTAAAATCATTTTTTCCACTTATTAAGTGTGGAGATTTTTTTTCGAATACCACACCACCAACCTGTTCATTTTTTTTAACTTCCCGTGGAGACTGTGATAAGGGCTGGACTTTTTTTTCCGGGACAAACTGATCCATAGGCACTTTAACATACGACCCGTCAGCTTTTTTTACCGTAATTATAGGAGAAGAAGACATACAATTTTAGTTACTTAAGCTATCACTCCACTGAAATTTTCCCACTTGTTCATTATAAAAATATAAATCTCGAATTTTTTCATCATCATACTTTTCTGAAAGCGTATTGAGCATCGCAACAATTCCTTTAAAATCAGGTTCACTTGATTGCGGAAAAACTGCGTCAACCATTTTTTTAATATCTTGATAAGACGGCTGAGCAACAACTGGTTTTTGAAAAACCTGCAACTCATCATGCTTACTATTTTGCGAAGCAGTAACAGGAATGTTTTTTTCTTTTATCGTTTGTGGCAAGGAAATATCTTCTTTTTTAAAATTTTTTTCTTTAGCAAAACTGCCAGAAAGAATACTTGGTTGAGAGTAGCTACTGCCGCTTGTATACTGATTAACTATATAAAAAATTTTGTTCTTTTCTATTTCCGTATAAAAAGAAATAAGTTCAGCTAACTTGTCTGAAACCCACTCTTGATCTGTTGAGAAATAATTTTTTTGCGCGCACAAACCAGAAGATGTATAAAGTAAATTTTCTATTCGCGGTATAAATTCAGCAAATTTTAATGTTCTGTCTGGTGATGTGCTAAAAATTTTAAAATCCTTTGCAAGATTTTTTACAGCAATTTTTTCCCCACCTTCCTGCCCCAGGATAGCTGAGGACATAAGAAAAGCTTCCTGCATTGTAGTAAACACATCTTCCAAGTCATCTATACCATTTGTTTGCGTTGCTAAAAATACAGCTAATTCTTGCCACACATCAAAACCAAGTGCAATTGCCAAAGGAACATGTCGCGCTACACCAATTTGGATAATTTGTTCTAATGAAAAAATTCTTAATCTGCGCCAAAACAACTCAACGTACCAACGAGCATAGGTATTTCGATATAAAAAATCTTCTTCAATAGAAAAGCGTGACACCACAGGATGAAGCATGTCAAATAACTCGTCTTGCTTCTCGCGCGAAATAAAAATTGAAACAAATTCCTGCTGTAAAACCTGAATTTCATTAGGATTTAAATTTTTTACTACCGCAAATAACTGATTCATACATTAGTATTTATTTACCTTCGACCTCGGCGAGGGCGTTGATTTTGGGAACGTGGTTGGTTCGGTGTTCGAGGTTGAGATGGTGGTGGTGATGCTTGCTCAGCTGTTGTTCCGGCGGGAGAAGAAGGTGTGGTTGGAGCAGGAGGAGGTGTTTGATCATTCTGTCTACCTTGTTTTTTTTCTAGAGAAAGATCTACAAAACGCGTTAATTCTTTTTGTATATTTTGTTCAAGAGCACCAGAATTATCAACTAATTTTTTTAGAAAATCTTTTGTATACTGAAGATGAGTAACAAAACCATCTGGTTTCATACCTTTTTCCATTGCCAATAAAGCATTTACATAACTTTCTGCATTTTTAGAATCTACATGCGCAGCATTCCACGAAGAATGAACCGAACCTTCCAGGTTTGAAACTCCATTGGTGTTTTTACCACTATAGAAATTTGATACAGCTGCAATACCTCTCTCAGAGAATCCGTTTAACCGAAAATCGTTTTCACCGATTTTTGCGATATTGCCCATTGAAGCAATACTATCCACCTTAGTTGCCTTGTCCGCAAAGTAAGCCGTGGTTCCAGCACTATTATCCGGTGCTGGATTCCAACTAAGCCGAACCCCTTTAGCTGTTATTTCTTCTTTAATCAAACCAACTGCTGTTTCTTCACCTTTAAAGGCTGCGTTTTTAAACGCACCACTTAACCCACGCAAAGCTGCTTGCCTATCTTTTTCATTGTCAAAAACACCGTTCCATTCCGCCATTACTTTGCTCATATCTTCGTCTTTGCCTACATAACGACCCAATTGTCTTGATAACTCAGCACGGTGGCGATTTTCATCATTAATTTCATTTTCTTGTGCGAAAAATCCTAACTTATCTAAAGCATGCAAACGAGTGTCTCTACTCGTTTCTGGATCGAGCGCGGTATTTGAAGCTGCTAAAGCTATTCGCTGCTGTTGAAGCTTCCTAATAGTTTTTCTAGCCTCTTCATTGTTTTGAGCATCCGGTTGCAATGCAGCAATTTTAGTGATCAAAATTTCTTCTTGGGCTTTACGCTCATTATAATTCAAACTTCTGTAAGGCTCCTGGCTCTTTTCAAATCTCATATTCGCAGCAGCTTTACGTACCGCATCTGCTTGCAGAAACAATTGATTTTGTTCCAAAACAGCCGCCTTGGCTTCTGCGTCAAACTCTGCCCTATCCAAATCAAGACCTCCTCTAGCTATTTGTGTTTTTGCCCCAGATTCAATTATTGTTTTTCTACTTTCGTAGTAGCGCATTTGGTCGGCACCAAATGTTTTGCGTAATTCTTTTTCAACATCAACTTGACTATATTTATCCAACCCTGTGTTCTGTTTAATCAGATCATTTTTTGTTTCTTCAATCTTTTGAGCAACACCTTCCATTTTAGCCTGCTCATCTGTGAATTTCTGATCTCTTTTAGCTCTTTGCTTTTCTTCTTCATTGCGCGCAAGTTCTCGAGCATTTAGCTTGGCAGTACTAACCATGCTAGTTTGATTTTTAAAATTAGCTTTCTCCACTTTCTCCAATTCATCTGCCAAACCAGCCGAATCAGAAACTCGATCTTCTTTTCGACCCTCACTTTCAATAAGCCTGGCACCAAGCCAACCAAATGGTTTTGAAAAACCTTTGGCGCCCTCGAGTTTCGCGGCCAGCTCATTTCGTTTGGTGTTCGCAGCCGCAGCTCCCGCTCTTATCAAATTTCCACCTTCTTTTTTTAACCTTACAAACGGCTTGGCCAACTGATCACCAACTTTTCCTACCGCTCCTTTAACCGAAGAGGAAACTTTTCCATACGCCCACTGACCAGCTGCCACACCAGTTGCAATTGTAGCCACTTTTTTACCCCAGCCTACAGCACCAGCCATCAAATTACCGCTTGACCCACCGATTTTACTAGCAGCTTTGGCACCCACAATAAGCATGCCGATAGCAATCACAAAATTTGCCATATTATTCCAGCCCAAAATATCGGTTAAACCTGCGGTTTGCTCAACTTTTTCACTAGTACTAGCTGTGTTTATAAAACCGGGATAATAAAGTGTCGCGTCCATACTAGCCTTATTTGTCGCAGGCACATTAGACTTGGCTAAAATCTCTGAATTAACTTGACCACTGCCAATTGTTGCCATTGAAAGCCAGATGAAAAATAATAGAACCGGCCCTGTTACCAAATCATCACCCAACTCATTCCACCATTCATCCGCGAATCTCTTTGTTTTAGGTAAAACACTTAAAACAAAAGCTAGTGGTGACAATACTATTAAAACCCACAAACGTATTAATCTACCTGCTAATATAGCCAAATAAGCGCCAAAAACTGACATCACCATTATGGAAAAGAAAACAGCGGCCAATGTAGCCGTAAAAATTCCTGGAGATAAAATATCTCCAGGACTAACCGCTGTATTAAACTTTTCTATTTTATCTAGTTGAAAACCATTAATAACACTTCCTCCTACGGTTGCGGCAATTGCATTAACAAAAGCAGTAATAACCACTTGAGAAGCATCAATAAGAACACCACAAATGGTGCGACTAAAGTTTACCAAAATAGCAGCAAAGAAAAACTTAGGTAATAATTTTTTCCACTCGTATTGATCTACTCCTAAAATTGTGGCAAAAGCAATCACTAAAAGTATCACCACAAAAAACATGTTTGTAAGATTCAACACAGCACTCCATCCAACATTCACAGCTGTAGAACTTAAGTATCCATTATAACCAGCAATAATAATTATGTACTCAAGAAAAAATAGCGCTACCTTGAGAAAAAATCGTGCCATGGCCAAAAAAATCATTGAAGCAGCACGAATAAGAGCGTCACCTAAACCATTCCAGCTAACTTCAACTGCATGAGCTGGTTTAACTAAAAAAATTACTCCACAACCAAAAACTGCAATAAAAAGAGCAGCTAAAATAAATGGCTGTCGATGAGAAAACAAGTAAGAAAAGAATGATTTTAATTTTAAGCGCAGAAAAGTGAGCATGAATAAAACTACTTTTAAACAATATAACTCCTTAGTGAATATAGTATAGCATAAGTTAAGAACACCAACAATTTAAACAACAAGCCAGGTATATTTTTTATCCACACAACAGCTATTTTTAAGTTGTACACACGAAGCGGCTAAAAAATAGTTGACATGATTAGTAAAATTTGATAGATTTTTTTATTAACCTGCTATCACTAAGTGGTTGCACCTAGGTTAACATGCTATAATTTTAGCGGAGGGGTAAGTTCTTTTGCAAACAGCCCCACTAGTGTCATCCCATGCGAAAAAATATCTTGCCAAGCAACATATTTACTTGCGTGGGCGGACGCAACAACTAACTTCCTCCGCCTAATTTCCGAAAGGAGACGACCGATGACGAGTCGCATTTTCTCTCTTTCTTTGGTTCTTCTCCTCACGGCCATGGTGGCGTGTGGGGGAACCGAAGGCAGCGGTGATCAGCAGGGTGCCACCGACGACTTGGGAAGCAATCTTTTGCAGCTGTGCAACAAAAGCGTAATCAAGCTGCAAAAGCAGGTGGACGATCTGGAAAAAAAACTCATGACGGCTGATTCTGTAACGAGCGAAGCCGTGCGAAAAGCCTTGAGCCCGCATGACACCCGCACCTACCTGTGCGTGAGCGGCGACGGGACGGAGCACCGGGGTGTTTTTGCCCAGGAGGCTGAGTACACCCGAGAAGGTGTGCTGGTCATGGGGTTCACCTACACCGGCGACATGCGAGCCTCGCTCTACTGTCCTGCTCGCCCGCTGTCTAGCTTGGTGGGAACGGGCAGTTCGTTTATTTGCCCCCAGGAGGGCAATAGACCTTCCACCTGCACAGTGCAGTAGGAAGAGATGTATCACATTTTGAGTCGGAGTAAGTTTCTTATTCAAAAAGAGACAAATTCCGATGTTTCCTTACCAAAGAAAACTTTCTTTTATAAGAAAACATAAAAACCATTGGACTAAACCAATGGTTTTTATTTTATAATTTATTTCAAAACTGGTGGAGCTAAAATTATTTTTCCTTTAAATGGAACTGAAGCGTCTTTCAAAGAATCCTTGCACTCATTTGTGCCATTTTTATAACTACCATCAAAACAACCAAGCCCACCCGGACTTCCCGCGATGCCACATTTCCCATTACACCACCCCCAATTATCTGTTACTTGAACACTTGGTACAAATACGCAACATCCACGAGGGAAGGCCGAAAGGTTAGCTGCCTTTCCATCACACTTCACCGAGTCAGCTTCCCAGCCTTTTGCACCCTGTAAACAGCTATACACATGAGAAAATTGTATAAAGTTGTTGTCACAGGTCTTATCAAGTATCTGACCAAAATTATTGGCCTTTTCTTTTTCAACACAGGTTGGATTTAACGGGCAGTCTGTAGCATCAGTACACGAAGCACCCAAATCTCGACTTACCAAGCATTTTCCAATAGTAGATCCAGGAGCGGTTAAAACACATTTACCATTAACACCACAATCCGTATTGCTGCGACAAGTCTTGGTATCATCAATCTGGTTGGCAAAACATTTATTACTTACACATGTTGGCATAGCGTAACCGCGATGATTACGGAACAAACCAGCTAGGCCCTGAACCTGCTCGCCAGCACTCTCATCACCCCACACAACTCTCACATTACGCAGTGGCATTTGGTCAGGATCGGCGAAGGCAAAGAAGCGCAAGAACACTCTTCCACTTTGGAGTGGAATGCGAACATCGCCATTCGTAGTATTATTTACAGTAAAACCAGGAGCTGAATCATCCTCTACACACCTACCCTGCTCATCACAATTTATTGCTGGAAATATCCATGGTACTTTTGGAATTGCGTTAACAGTATCTGTTGTGTCGATTGGTTTTTTGTTTGTATCTATTTTATACCCAACATACTGACTTGAATCTTTGTTAGTACTAGTATCGAATGTAAATATTTTGTTTATGCGAGCAAACAACTGATTGATGAATGATCCCCCCAAAGCCTCACTATAGCCAGCGGCATCACTTTCGAATAATTTACCTGTACTATCCGCACGCACACAACTTCCGCCAGGGCAGCTATAGGGTGCGCCAAAAAGCGCACTTCTAAATTCTTGATCACCAGGCTCACTTTTGATAGAATTGGCAATTTCACAAGTAAAGATTCCTGGCCTGCCAGATTGGCAATAATCATCTTTTATTTTATGGAAC
>CAYUTM010000018.1:14913-18805 GCA_964447755.1 uncultured Gammaproteobacteria bacterium
AACGGGGTAATAACTACTGGATCATACACTCGATTTAATTTATTTAAGCCCAAACTTCCAAATGGAGCGTAGTCGAATCCATAATCATAATTTAAGCCAAAGAAATTTAAATCTGCATTTCTTTCAGCCCTCAAAACATACTGAGGTTTTGCATCTTTCCACAAACGATTTGTCCATGGGGCACTGTTCTGATCTGGTGAAGTAGGATCATTGGTAGCATCTACTATTACCGGACACCATTCACGCAAATTAAAGGTTACTGTATAAGAAATATGTCCACTGCCGCTTGATTGATCACAATACGCCATATCATATCCTGCAAATTTACGCGTAACTGGATCGAATTTAATTCTTAGAGCATGCCAATTACCCTGTGCTCCATTATAACCACCACAAATATCATCTGCATTAAATGCAGGATCCCAAATTCCAAGCTTGTCACCATTTAACGGATCTGTACCATCTAATGGAACTTGGGTATTTACACCCTTATGTTGAGATTTCAAACCTGAAAATACATTGCCGCCCAAATCTTGGCACGCACCTTCATCAACACTATACTGACCGACAACTCCTCCATTTGTTACCGATGGATAACATACACCACCGTCTTTGTTAACATAGCCAGCACCACCAGTGTCGCCTTGCGTATCTTTTACCTTACTACCGTACATTAAAATGAGTTGATTATCTTGACCAAGAAACTTACCTGTAACCGCAGTGCCGTATTCATTTGAATGATTTTTGGTAATAATTGTAAATTTACCTTGGGGACTATTTTTTGGCGTTAATGGGTCATTAGGCCAAATTTGGAAAAGGGTATTTGATTCAGGATCTTCCGAATCAGGATTTCTAACCTTTAACTCTATATTTTCGATATCTAGCTGACTAAACTTTGCTTCTTCAGGGGTGGCGGCAAATGTTTTGCGAGCAAATTGGTTATCACCATCTTTGTCACTATCTATATCCAGAGTACTTGTTTCTCCTCGTGCAATAAACTTAGTGCTTAAAGGGTAAAAATTAGATTGCGGATCGAGCCCTTTACCAGCAGAGCTTCCTACTAAGCAGTAGTAGGCACCACCAGTAGAACCTGAGGTAGCTGGTGGTTGGTAAGAAGCTTCCTCATGCTGATTGTTTAAATCAGAGGTTCCTGCCAAATGATCAACTGGTAACCAGGTAAGACAAGGGTGTCTATTTTGTTCACCATTGATATTTCTGGACTCATCATATTCTAAACAAAAACCTTTCCAGCCCAAAAGCTTAATTTCTCCCTTACTCTTTTGACAACTACCATCAGAAACTTTATTACCATCCGGCCCAGGAGCCATAGCACCATCTGGTTTTCCTGTTTTCGTTTTGAAACAATCTAAATCTGATTCACACGCAGCCGCATCGTGAGATCCACCCAGACATATTCCGGCAGGAGCTTCATTGCGCACCCCTTTAATAGATTCTTCAGTGGTGTTTGGTGCGTCATACTTCCAATATTTTGTTATTGCTTCACCATAATTTACTTTTGTATAATCACAATCACAAGCATATGCTTTTGCTTTATCCGCAGAAGCAGCCACTGTTTCACCGCACAAATTAGCACGTTCAAATTGAGATTTCGCTTTGTCGATAAAAATTGAGTTGGGAAATGGCGAATCTTTTTCGGGGTACGCGCGACAAATCTGAGTAGGAGATTGCTCAGTAATTCTATCAACTGTTCCATCAACTTTTTGCACACAGGCAGAGTTTATACAAATACCTTCTCCACCTTTTCCACATGAGAAACCATTTGTTTTACATGATACATCACTATCAGGATCAGCCCCCACAGCACAATTAGTGTCCCCACATGGAATCATATGAGCCAAACGCCAATCGGGTTTTGTGGCTGAGACACTAAAATTTATTTGCGACAAACTTTCCAATGGGAAAAAGTTAAGCAAAGAATAGCCGGCAAAATCCATTCCTTTCCAACTAACATCACGCTTCACATATTCTCCTTCATCAAGAACCTGGCTAGTATATATAGGGCTGTCATCAGCCCATTCTGCACAATTTGAAACACTATCTTCAGAAGAATTTTCTGGAGCTCTTTTGCAGCGACCAATTTTTTCACAAACACTTTTCCATTTACCCGATTGTGTATCCCAAACTCGATATGAAGATCGACATTGCAACCACTCTCCACACTCTCGATCTAGTTGAACTTTTAAAATTTTATTGGCGTCACCCGGTGTATTGTTAGCAGCCTCCACTGGCTTAACAGGAGCAAACTGTGTTTGTTCACTAACACTATAACTATCTTTTGTAAGCCAATACTTATTAGGATTATCAGTTTGATCGAATAGCGCACACCCTTCTCGTTGACTTACCAAACCATCACAATTACCCGAAGAAAGTTTTTCATTGTTAAGGAAATAATAAGCTTTATTACCATCATTATGATCAACAAATTCGGTACATTGATTTTGATCGAGCGGGCACTCTCCAACTGAGTTCTGATACTTTCCCGTATCACCTGAAGACCAGAGACCATATTCATTTCCTTGAACTACATAATTTGAATAACAAGGTACTTCATTAATATTCTGACACGTTCCCTGATTAGTACAATCTTTGTTAGCTGTACAATTTTTTGACTTATCATTACTACAAACTCCCACACCTTTCCAAAACCAGCCGCTCATATTTACATTATTAACCAAGACATCTTTGCGGTAAGAACAAATTTTTTGGCCTGAGGCCACAGGATCTTTAAAATACGAATCTCCGGACGAACCACTAAACACACTACAACCAACAGCTTGTTGCTGACACAAAGTATCTTGGTAAAAAGCAGGATCATTTTTAACTGTCGTTGTTACAAAACGTGGGCCTACTGGATTAGCATTTTCCGTACCGGCGTATGAACAACCCAAATCCACGGCATTACAAGAAGCTTCTTTATTAGCCACCAAATATAGTGGGGAGCTGGTAGGCGTATCATGTGGAATAAATACCGTCGAAGTTACAAAGACTGATTTATTTACGGCCAAAATCTCAGCTGCTTCATGACCAAAAATGTTTACATAACATCCATTTTGGCCTGGTAAAATCTGACAATTGTAGACATCTTTATCAACTATAATTTCGGCTTTCGAATTTCCTTGCCCCGCTAACCAAACATTGTATGCTCGAGGGCCACTATCTTCAATCGTATTTTGCGTATTTAGCAACGAAGTACAACCAATCGCTCCCTCACGACATAAGTGACTAAAACCAGTTAAATTTACTTGATTCTTATTTGGATCTTGGTAAGCGCGACAACCCAAAGCTTCGCCAGGAAGATTGTCGTTTACATTACTATCACAAGCAGAATCAATACGTAATGAATTTTTAACAAGATAGAGCAGATCATTGACCTCTTTAACATTTACATTATCTAGGAATAACCTGCCATTTACTTGATTTGAAAAAACAATATCCACAGTTGTGGTGGCACCCGCTACATCAACAGGACCCAGATGATAGTAATTCCACGTATCTCCCGTACCTACAACACCAAAATCTTTTACAAACGAACCGTCTGCTGACTTTAATGAAACTTTGAGAGCCTGACCACTACCTTTTGCCCAAAATGTTACATCATAACTTTTACCCATGTTTAAAGTCATGCTTCTAGACACATCACCTGATCCTGCGTAATTTAACGAATGCTCGCCCACACGTGTTGATTCCAGAGATATAAACACTTTGCCTTTCCATGGAGCCAATGCTAGGGCAGCAGTGTTCTCAAAAGTATCAGTAAATACTTCTCTAACATTATTTCCCGCATTTCCTTTATAAGCACGACAGCTTTCAACCCCCTGACTACAGGAAGTACTTTTGCCCGCAGAGTTAGCAACATTTTCTGGCAAGCCGT
>CAYUTM010000018.1:18815-20501 GCA_964447755.1 uncultured Gammaproteobacteria bacterium
CAAGAACCATCACGATACTCACCGTTCTGGAAACATACCTGACAAGAACCATTGTTCCAAAATCCTTTCTGAAGAGAGCAGTTCTGTTGATCTAAAGAAACGGTTTGTAAATCTGGATCACTAAGACGGTAAGGGGTACAAGAATCAGAAACAGGGATCGTTTTGGAAAGCAATCTGTAGTAAACCTTACCACTCTCATCATTAAATTGTCGACAATCTAAACTAGCACTTCCATTTTTGTACGATGATTCACTGCATATAGTTTGATAGCTCGTTAAATCATCTGCGGTTCGATAAAAATATTGCGGCCCTCCCACACTATCTTTAACCAGGTTGAAAGTTTTTAACTGAAAACCACCGTTTACAGAACCTTCGTAGGTTATAAATGTTTTTTGCTTTTGCACATCTGGTGTGATACATGGTCTTAGATAAGAAAAATACTCTACTTTTTCCAATCCACCAGAATCTGTGCTCAAATTTGTAAAAGCAGAACAACCCTCTTCTTCTGCCACACATGTTTTCCCAGATGAAGGAATGATATAGGCAATACTTTTTCCATTAGAATAATTATTAGGCAGTTCGCGATACGTATCATAACCAACGCACTTTGCGTCACACACATCATCTTGACTGTAACGACCAGGAATTTTTTCACTATCTACAGAGTTTTTAACTAAAGAATACCAATTACAGTTGAGCTCATCTTCAATACAAGCGCCTGCATATTTTTCACAATCTGGATCTTGATTAATTTGAAGCTTTGTTAAATCTGATACGGTTTTTGGCCAATCAATTTTAGCAGTTGCTGGGTTTGTGTCGTAACATTTTAAATAATCTGGAGCTTGTTTAAGATAAAGAAGGTCTGTTGGACTATCGGCAATCTTGTACGCGCTGCAACCGGCCGAATTTGCCCCACATGATGTGGAGATATTTTTATCAAAATAAATACCATTATTGACATAATCAGCAGCAGGATCTGGACCGCCAGGATTTTGCCAAGACCCATTATTATTTTGCGAAAAAGTATATGTTTTACAACCAACATTATCTTTAGTACAAGATCCTGAGTCTAAACTTCTAGAAACATAACTTGCACTATTTCCTGAACTATCGGTAAATGACTTGCAGGTGCGGAACTGAGCTCCGCACGAGTCTGCATTAAATTTCCAAACATTTTTTTCTCGCGTGCAGTAGCCATAGTTAATACAAGTCCCATCTTTATTATAAGCAACACAACTGCTGAGATCAGCACAATCTTGTAAGCGGTCTGGGGCATCGCTAGAAAGTAAACCTGAACCATATACTTGAGCACCACAACGCGTTGCTGGTGCTTTTATAACCCAGTTTGGGTCAATTAAATGACAGAATGGTTTATTATTTGGACTATAATTAACACCCACCACTTGACCTTGACCATTTTTAATATATTCACAATCAGTAAAACCATCTACTACTTGTTTTAGAGTCCATGGTTTATCAGGATCACTTTGCTGAGCAGCGATTTCGAAACCCAACGGAAGAATACGTAATTGACGTAAAACTTTTATATTACTAAAACAATATGCATCCTGATAGCATTCTTTGTTCCCATTTTGATCTGTTCTAATCGGTGGGATGATTTTCCAATCACCATGAAGCATTCCTTTATCTATCGCTTCACGAAGAGTAACACCAGCACCGTTACTA
>CAYUTM010000019.1:0-8804 GCA_964447755.1 uncultured Gammaproteobacteria bacterium
CAATTCATTAACTTTCGTTTTTTGTAATCCGTCGTCGTCTGTGGATGTGATGAGGCCGCGCAATACTTGATAGGTTCCATTATATTCTTTGGTTTTTTCAATTGATGCTAAATCAGAAATATTTTCAACTACACAAATGGTGTAATGATCTCTTTTGAGATTGCTACAAATAGAGCAGGGAGAAGTGTCATCAAAGTTCGAGCAAATTTCACAGCTTTTTACTTTTTCCAAAAGATCTTTGAGCGCCAACATAAGTTCGGTCACATCTTTTTTGCCAGATTTTAACCAATAAATAACAAAACGTTCCGCAGTATGTTGTCCAACAGAAGGTAGTTTTTTCAACTCTTGAATAACTCGATGGATTGATGGAGAATACATGTTTAAGTAAGCCCTGGTATATTAAAATCGCCAGATTGTTGCATTTTTAGCGCGATAGTTTTTTGCATTTTTTTAATAGCTTCGTTATGTGCTTCCTTAATCGCATCTTGCAGTTTTTCTTTTTGAGCAGGGGATAATACTTCTTGGTCAATAGCTAATCCAGTTATGTTAAAGCCACCATCCATTGTTAGTACAATTTTTCCACCAAGAGTTTGAGTTGTTACTGATTCACCACTCAGAAGATCTTGCATTTTTTTCCCTTGTTCACGAAGGTCTTTGAATTGTTTTAGTTTACTGAATACCGACATAGTATATGGGTTAAAAATAATTTTTATTATATAAGACTTAATATATTGTAAAGGCTCAAAATGCCTGAAAGGCTACAAATAATTTTAGCCTTTCGTGCTTTTTGAACCTCTTAAGCCTTTCTTGTTAAAATTCGGGTGAGTCATTTTGTTTTGCAAAAGCAGATTTTGGTTTTAAGGTTGGTGCTGCTGCGGATTGAATCTTTATTTGTGTTTCTAAGTTTCTAAACGATGCATAGTTTTCACTAAAAGCAACCTTGACTATGCCTGTGGGTCCGTTTCTGTGTTTAGCAATGTGTATTTCGGCAATCCCACGTTCGTCTGGCGGAATGTCTTCAAGTCGATAATTTCTGTCAGCAGATTTGCGATAAATAAACATAACTACGTCAGCGTCTTGTTCGATGGAGCCCGATTCGCGCAAATGAGATAATTTGGGAATTGCTGGCTTGCTTTGCTCAACTACGCGCGAGAGCTGAGACAGTGCGATTACGGGAATATTTAGTTCGCGAGCTATACCTTTTAAGCCACGAGTAATAGCGGCCACTTCTTGCACGCGATTATCACTGTCACCCTTGCTGCTGGATTCCATAAGTTGCAAGTAGTCAATAACGATTAAGTTTAGACCATGCTCTGCCTGCAAACGACGTGCTTTGGTGCGAATTTGCATTATGTTTATGTTTGGAGTGTCGTCGATAAAAATAGGGGCTTCAGAAAGAGTACCAATAGCGTGTCCGATACGAGGAAAATCATCATCTTCTGGCCGGTCCGATAATCGGCCTGTTCTCATGCGCCACAAATCTACATTTGCTTCAGCGCAGAGCAATCTATCTACTAGTTGCTCTTTGCTCATTTCCAAAGAAAACATGCCCACTGGTTTTTTTTGTCTGGTAGCAATATGTCGAATCATATCAAGCACAAAAGATGTTTTACCAACACTTGGTCTTGCAGCCACAATAACTAAGTCTGATTTTTGTAAGCCTGCAAGAACATTGTCTAAGGCAATAAAGCCGGTTGGCATCCCTCGTAATTGGCCTTTATTTTTGTGTAGTTCATCAATACGGTCAAAGGCATCTGCCAACACTCCTCGAATGGGCGAGAATGATTGTTTGAAGTATATTTGTGAAACGCCAAACAAATTTTGTTGAGCCTGGTCAAGTATTCGTTCAATATCATCATCTTCTTCTTGATAAGATAACCTGCTTATTTCGTAAGAAGCAGAAAGGAGTCGTCTTCTCGTTGCCTTTCGATGAATGATATAAGCGTAATTTGTTACGTGTGAAGAGGTTGGAACGGTATTGGTAAGTTCTGCTAAATATGATCTGCCGCCAATTTGTTCAAGCTGGTGCTGTTCGTCGAGTCTGGTGCTAAGTGTAAGTAGGTCGATTGGTTCGTTTTTATCATATAAGCCCAAAATTGCTTCATAAATTTTCGAGTGAGCATCCTTGTAAAAATCTTCTGGCCTCACCATGTCGGCAACTTTAAGCAAAGCTTCTTTGTCTATTAAAATCGATCCCAAAAAAGACATTTCTGCTTCTAGGCTTTGGGGGGGTATTCTTTCTAAATTATTAGTATCAGTTGTCATGAGAGAGATTAAGCTCACCTATAGTAGCTAAAGTAGCAGGTTTGTACAAGCAGCGATGTTGTGGAGTAACTGAGGATAATTTTTTACTTCTACTGCGGTTGTGCAAACGTCTTTTCGCTGATACTATGAAGGCATATATGAATAAAATCTTCAAAGCGTACTCAAAACAAGGAGTTTTTTTAGCAGTACTACCTGTTTTGTTCGTATTATTTTTTGCAACACAGGGCATAACCCACTCTGTTTTGGGAGGCGCTTTTTTTATTTTATATATGGCGGTATCCGGTTTTTTATTATGGAAGAACTTTTTTTATGTATATACAGATAGTGAAGAGATGGTAGTTGGTGTTGGTTTGGGGGTATTTGTCAGTTTTTTTTGGTTTGTTTTTATTGTTAGCTTAGCTATTTTCTTGGGTAAATTTAGCAGTTTTACTTTGATGCTGAGCATAATTTTACATGCTAGTAGTATTTGTTGTGCGGTATGGCTCGGTTCCCGGGGTAACCTTGGTAAAGAACTTGTGCCAAAAGAGAATTATTTTGGTATTAGATTTGGCGGGTTGAGCGTTTTACATCTGGTTGCGGCATTTTATTTATTCTTTAGTGGTATAAGCCTTTACCTGCTTATTTTATCTAGAAGTAATGGTTCTTTAGTCTCACCGTGGCAAACTATTTCGAAGTGGTATATTTACTTCTTTTGTTTGGCTACGCTTTTTTTGAGTATTCTTTTATTTGCTACTCCACTTCGTTATAAAAATGTTCTTTTGATCTTGTGTGTGATTCATTCGTTGCTATTTCATAGTTATATGCCCGTTTCGCACACGTTGTTTTATGGAGCTGATCAGTGGCGTCACGCGGCAAATGAAATGAGTATTATTCATGGTACACCTTTTGTTTCTGTTGGAACGCGTGAGCGTGTATCTTTTGTACAACAACTTGATTTGGGCCGCTTAGCCTATAGTCAGCTTTGGGCAGCGAGTATCGCGATTGCTACTTTTTTTTCCACGGATATTATTATAGTTAATGCATGGCTTGTGCCTTTATTATGGGGATGTTTTTTTCCTCTACTTTTGTGGTTTGTGGGAAAAAAAATTGGGTGGCAAGAAAGAAAAATATTTTTGTTTATTTTTTTAAGTTTTTTGCCTTTTGCATGGGCGGTGGCAGGTTCGTTTACCTTGCCTAATAATATCGGTTTTTTATGGTTTTTGTTTATGTTTGGTTTGCTCTTGTGTCGATTAAAGGATCCGCGATCACATAAAATTCTCGGAGCACTTTGTTTTACTTTTGTTGTTTCACTCACTGGTTACTCTTTATATATTCTTATTTTTGGAATGCTATGGTTTTTTGTTGAAGTGTTGCTTCGTTTAAAAACTACCTCTCTCTTTTCGACTTTGTGGGTTTGGTTGGGTGTAATTACGGTGGGCAGTTTATGTATTCCTTTTGTTGAAATACTTGCTAGGTATAGCAGTTTTAATCTCCACCATGCATGGATTTCAAGCGCCAAACAATTTGTTGGTAATATAACCGGCTGGTATTTGGCTCTAGGTCCACCACCGCATGACATTAGTACGGGGAATTTGATTTTAAACCAAGTTCCTTTACAAGCATTTGTTGCTAATTTTTTTACTCAATCTCGTTATTGGCTTGTAGTTTGCATGTTGATTTTTATAGTTCTGTTAGTTTGTGGATGTATAAAGCTTTTTCAAAAAAAAGATATTCTATCAATGTTCATCGTTTGTTCGGCAGGAAGTATGACGTGCTCCTACATTATTGGGAGGTATGTTTTGGAAGGGCAACAGTTGCTTTCTCGCCGTTTAGAGCCGGTCGTAGTATTTTTCTGGATCATTCTTTGTGTGGAAGGCATATTTTATTTCCGTCACATAATTTTAAAAAAGTGTACTACTAAAGTAGTTTTATTGGTAAGTTCTATAGGAGTATTGCTATTGTCTTGTTTTATAAGTGCTTCGTATTCATTGGGTCCAGATGAAAGAGTGGTGAGTATGAATGAATACAGGGCTATGGAGTTTGTGTGGAGTGGAGATAATGTGGGTGTGGAGCATTGTGTTGTTGGAGAGACACTACCACTTCTGGCTCTTGAGCAAATCTCCTCCAAACAAATTGTTGGTGGTGGTTTTCCTATCAATCAATATTTTGCCCAGCCCGAGCGAGAAAAGTTTTTAAAAAAATTATCACAAAATGCCGATCAACAAACATGGATTGAAGCGCTAGATCTTACCAAAACAAACACATGTTTTTTGGTAGTTAATAAAAAAGATTTAAAATACAATGAATTTGTGAATAAGCATTTGAATGACGTTAAGCTTTTTGGTGAGATGGTAGTTTGGAAATATGTGGGAGTGAGCCAGTCGTTGAAGCAGTAAGTGTCTGGTATGAAATATTAAGGAACCAGTTGTTTTAAAAATTTTATTCATTGGACATTAGGATTTAGACATTTTACCTTAATACCTAATACTTTATACTTAATACGTCACCATTATGGATTGCATCTTTTGTAAAATAATCAACCACGAAATTCCTAATTATACCGTCTACGAAAACGAACATGTGTTGGCGTTTTTGGATGTACATCCTTGCTCTAAAGGGCACACGGTTGTGGTACCAAAAAAACATGCTGCGGATATTTCTGAACTAAGTGATACTGAATGGCAACTACTGATGCAGGGTGTGCGTGAGGTGGCTAAAAAAGTGGATGAAGTGATAAAGCCCGCGGGAATGAATATTGGAATAAACAACAAACCCGCTGCCGGCCAAGCGGTGCCGCATTTGCATTGGCATATTATTCCACGCTATGAAAATGATGGGGGAGGATCAATGCATTCGATTGTGCAAAGTCGAGAAAAGATTGAAGTGAGTGAAATTGCTAAATTATTTGCTTCAGAATAAAGCTGATCTGCCTTAGATTGAAAATCATTTAAAGACAAAATTGTTTATAAAAACAGAACACCCCACGATTGCTCGTGGGGTCTTCCTCCTGGGCGGCGCGCTAGTCTAGCTAGTGCGCCTCCTTTTTACTTGGCGTGGGCGCAGAGTTACTTTTTTTTGCCCGCCCCTGGCGCAGGCATGACCGGCGGTTTTGGGTCCTTTCCCGCGTTTGCGGGAACGGGGTGGCACACGACGACGCCGATACCGAACACGAATCCGACGATACCTAACAGAACCTTCTTCATGATGGTCTCCTCGTGTTGTCTGTATGCACATCCGTTGTTTGAGCGGATGGCTTCAACCGCAACATTTTGAACCAAAATATCACTATTGTCAAGATATTCATGGGATATCTAATAAATTTAGCTAAATTTAGATAAAATTGAAAATATGTCGAAATGGGATGGTTTTAAAAAACTGTGCATTAAGATTTCACCATAGAGATTTTATCTGGCGTAAACTATCAGTGCTTTCAGTCGAAAATTGTTTATAAAAACAGAACACCCCGCGATTGCTCGCGGGGTCTTCCTCCTGGGTGGCGCGCTAGTCTAGCTAGTGCGCCTCCCTCCTACTTGGCGGGCGGCGTCTCCGCCGGCTTCTCCGCCGGCTTCTCCTGCTTCTTCTGCTTCTCTCCCTCCACCCGCTGGTTCTTTCTCTTCTGCGCGTCCTCCTCCTCCTTCGGGACCGGCGGGTTGTCCACGCACTCGCCCGTCGCCAGGGACTTGTGCTGGTTGGCGCCGCAGGCGGCGTGGGCGATGGAGCTGACGGCGATGGTGCTGAGGATCAGGGCGGTGCTGAGGATCTTTTTCATGGGCGGCTCCTTGCTGCGTTTCTTCCCGGGAATGGGATTCTTGGGCAGCGTGAAAATTTTGCACTTAAATATCACTATTGTCAAGATATTCATGGGGATATCTAATAAATTTAGCTAATTTTAGATAAAAATGGTATTAAAAGATATGTTTTGGTATAATAAACCAAGTTATGTCTCCTAAACAACCAATAAAATCGATATTCAAAAAAATTGTGTTGCCACTTCTATTTGGCGGTGTGATTTATTTTTTAACACCTCAATTTCCATTTGATTCGACTGCAAAACCACAAGAAATTAATAATAAATTCGAGAATAAAATTCATACTTCTGCAAAACAAGCTGTAAGTACCACCTCCACGACTGGCCAATTTAACACTTCTACATTTGTTACGGTAACCCGCATCATCGACGGCGACACCGTTGAACTTGAAACTGGCGAAAAAGTCCGCTACATTGGCATCAACACCCCCGAAATCCATCACCCCACCAAACTCATCCAATGTTTTGGCCAAGAAGCAGTGCAAAGAAATAGCGAATTAGTTTTGAACAAAAAAGTCCGTTTGGTAAAAGATATTTCCGAAACTGATAGATACAAACGGTTGTTGCGCTACGTGTATTTGGAAGAGGGAACTTTTGTAAATTTGCAGTTGGTAAAAGAAGGATTCGCGTACGTAGACACGGTACCGCCGGATGTGAAGTTTGCGGGATTGTTTAAAGAGGCGATGGGGGAGGCGAGGGGTGGAAAGATAGGGTTGTGGAATAAATGTAAATAGAGTAAGTTTTTGGAAAAATTATTTTACTATTAACTAGTATTCATCAGTCATATGTCTGAAAAAATCTCACCTTTTCAACCTGAAAATACAGATAATCAAACCGATGAGAATAAAAGAAAAAAATATGGCGTCGATAGAAAGACCGCGGTATTGGCAACAGTTTTGTCTGCTGGCTTACACGTTGGCGCTGCTGACATGGCAACAGGTAGCCAAGTAAAAAATGAAGCTGTAGTGCAAGCTACAAAAGTAAAGCGTGCCACAAAAGATATGTTCGCAGAATCAAAGGCATTTTTTTCTGAAAATCAGTCAGGTGTTTCAAGCTTTAAAGAAGGTTTTGAAACTGCTGCTCGCAATGCAAAAGCATATGACAATGAAGAGCTTGGTTTAAGAGGGATTGAGATTCAGAAATCACCCGACGGAAAATTGGAAATAAAAGATGGTCAAGAAGGCAGGGTTGATTGGTTGAAATTTTTTCTTGCTCATGAAGTTTCACGGGGCATTGTAGATAAAAAAATGGTTGAAGCGAAAGGCGAATCTTTAGAAGAAGAAATTAAAAAATATCAAGAACTTTCTAAAAAAACATACCCACAAGAAACAGGTGATTTTGAAGGTTGGAAAAGGCAAATTATTTTTGAAATTGTAAATGACCAAGGAGATTATGATCCCGAACAGCCAAATTTAAATGAGATGGTTTTAACCAAACAAGAACTAGAGGAAGGTAAGAAAAAGCATGGCGACTGCAAAGCAAGATTGAAAAGAAACATGATTATTATTTCAAAAGTTTTTCCAGGAATGGAGATTAAAGTTCAAATTTCAAAAGACCCGCATAGGAGGTTGTTGGTAAATTTGGCAAACGATGTGTCTGATCCTAGCTGGTATATTGTTGAAGATGCTATTGATCAATTAAAAGAAGAGGATATTGAGGGTACTGTTATAGTAGGCCCGATGAATTTTTTGCGAGCAAAGTTTGGAGCTAAAAAAGAAGGGAATTTAATTCCCAGCAGATTGTCGCCAGATAAAGCTTATGATCAAGGTTTGAGCGATGGATTTGATTTGCTTCCACCAGGCTTAAGCCCTACAAATAATGTGTTCAAGGGTAGGTATGCACCTTCGCAGTATTCTTCAGCTAAAAAGTTGAGTTTTGTTGGCGCTCAAAAGAATTCAAAAGATAGCGATGTCTTGCAAGTTACGTATCTCGACGCAGACAAGTTAGGAGTACCGCCAGATTTAAAAGATGCTTCGAGTGGGGTAGAAACTGTTCGTTTCTCACCGAAACAAGTTTTGGAAACAAAAATGGCCGCTGATTTTGATTGTGAAAATCGGCTCGTAACAGCAGGAGATTCAGATCTTTTGACGACTAAAGAGTTTGAACAAAGACAAAAATTTAATGCTGCATCTCATACCGAGCAAACAAAAATGATTGAGGGTAAGGTTCTTGACCTAACACCTTTTAAAGATACACCTCTAAAAAAATTGCGTATCGTTGGTTATAAAGCAGATTTAAACCAATTAAATAATCTTAGTGAGTTACGAGAAGTAGAAATAGATTCTAGTATCGTGATTGGTTTAGAAAAGCTGGCGCAAGCTTCACATTTAGAAAGGTTTGTGTGGGACGGACAGTACTATGCCGTAGAAAACCAAGGTAACATAACAAATGAAATAAACGCTGCTGTTCGTCAAGCGAAAGAATTAAGTGAATTGGAACTTGATAATTTCCCCATAGAAAATGCTCCTCCGTTAGCTACTAAAAAATTGAGAAAACTTAGATTATTTAATACAAAAATTTCTAAGTTAGATGTATATTCGGGTATGCCGCTTGAAGAATTAACATTGAACCGTTCACTGATACGTGACCTGTTGATATTTAAAAATCGTCTTGATGAAGGAAAATTAAAAGTGAATGGTGGTGACGGTTGGGATAAATTAGATTTCAATTACACTACTTATAAATTCAAAGTGGATGAAGCCAAATTTAAAGGCCCAATTTTTAATTACGATGATAAAAAAAAGCAAGATTT
>CAYUTM010000019.1:8814-14698 GCA_964447755.1 uncultured Gammaproteobacteria bacterium
CAAATAATAAATATTAAAAAAATAAAAATGGGAAATATTTATAAGAAAATAAAATATGTCCACACTCATTCTCGACATCGAAACCGTCGGCGAAGACTTTGATACGCTCGACCCGACAACGCAAGAAATGCTCACGCGCTGGCTCAAGAAAGAATCGTATGGTGAAGATGAATATGAACGTAAGCTGGATGATATCAAAAATGGCCTGGGGTTTTCTCCGCTTACTGGGCAAGTGGTAGTAATTGGCGTGCTCGATCATCATCGAAATAAAAGCGTGGTGTATTACCAAGCACCAGAAATGAATTTTTCCGATAAAGAAGAGGGAAGTGTGACCTACAAATGCCGAACGGAAAAAGAAATGCTGGAGCAGTTTTGGCAGGGGGCGGCAAACTACACCGAATTTGTGACATTTAATGGTCGCGAGTTTGATATTCCATTTCTGATGATCCGCTCGGCCATAAACAAAGTGCGGCCAACCAAAAATTTATTATCCAACCGTTATTTATCTTCGCAAATTTACGATGCTAAGCATGTGGATTTATGTGACCAGCTGAGTTTTTATGGTTCGGTCAGAAAAAAAAATAGTTTGCATGTATCTTGCCGCGCGTTTGGTATTGAAAGCCCCAAAGCGCAAGGGGTGAGTGGAGACGATGTTGCAGGTTTGTTTAAAGAAAAAAAATATTTTGAAATTGCGGAATACAATGTGGGTGATTTGGTGGCGACGCAAAAGTTGTATGAGTATTGGAAAGAATTTTTATCGTAGGTATTTTATATTGTACTTAGGGTCTTTTTAGGCTATAATAACTTCATATGAGCGGTGATAATTTAAACAATGAAACACCGGAGGGCTTACGTATTGATCCAGATATTAATTTTTTTGGTTTAACGAATTATCGCAATCAAAATCGTAAGTTTGGTATAAAAACAGATGATCGTCGTCGTCATGTGTATGTAGTTGGAAAAACTGGTATGGGTAAAACTACGTTGCTCGAGAACATGGTTTTGAATGATATTTATGGTGGTCACGGGGTTGGCTTGGTTGATCCTCACGGAGACTTTGCCGAAAAGATCATAAATTTTATTCCAAATGAGCGAATTGACGATGTGGTATATTTTAACCCTTCGGATATGGAATTTCCGATTGGGTTTAACATTCTCGAATCTGTTAAGGAAGAATATAAGCATTTGGTAGCATCGGGCATGATGGGGGTTTTTAAGAAAATTTGGCCAGATGTGTGGAGTGCTCGTATGGAGTATATTTTAAATAATACTATTTTAGCATTGTTAGATTTTCCTGGAACCACACTTTTGGGTATTAACCGACTTTTATCTGATGATGATTATCGAGCAAAAGTGATTGCAGTTGTTAAAGACCCAGTAGTTAAATCCTTTTGGGAAAATGAGTTTGAAAAATATGATGAACGTTTTCGTCGTGAAGCAATCGCGCCGATTCAAAATAAAATCGGACAATTTTTATCTGCATCAATTATTAGAAATATCGTTGCGCAAGTAAAATCTCGTATCAACATACGAGAAATTATGGATCAAAAAAAGATTTTTATCATGAATCTTTCAAAAGGAAGAATTGGCGAAGATAATTCTCGACTTTTGGGAGGTATGTTGATTACAAAAATACAGCTCTCTGCTATGGAGCGTGTTGATATTGCCGAAAAAGATCGAAAAGATTTCTTTTTGTACGTTGATGAGTTCCAAAATTTTGCAACGGAAAGTTTTGCTAATATTTTGTCCGAAGCCCGTAAATATCGCTTAGATTTAACTATGGCACATCAGTATATGGCTCAGCTTGATGAAACGGTGCTAGCAGCGGTTATTGGTAACGTCGGCACCATGATGGCTTTTCGTGTGGGTTCCTCAGATGCCGAAATTTTAGCAAAAGAATTTATTCCTACTTTTGTAGAAGAAGATTTGATCAATTTGCCTAAATTTCATATTTATTTAAAATTAATGATCGATGGTGTGGCCTCTCGGCCTTTTAGTGCTTTAACCATGTCACCAATTGGTTCGGCCACAGCGAGTTTGGCAAAAGTTGTAAAATCATCACGAGATCGTTATGCTGTGCCACGAAGCAAAATCGAGGAAAAAATTTCTCGTTGGAGTGGTATGTCGGGAGCAGATGCCAACAATATGGATGAAATGGATGACTTGCCAGTGGATGTTCCACCCGCTGTTGGAGAGCAAAAAAATAATCCTCCACAAAATGTCGCTTCTAACCGCAACTCGGTTCCACCAAAACCATCTTTTTCTCAACAACAACCTCAAAGAAACGATGTGCGTAATGATGTGCGAAACGATATGAGAAATGATGTACAGAGGCAACAACAGTCACAGCCGCCAAAACCTTCTACCCCACCACCATCTTTTTCTCAGCAGCAAATGCGGCGTCCAAATAGCCCTCAATCATTCAGTGGTGGTAATAACTCAAATTCAGAGGCACAGGGAAGAAAACGAAAAAGAACTCGAAGTTCCGGCGGGGGTGAGGGCGCGGTAATGTCGCCAAGATCACAACCAACCGAAACGGTAATGTTGGTTGATTCCACTCAAAAAGGAATTTCACTTAATCAAATGTTGGTTAAAAATAATAATCAAGTAGCTCCTCAAAGAAGACAAGAGGGAAATAGAAATAATCAGCTGCAAAAAAACACAGTTCCAAAAAGTAATGCACCCACCATCCAAAGAGAGCAGCAGCGGCCACAAGTACCAAAAAATATTTCTCCCCAGATTGATAACAATAAACCAAATGTGGTGCTTCCAATTTCTGAAACTCCTCCAAATCAAAAACCTGCTCAAGAAACTCCTGCTAAACCAAAAGAAGCTGTTTTTGTGTCAGCAAATAACGAGCAAAAAGTTGTAGTTGAAAATAAAAAGATGCAAACAAATAATGTGCCCGACAGGGAAGCTAAACCTGCTGTGTCGCAAAATATAACCCCTCCTCCAAGCTTGTCACCACCGCCTCTTCCACCAAGTTCACCGCCCGCATCTCATGTAATAAAACCTGGGCAGGTAATTAAATTTGATTAAAGTTTGTTTGGAATGTTATACTGTTCAAATTCTTGATTTTTATGATTTTATAGATCTATGCGTTATACAAAGTTTTTTGGAAAAACAACTAAAACCGCTCTTGCTGATGCAGATAGTGTAAATGCGCGGCTTTTAACTCAGGGCGGATTTATCTCAAAACAAATGGCGGGAGTTTATAACTATTTGCCATTAGGATTGCGAGTGCTCACCAAAATACAAAATATTATCCGTGAAGAGCTAAACCAAACTGGCGCGAACGAGATTCTCATGCCCGCACTTACTTCTGAAGAAAGCTATGAAACCACCGGCAGGAATGCCATGGATGTTTTATTTCATTTAGAAATCGAAGGTGGTGCAAAGGCTGTTTTAAACCCAACTCATGAAGAAGTTGTGACACCATTGGTGCAATCACATACTTTCTCATATAGAGACTTGCCTGTTGCCGTATACCAAATACAAAACAAATTCCGCAACGAAGCTCGTGCCAAGTCTGGTTTACTTCGTGGGCGAGAATTTAATATGAAAGATTTATATTCTTTTCATACTGAAGATAAGCAACCAGATGGAGAGGGTATGGCAGGCGATTTGGAAAGATATTATGAGAAGATGAAAGAAGTTTATTTTAAAATTTATGAAAGGTTAGGGTTAGATAAAAAAACAGTTGTGTTAACCTATGCATCCGGAGGGGCTTTTACGGAATTTTCTCATGAATTTCAAGCCATTTGTCCGGTTGGTGAAGATACAATTTATCTATGTGAAAAATGTGGAACAGCAATTAATAAAGAGATTTTTAATCCAAGCGTAATTGGGTGTTTAAATGAAAAATGTTTAAATCCCAAAGAAAATCTTAAAGAAGTGAAGGCCATTGAGATTGGAAATATTTTTAAATTGTACTCCCGATTTTCTGAAGCATTTAAATTTACTTACACCGATGCGGAAGGAAACAATAAGTTGGTACAAATGGGTTGCTATGGCATTGGCCCGTCTCGCGTAATGGGAACGCTTGTTGAGTTGTTTAATGATGAAAAAGGAATAATCTGGCCAGAAAGCGTAGCGCCATTCAAAGCGCACTTAGTAGTACTTGGTAATGATGAAACAGTAAAAGCCGAAGCGGAAAAATTGTACCAAAGCTTGCTCAATCAAAAAATAGAAGTACTATTTGATGATCGTGCCGAAGCCACAGCCGGAGAAAAATTTGCCGATGCGGATTTGATCGGTATTCCTTATCGATTGGTTGTTTCCAAAAAAACCATCGCTGAAAATAAAATTGAGTTCAAAAAAAGATCACAAGCAGAGTCAAAGCTTGTGGCTGCCGACGAAGTATTACAATTGCTAAAATAAAAAAAATTTAATTTATTTAAACATAAATTTTATGAGGAGGTCTCATATTTTATTGAGTTCGTTTAGTGCATTTTTGTTACTCCTTGGTGCTGGCTGCAGCGGTTCTGGTTTAAACACTATCTCATCTGCTCCAAAGGATTGTGGAACAGATTTAACGTGTTTTGATAAGTATTTTAAAGATTGTAAGCCCGCAATGCAGCATGCCAATGTTGGTACAGAAATTGTGGATAATTACGAAATCGTTGGTCCAAAAGAAGGTAAATGTGAAATAAAAAAATATTTTTCTAAAAATCCTCTTCCTTCATATGTTGGAAAAGAAGCTTTTTGTTTGTATGACAACAGCAAAAAATTTGCTGATGCTGCGCAAGACATTATAAAAAGCGGACGAAATCTTCCGGACCTTTGCCAAGGACCGTTGATCGACGAGATGTATAAAGGTGTAAAATAAGATTTAAATTTTTATGTCTACCGAAGTTGTATTTGATATTGAAACCCAGAATACTTTTTTTGATGTTGATAATGATTTTAAGAAATTGAAAGTTTCGGTAGTTTCTATTTACCGTTACGAAACCAACGAGTACCAAAGTTTTACCGAGGACGAGCTCTATAAATTGTGGCCTATTTTGGAACACTCCGAACGCCTCATTGGTTATAACAGTGAACATTTTGATTTGCCGGTTCTGAATAATTATTATCTCGGGGATTTGCTCAAATTTCCACATTTAGATTTATTGAAAGTAATCAAAGAAAGTTTGGGAATTCGTTTGAAGCTTGACGATGTTGCTCAAGCTACATTAGATAATGTGAAAAAAAGTTCTCATGGGTTGCAAGCGATTGAATGGTGGAAAGAGGGAAAAATTGACGAGATTAAAAAATATTGTGAACAAGATGTTTTGGTTACCAAAGAAGTGTATGAATTTGGTAAAAATAACAAACAGCTTTTTTACAAAACTCTTACCGCCGAAGTATTACCATTTGCTGTAAACTTTGATAAACAAGCAAGTGATGCGCAAAAAAATAAATCTACTATCAACCTAACTCTGCCTTTCTAATTTCTATGCGGAAATTGAAACGTCGATTGGTTTACGCAGATTATGCTGCCACAACCCCTGTTGATTCGCGGGTGGTTAAAGCCATGCTTCCTTATTTTACAAAACAGTTTGCAAATCCGTCGTCATTGTATCAATTTGGAGTTGAAAGCATGCAAGCGGTTGAAAGAAGTAGAAAAAATATTTCAGAAATACTTCGCGCCCATCCTCAGGAAATTATTTTTACAAGCGGGGGAACTGAATCTGATAATTTAGCAATTATTGGAATTGCTGAAGCATGTCAAAAATACGGAAAGCATATTATTTCAGTTGCAACCGAACATCAAGCAGTATTAGAGCCTCTTCGCTATTTAAAAAAGAAGGGTTTCGAGATTTCGTACATCCCAATTGCAAAAAATGGCCTAATAAATAGTGATGAGCTCAGTTCACTTTTGCGACCAGAAACGATTTTGGTT
>CAYUTM010000019.1:14708-17756 GCA_964447755.1 uncultured Gammaproteobacteria bacterium
ACTGTGATGTATGTTAATAATGAACTGGGAACAATTCAGCCCATACAAGAAATTGCCAAAATAATTGGTGCGTTTCGTAATCAACAAAGCCGAGCTTTTCCGCTTTTTCACACAGATGCGTGCCAGGCTGCTTCGTATTTGTCTCTCGATGTAGAAAAATTACATGTCGATGCCATGACGCTAAGTGGTAGTAAGATATGTGGCCCAAAAGGAAGCGGGATACTTTTTTTAAAAAAAGGGATTGACATTGAGCCTCTTGTGCATGGTGGTGGTCAAGAAAGCGGAAGAAGATCTGGAACAGAAAATGTGGCTGCAATTGTAGGTTTTGCTGAGGCTTTAAAATTGGTTGAAAAAAATAAAACAAAGAACTTAATTAAAGCAAAAAAAATAATGTCTTATTTTTGGAAAAGACTAAAAACTTTTTTTCCGGAAGTTATTCTGCATGGTGCAGAAATTGATAGTGATACACGTTTGCCAAATATAATAAATGTTGCTTTTAAGGAAATGGAAGCTGAAAAATTGCTGCTTTATCTCGATAAATATGGTATAATGTGTTCAACTGGGTCAGCATGTTCGCTTCGTAACAACGAAGGCTCTCATGTTTTAAAAGAACTAGGTTTGGAATTAGATGAAATAAAAAACAGCTTGCGATTTAGTTTTAGCAGCAATGCATCCTTAAAAGATTTTCAACATATCATACAAGCACTACAGATTATTTTAAAAACTATTATTTAGTAAATTCTAAGTGTATGTTAAATTTTATGTTAAATGAGCAGCCACAACACGGTCTTGGGATGGAAAATGACCTTGGTTTTAAAGCACCAGCCAAAGAAGGTAAAGTAGATTCGATCGTCATTGACGAAACTTTTCTCGCTGGCGACATAGATAAGGCAGATAAGCTTCAAAAGGAAGCTTTAGATGAACTATTTTTTGGAAAAAGCTTGGAGGAGATAGCTGCTGCTTTTAAAGACCCGAATTCTCTTGCGGCCCAAAAACTTAACTATTCCCTTCGTTTACCAGAATACGCTCAAGCCACCTCTGAAATAGATTCGGAAGTTAAAAGGGTTGGGATGATTAACAAAAGAGTAGAAGAACTGTTAAAAGTTTTCCCCATGGAAAATGACCTGCGTTTTATGATAAAAGAGGCAATTTCAAGGAAGATGTTAGAAATAGGGTTTGGTCATTTAAAAAATTTAAAAGATATAAAAACGGTATTGGAACAACTAAAAGAAAATTCAAATGCTGACGAACCCATGAAAGATTCCGAAGGTAATGAGTTGGGTTATGATGTTTTAAATAAATATATAGCTCTAGTTGATTATTTCGTGGTAAATGAGAAGGCCGGTCTTCCTATCGAAGAAAAATTTGTTAACTCATTTACTCAAAATTACGAATTGCGAAACACTATAAAAGGTTGCTTAACCAACATCGTTCCATCAGTCGCTTCGTAGATTGCGAGAAATGATTAACTACTTCCTTGACATTTCCCAAAAAATGTGATATCCTAATTTCAACGTTTGGGCAACATGCCTCTGAACAACGGTTTATCATAAGCTAAGTTCCCAAATCAATAGGTCGAAAATTTAAAAATTTTTGTCTCAAAACACATTTTGGGAACACATAGTAAGAATAAACTTATGGCTTTTGGTACCGACAGGCAAATGTACGATGTTGACGTTAATTGCGCTCAATGCAATAAACACATCGATAAATTGCCTTTTCAACCTTCAGGGGATAGCCCTGTATACTGTTCTGACTGCAATCGTCAATTCCGTGACAAACGTCCCGATCGTGGTGGACGCACTGGTGGAGGAATGGGAAATCGCCCACCTCGTCAGATGTTCGCTGGAAATTGGACTTGCTCAAGTTGTGGAACAGCTATTACTGAGCTTCCATTTGAACCTCGTGATACTAGCACTCTATTGTGCCGCGCTTGTCTTCAAGCACAGCGTGGAGAACGTAACTAAAGTACGTTTCTCAGTACAAAAAACTCGCCTAAACAGCGAGTTTTTTGATCTTGAATATTTTTGTTCAATTGGTTAAAATGAAGGGTATGAAAAAACTTACTAGTAAGACAAGAATCTTAACAGCTCTCTCAGGTGGGGTTGATTCTGCGGTATCGGCCGCTCTTTTGGTTGCTCAAGGTTACCAAGTTACGGCTGCCTATATGGTGAATTATGAAGGCCAAAATAAGCTTGGCGAGACATGCTGGGTGCCGGAATATCGAGACGCGGTGCGAGTAGCGGCTGCCTTAAACATCCCTATTTTAAAACTTGATTTTGTAAAAGAGTATAAACAAAACGTGCTTGATTATATGTATCAGGAGTATGAGAAAGGGAACACCCCAAACCCCGATGTTTTGTGTAATAAGTTTGTAAAATTTGGCGCTTGGTTAGATAAAGCGAAAGAATTGGGATTCGATTATCTCGCAACCGGACATTACGCCAACATCAAAACATCAAAACATAAAAACAGCAAAACTTATCATCTGCTGCAAGCCAAAGATGACAATAAAGATCAAACATATTTTCTTCACCAGCTCACGCAAGAACAGCTGCAATATGTGATGTTCCCGGTTGGAAAATATACCAAACCACAGGTGAGAAAATTGGCTAAAAAATTTAAATTGCCTGTTGCAGAAAAAGAGGAAAGTATGGGAATTTGTTTTATTGGCGAAGTGCCGATGAAAGAATTTTTGATGCAAAAAATAAAACCAACGCCCGGAAAAATTATCATGTATGATCGTACAGAGGCCGCCAATATTCAACGCAAAACGATTGGAGGGCATGATGGTTTGCCTTTTTACACCATAGGCCAAAGACATGTTGGTGCCCAGGTTATTCAGTTGGGTGGAAATACAAAACCACTCTATGTTGTTGCTAAGAATTTTGAAACAAATGAATTGGTACTTGGTTTTGAGGATGATCCACTGTTGTATAAAGAAGAAGCGTTTGTCGAAAATGTTAATTGGCTAAATGCTGAATTATTAAAATTCCCTTTAAAATGCCAGGTAAGATTACGTCACCGACAATCTTTGCAAGACTGCAC
>CAYUTM010000020.1:0-15024 GCA_964447755.1 uncultured Gammaproteobacteria bacterium
ACAGTAGCTTTGGCAAGACTGGGTCGTTCAAGATCACTGGTGAGCCAACGAGAACTCACAACATGGCTCAGTGCAGGACTGCTTCGGCAAAATAACAAAAAAAGGGGGGGGAACGACGGAGCAATCCGTCGTCTTTCATTTAATTATAGGCAAAAGCCTATTTTTTTTGTATAATGAAATAGTATGGAATCATTTTTTTGGTATTTTCCTTTCTCCGCACTTATCAACGCTATTACAAGTGTTGTTCTTGGATTTTATTTGATTTTTACAAATTACCAAAAAAGAATTGTACGATATCTTTTTTATTTTTGTCTTACTGCTGCATGGTGGTCGATTAGTTATTTTTTTTGGCAGGTTACCAAAGATGGTGGTTCTGCGCTGTGGTGGGTTCGGTTGCTTATGTTTGGAGCTATTTTTAGTTCGGTTTCTTACTTTCATTTGGTATTGGTTTTTTTGAACCTTTTGCAAATTAAATTATACAAAAACATACTTGTTGTATTTTATACTTTTGCTGGAATATTTTCTTTGTTAAATCTAACTACTTATTTTGTTGCCGGCGTAGAACAGCGGCTTTTTTTTAAATTCTGGCCAATTCCAGGTAAATTATACACACCATTTTTAGTAATGTTTGCTGTGCAGGTTATTTTGGCATCGGTTCTTTTGTTTCGAAAATTTTTAAACACTAAAAACAAAGATGAAAAAATGCAGTCAGTGCTTTTGCTGCTTGGGCTATTTGTTGCTTTCATTGGGGGTTCAACAAATTATCCGCTCTGGTACAACATTCCCATTTTACCGTGGGGCAATGGTTTGGTAACTATTTATGTAGTACTTACCGTGTATGCCATTATGAAATATCGCTTCATGGATATACGGGTTATTTTCGCCGAGCTTTTTTCTGGGTTGATGATGATTATTTTTTCAATCGACGTAGCTCTATCAAAAACACTTACTGAGTTAATATTTCGACTTTTTGCTCTTTTAATCATGATTGTATTTGGAATTTTACTTATACGCTCAGTGCGTAAAGAAGTGAGAAGGCGAGAAGAAATAACTGTGCTTGCAAAATCTCTAGAAGAAGCAAATGTTAGTTTGCGTAAACTAGATCAGCAGAAAACAGAATTTCTTTCTATTGCGTCACATCAGCTGCGCACCCCTCTTTCTATCCTCAATGGGTACATAGAACTTTTAAAAGATGGGGCATATGGTAAATTGCGAAAGCCTGCCATGACCGTATTGCAAAATATGGATGAAAGTAATGGTCGTTTAATTTCTTTGGTAGATGAGTTTCTAAATATTACGCGTATCGAACAGGGCAGGGTGCGATATGATTTTGTTCAAAAAGATATACGACTGGTGGTAGATAGCGTAGTTGAAGAATTGAGTGGTCGTGCAGAACAGAAAGGTTTGCTTGTTGAATGGAAAAGACCAGTAACAGCAGTTAAAGTATTTTTTGATGAAGAAAAAATAAGACACGTTGTGTTTAATTATATAGACAATGGTATAAAATATAGTGAAGTCGGAACAATTGTTATTCAGTTGCGTGCGGATAATGATGGCGTTGTGCTAACAGCAAAAGACGAGGGGATTGGTTTTGAAAGAATTGATGAAGTTAATTTTTTTCAAAAATTTTATCGCGGTGAAAATGTAAAAGGAACAAATGTAAACGGAACGGGTTTAGGTTTATTTGTTTGCAGTAAGTTTGTTGAAGCGCATCATGGTAGAGTTTGGGCTAAAAGTGAAGGGTTAAACCATGGAAGTGAGTTTGGTTTTTGGATTCCCTATAAACAGAAAGCTTAAGCATATTATTGTAATTTTATAGGTAATCAGGTAAGGTAAGAAAAATAATCACGTATGTATATATGGTTTTTTCAAAGTTAGTGCCGCAACTCAATTTAGATGATGGATTGCTTGAACAGCCTACTCAGGGTGCGGGTTTTCAAGAGGGGGTTGAAACAGTAGTTGGTCCGTCTGTTCATGTTGAAGGCGATTTTGCTTCTAAAGGTGATATAATAGTGCGTGGAAAAGTTACGGGAACTGTAGAAACAAGCCAGCTTTTAACAATTGAACAAGGAGCACGTGTTGTGGCAAAAATTAAAGCACGATCTGCAAAAATTGCCGGACATGTTAAAGGCAATATAACCATTACAGATTCATTAGACTTGCTAGCTACTGCACAGGTTGTTGGAGATGTTGAAACAAAAATACTATCTATTGCCCCAGGCGCTGTTTTTCAGGGCCATATTACCATGACCACTCTTGTTACAGTTGATGATAAAATAGACGCTCGTCCGCATGAGCGTCAGACAGGTTTTAAAAAAAATTCTTCTAACAACAAAACATAACTTACGGTTTTTTATTAGGTATGTACGTGTATTTGCATGACAATTTTTTGCGCCAAAGAAAATATAGTTCGTTAATAAAAAGCTTAGAAATTCAATTGACCGATTATGGTATTAGTGGAAAAGTGTTGCGAATCCAAAATTATAATGATGTTAAATCTCTCATTGATGATGAGATAAAGAGGGGTGCAAAAACTATCGTGATTGTTGGTAATGATGAGACGTTTGGTCATGTATTATCAAAATCGGGTGGGGTTAATGCAACATTTGGTTTTATTCCTGTTGGGGTTAAAAAAAATACCATTGCGTCTATATTGGGAATTCCTATTGGCATTGAGGCGTGTCGCGTTCTTTCGCAACGAAGACGTGAATATTTAGATATGGGGATGATAAATAACCGTTATTTCATTTCTCAAATACATATTTTGCCGTCCAAAATTGAAATTAGATACGATGGAAAATTTAGTGTTAAAGCGGATCGGTTGTTGGAGTTGGTTGTGTGTAATTTGCAGCCGTTTTATTGGCAAACTAACGATAAAATTGTTGAGAACTACATTGTTCATCCACAAGATGGCAAGCTGGAAGCCTTTGTTCGTCCATTGACAAAGAAACGTTGGTGGGGGTATACATTTGAAGAGCCGAGCATATTTCCGTTTGAACGGATGGAAATTAAATCAGCAGTGCCGTTCACTATTTCTGTAGATGGTAGGTTGTCTAAAGAAAACCAACTAACGATTAGACTTGCAGGCCTATCTATTGATATGATAGTAGGTAAGCAGAGAAAGTTCTAATCTCGTTTTTAAAAAGCTGGGGTGGCGAAATTGGTAGACGCACTACCTTGAGTCCTCTCTCCAGCACCATAAAAATATATATCTATGGTTTATTTTTTTGGGGCGCTAGCAGTTTGTTTTGGAATAGCGCTCATACTAAAAACAGAGTGGTTTTTTGAGACATTTGGTACTATTGCTTGGGCGGAGCAGCACTTGGGCATGAATGGGGGAACACGGTTGATGTATAAGTTGATAGGCATAGCTTTTATTTTTATTGGCTTTTTGTTAATCACTAATTTGTTCGGTGGTTTTTTAGAGGGGACAATCGGAAGAATTTTTATACGTAATTAACCTAAAAGGAGGTATGACCACTTCAGGAATAGCACTTATTGATCCAAATAAAATTTTTGCAAAAGTAGGTTTAACCACTGGGATGCGCGTGGCTGATTTTGGGTGCGGTAGAACGGGTCATTTTGTATTTTCTGCTGCTCGCAAGGTGGGGGATGCGGGTGTGGTGTATGCAGTTGATGTAGTAAAGGAGGTTTTGAATGGTATACGTAGTAGAATTCGCTCAGAAGGGTATGACAACGTTCAAACCGTTTGGGCTGACATAGAGTCTGTTGGAAAGACAGCAATCCCCGCGGAAAGTTTAGACGGCTGTTTCATTATCAACATCATGTTTTTAGCCAAGAATAAAAAAGCTGTTTTGGAAGAAGCTTTTCGTTTGCTAAAAAAAGGTGGTTTTATTGTAGTGATTGATTGGAAAAAAAATGTGGGTGGTTTAGGGCCACTTCCAGAAATGATGGTGGCCACAGAGGTGGTAGAGCGTATCGCCCATGAACAAGGCCTAACGGTCGTTGAAACATTTGGAGAGCAAACATATCATTATTGTTTAATCCTTAAAAAATAATCGATTGGTATGAATATCTTACATTTATTTTCATGGTCATATTGGTTTCTTAGACCTTCTCCAGCCTCTGGTTTTGCTTATGTATTCTTTTTGTTGGTTGCGGCTGCGTGTATTATTTTAGGAATGGTGTTTAAACTGGTGATTTTTTCAAACGCGCATGATTTGGGTAAAAGAGTTTTGTTTCGTATTAGTAATTTAATGATTATTGATGGAGTTGTTTTATTTTTTTGGTTTATTTTTCGCCAAGAACAAATTGTTTTCTTTTCCATGCGTTTGTGGCTGCTAGTTTTAGTTGGAATAACTATTTGGCGCACCATTGTTAGTACAAAGTTTATTAAAAAAAGAATTCCCGAATTACTTCAAGAGCGGGAGAGAAAAAATAATTTTTACAATTATCTGCCTCAGTCTAAAAATTAGACTTTGTCATGAGTAGCTATCTCCAAAAGATGGGTGCTTGGGGAGAGGATCAGGCCTGCAAGTTTTTAGTAAGAAAAGGTTTTGTTATACTCGATAGAAATTATCATTCAACTCAAGGGGAAATTGATATTGTTGCAAGATTGGCGGAAGATTATTACTTCATAGAAGTTAAAACGCGAAATGCGGGCTCGTTAGCCACAGATTTGTCTATTACCTCTTCAAAAAAGAATAAATTTTGCAAAACTGTAAAACATTATTGTTTTAAAAAAAATATTACAGAAGGATCTCAAATTTTTGCCGGTTTGTTAGTGATAATAAACAAGGCCACCAAACTTGTAAGATTTCGTTTGGCTGTTTTTTATTGACAGTTATTGGTTTTTTAGGTAGAATAGGCCTGGATTTTATTAAGTAATGTTGCCTATGAACTTTAAAAATAAAACCGCTTTTTTCGCCACTGCTATTTTTTTTCTTGTTGCAGGTGCAGGATGTAGTGAGGCTCCAAAAGACATCGTAAAATCTTCCGAAATTACTCCTGACATACCCTCGGTTGCACAGGATTATAATAGTAAAACAGGCAAATTTGACTATTTTTGGCCCACAAAATCCCACACTACCACTCAATATTTTAGCGAGGCCCACCCTGCTGTAGATCTTGCGGGCAAACTCAATGATCCAATTTATGCCGCGGCCGATGGGGTGGTGGAAAGAGCTGATTGTGCTGATGTAGAAAAGGGTTGCTATATTATTTTGGATCATGGGAGTGGGGTAAAAACGATGTATGGCCATAATGCCAAATTAAGTGCGGTGGTTGGAGATGTGGTGAAAAAAGAACAGACAATTGCTTTGATGGGTAATACTGGAGAGGTAAGAGGAAAGCCAGGAGTGCACTTACATTTCGAAATTAGTATCAATGGCACATCAGTTGACCTAATGAAATTAAAATAAAAATATTTAACATATTTATTTAAGAAATGTTGTATGAATTTCAAAAAAGAACGCACGTACGTGATGATCAAGCCGGACGGAGTTAAAAAAGGTTTGATCGGAGAAATAATCCGCCGTTTTGAACAGCGCGATTTAAAGATTGTGGCTTTGGAAATGTTCCAGCCAACTCATGACCAAATCGACAACCATTACCCAAAAGATGAAGCTTGGATTCGTCGTGTTGGCCAAAAAACTCTTGGAACATACGAAAAATATGGTATGGATGCCATGAAACAACTTGGTACCGCCGATGATTTAGAAATTGGCACTATGGTGCGCAAATGGTTGGTAGAATTTATGATTTCCGCCCCACTTGTTCGTATGGTTGTTGAAGGTGTGCATGCTGTAGATATGGTGCGTAAAATTTGTGGAGCTACTATGCCGTATCTAGCTGATATGGGCACTATTCGTGGAGATTACTCAGCAGATTCACCAGCCATTGCCAACATGGAAAAAAGACCAGTAATGAACATTGTGCATGCTTCTGAAACCAAAGAAGAGGCAGAGCATGAAATTAAGCATTGGTTCGGTGGCCGTGAAGTTATCTTTGATTACCCTCGTTTCATTGATTAGTTGTTATTCACCGCTTGTTTTGACAGACATGGCGTTGTCGTCTAAAATTAAAGTGTTTGGTACTCAACGAAAAATTTGTTCTACAACATGTTTTCAAGGTTTACCTATATTTTTAAAGCCTGTGGGCTTTGAGTGCGGTTCACCACCTAGCAAATTAGGGACATGTATTTCGTGAGTGGCCGAACACTAAAAAACTCATCAAATGATGAGTTTTTTAGTTTGATTTTGTGCTTTGTTAAGCAGCTTTTTTAACCAATGTTCTTCGGCAAGTTGAACACACCTTAAGACGACCGTCGCCAATGGTAAGAAATTGAAGATTAGGATGTTGGCGGCGAGGTGTAATTTGTTTAGAGTGGCTGCGGCTATTTGCTCTCACAGCTTGTTTGGCACATAATTGACACATTCTGCTCATACTATTGCTTGTTTAAAATGGGTAAGTTATACTGACTAAAGTTCACATAGTATAGCTTAATTAAACAAAAATTGTCAAGAGACATATGGATTATATTTCACTTATTTTCTATTTTTTAATCATTATTCCTTCGAGCATTATTCATGAGTATGCGCACGGTTGGGTGGCGGATAGGTTGGGTGATCCAACAGCGCGCTATGCAGGAAGATTAAGCATTAACCCCCTTGTTCACATAGATTTGTGGGGAACAATCTTGTTGCCTGTGGGCCTCTACCTCATCAGCCAGGGCCAATTTTTGTTTGCATATGCAAAACCAGTTCCTTTTAACCCTTATAATCTTAAGCCGCGAACGTGGGGGCCTGCACTGGTGGGTTTAGCGGGGCCGCTAGCAAATTTATTGCTTGCTCTCGTTTTTTCACTGGTTTTAAAGTTATTTCCGATTGGTTCAGTGTGGTCATTTTTTATTGGTATTATTGTTTATGCAAATATCGGGTTAATGATCTTTAATTTAATTCCCATTCCACCGCTCGATGGGTCCAAAGTTTTGTTTGCTGTTTTACCAGATTCATTTCGATCCCTTAAAATTTTGTTAGAACGTTACGGTTTCGTAATTCTTATTTTTTTCGTTTTTTCCCTGTTTCAGTATGTAACGCCACTTATTGAGTGGATAGCCTCCTTTTTGATACAAGGAAGCGGATCTGTTTTATGAGATCTATTCGCGTTTCAGAGTTTATAGATGCAGTAAATGAGCTTATTGGCTCCGAATGCGTTGTTGAAGGAGAGGTGGCAAATTACAGTGTTTCGCAAGGCAAATGGATTTTTTTTGATTTAAAAGAAGGCAATTCATTGTTGAGTTGTTTTTCGACAATATTCATGCTTCCTCATCGTTTGGATGACGGTGCGCGCGTGAGGGTTACTGGTTATGCAAAAGTTCATGAAAAAAGTGGTCGATTCAGCTTTACTACGCATAAAGTTGAATATATTGGCGAAGGAAGCTTAAAACGTGAGTATGAGCTACTAAAAAAACGTTTAGAACTTGAAGGATTATTTTTGGACGAACGAAAAAGAATTTTGCCTATTTTTCCATCGCGAATCGCGGTGGTTGCTTCTGCGGATAGTGCAGCCTGGGGTGATTTTAAAAAAATTATTAATAGTCGTTGGGCTGGTTTGTTTATTGATTTGTTCCCTGTGCGGGTTCAGGGTGAGGGAGCTATCGAGGATATTATGTTGGCATGTGCATTTATTAACCGTTCAGAAATTACATATGACATTCTGGTACTTATTCGTGGTGGTGGTTCTTTGGAAGATTTAGCCGCTTTCAATTCAGAAATTATTGCGCGGGCAATTTATGCAAGTAGAATACCGGTAGTTGTTGGTGTGGGGCACGAGCGTGATGAAACCTTGGCAGATTTTGTTGCTGATGTGAGGGCATCTACACCTTCACACGCTGCCGAAATAATAACGCCACAAAAAAAAGACGTTGTTGAACAATTGGATCAATCTATTGACTTCATGTTGCAAGAAGAAATGCACGCAGTTTCCAAAAAAAAATCAGACGTGACCCAGCTGGATAATCGATTATTTCAAATAGCTGAAACCTTAGTGCAAATTCCTGGGCAAGTGCTTCAAGATTTTAAATATGTGTGTGAGCGGTTTGAATCGACTTTGCTTCATCGCATTCAAACAGTTCAGTATGCTCAGGCCATGTTTTCATCACTTGATCCCCAGCGTGTTTTAAAACGAGGTTTTGCCATCGTAAGATCAAAAAAAGGAGTTGTGGTACGATCGCCCAATCAGGTGGACAAAGCAGAAAAAGTTGTGATAGAATTGGCAGAAGATAAAATAAATGCAATCGTAATCTAGTTTTTTTCATATGTCCAAAAAAGAACAAGTAAATAGTTTTGACAAAAATTACACAAAATTACAAGGTATTATTTCATGGTTTGAAAAAGAAGGTGTTGAGGCTGGTCTTGAGGAGAGTATGGCTAAAATCGAAGCTGGCGTTGCCCTGGCCCAAGAGCTCAAAGCTTATTTGTTGAGTGCTGAAAATCATATTAAAGAATTAAAAAAAAATTTTAATAATTAAAAAATATGAAATTACTTTTACGTTGGTTGCTTAGCGCAGCTACTTTGTTGGGAATTGCCTATTATTTACCAGGATTTTGGGTAGAAGGTTTTTACACTGCATTAATAGCAGCCTTGGTTTTAGGGCTACTTAATGCGATTATACGACCGATCATTACCATACTTACATTACCAGTTACCATTTTAACATTAGGTTTGTTTAGTTTAGTAGTAAATGCCCTGATGATGTGGATTACCTCAACAATTGTAAAAGGGTTTGAAGTGCATGGTTTTTGGCCTGCATTTTGGGCTGCTCTCATCATGTCATTTGTGGGGTGGTTTACCAATAGTCTTTTAAAAAAGAAATAATTCATTCCTGCCTTCGGCAGGAATTTTTTTATGAAAAACTATTCATCATCGCGTCAACAAAAAGGCCGTGTGGCATATCGAACACCTAGTCGATGGTTAGCTAACAGACCAGAAATTTTTAAACGTGGCCAATTAACTAAATTGCATAAAAAATCCCCAAGCTATGTTAAAAAATAATTTTAAGATTATTTCGTTAGGAGGCTCAATTATTATTCCAAAAACAGGTTTTAATATTTTATTTTTAAAAAAATTTAAAACACTCATTTTAAATGAAATTAAACGAGGTCAAAAATTTGTGCTCGTAGTAGGGGGTGGCGCTACTTGCCGGATGTATCAAGCTGCTTTGCAGGAGGTGCGTAAAACAACCTCAGTAGATTTAGATTGGTTAGGGATTTACAGTACGTATTTTAACGCAGAATTTGTAAGAATGATGTTTGAAAAAAAATCTCATTTTGAAGTGGTCAAAAATCCTACGATAAAGGTGGTCACTAAGAGTTCTCTTATTATTGCAGCCGGTTGGAAACCAGGATGTTCCACTGATGCTGACGCGGTTCTTTTTGCTAAGCACTATGGTGCGAAAGAAATAATAAATCTCTCCAATATTGATTATGTATATGATAGTGATCCAAAGATTAACAAAAATGCGAAAAAATTAGAGAATATTACGTGGAGCGAGTTGCGAAAAATAATCGGAGAAAAATGGAACCCTGTGCCAACCTACCTTTCGATCCGTTAGCCACACGTACGGCGCAAAAACTTGGCTTACAAGTGAAATTTGTGTGTGGCTCAAATTTGAATGAGGTAAGAAATGTAATCCGAGGTAAAAAACATGTGGGAACTTTGATTAGTGAGTAAATTCACAATGTTCTCTGCTTTCATTATGTATGCTATACTATCTCTATAAAATATTTTACTAATTTTTTTATTTTGATTTGCAGTTTCGTTGTATGGAGGGGAAATTATCTTTTAATATACATCGAAGTATAATTTCTAAAAAAATATTTTTTAAGAAGTTTTTTTATTTTGGTTTATTTTTTATTTCGCTTCAGTTATTTGCTCAAAAAACCTATGCCGCTACTGTGTCGTGGGATGGTGGTGGGGGAGATGGTAAGTGGGAAACCGCAAATAATTGGAGCGCTAATACTTTGCCTGATTCTACGGATGTTGTAACAATTGATAATGCGACAGTCACTCTTTCTTCTGGCCAGACCGCCAGCTTTAGTACCTTAGCAATTGGTCTGGGAACAAATGCAACTGAGTTAATTTTGGCTGGGGATATTTCTACTGGTGGAAGCATAAGCATTGATAACGCTGGTATTCTGACCCAACAAAATAGTGTTTCCCAAACAATCACCAGTACTTTAACCATTAAAAATGGTGGAATATTAAGGCATGGACAAAATTCTACTGATCAGCTTTATGTTATAAATTTTAATGCCACTAATATAGATGTGCAGGCCGGTGGCAGTATCAATGTTGATGGTTTGGGGTATGGAGGGAGTGCTGTTGATCAAGTTGGTCGCGGACCTGGTGGTGGTACTATCTCACAGTCTGGATATGGTGGTGGAGCCGGGCATGGTGGCAACGGAGGGGACGCAACAGGAGGTACTGGTGGTGGTGGAACAGGCAACTGTTCGATCACTGACATTAATACTATTGGTTCTGGTGGTAGTACCATAGCCGATGGTGCCGGATCATACGGCGGGGGTTTAATAATTTTAAACACCACCTCAACTCTGACAATCAATGGAACCATTAGTGCTCGTGGCTCTGGAGGATCTGGTCGTTCAGGTGGAGGATCGGGTGGTGGAGTTAAACTAACAGCAAATACCATCGCTGGAACTCCGGAAGCTTTTACAGTAAATGGTCAAAATTCTTTGCTTGCTAATGGTGGTGGAGGTGGTGGTGGTTGTGTTCAGGTATCTTTTACTTCCAGCAACACGATTGCAAGTTCAACAGTAAATTTGTTGGGTGGTACAGGTTATCAACACGGTGGAGCCGGTCAACTTTTTATCAAACAAACTAGCGCAACATACGGTGATTTGTACGTGGTGGGAAACAACACCTCGGCTGCCACAACTACCCAAGCAGTTAGTTCACTAACACTAAATTCTTTATCTTTAAGTAAATCAAACTATTTTGTTTCTAATGCAAAAACTTTAGTCTTATCTCATTCTAGTTCTGCGCCACTCCAAGGATCTACTTTTACCAGCAAACTAATTTCTGCTGGAGCTATTACGTTAAACACAAATAGTGTTTCTAACGGAGTTGATCTAAGAATTTTATCTGGTGGAACCTTTACCAATTCGTCTACCTTATCAATTGATTCAACCTCTGGTTTACGTCTAGAAAGCGGTTCTACAGTTTCAAATACTTTAACCACCGTAAGCAGTACGGGTGTATTATACTTTGTCCAAGGTGCTAGTTTTTCTATTACCAACCTAATTATTAATAGTGGAACTACTACCTTAGCAAATTACTCGACCTCAACATCTCCACTCAGTTTATCTACACTAACCATGAATGGTGGTTTGCTTACCCATGAACAAAATACCACTGCTCAAACACATATCATTAACATTTCGTCTGTTACTACCACCATCCAAGCCGGAGCAAGTATCAATGTTGATGGTTTGGGGTATGGTGGGAGTGCTGTTGATCAAGTTGGTCGTGGACCTGGTGGTGGTACCCTCCCGCAGTCTGGATATGGTGGTGGAGCCGGACATGGTGGTAACGGAGGAAATGCATCCGGAGTTGGAGAGGGTGGGGGAACAGGTTATTGTTCGATTACCGATATTAACACCATTGGTTCTGGTGGTAGCACCATAGCCGATGGCGCCGGATCATACGGTGGTGGTTTGATACTTTTAAACACCACCTCAACTTTGACAATCAATGGAACCATTAGTGCTCGTGGGTCTGGAGGATCTGGTCGTTCAGGTGGAGGATCGGGTGGAGGGGTTAAGTTAACCGCCGATACCATTGCTGGTAGTCCTGAAAATTTTTTAGTAAACGGTCAAGATTCTATCATTCCTAATTCAGGTGGAGGCGGTGGTGGTTGTGTTCAAGTAACTTTTACAACTAGTAACGCCATTACCAGTTCAACAGTAAATTTGTTGGGTGGTACAGGTTATCAACACGGTGGAGCCGGTCAACTTTTTATCAAACAAACTAGCGCAACATACGGTGATTTGTACGTGGTGGGAAACAACACCTCGGCTGCCACAACTACCCAAGCAGTTAGTTCACTAACACTAAATTCTTTATCTTTAAGTAAATCAAACTATTTTGTTTCTAATGCAAAAACTTTAGTCTTATCTCATTCTAGTTCTGCGCCACTCCAAGGATCTACTTTTACCAGCAAACTAATTTCTGCTGGAGCTATTACGTTAAACACAAATAGTGTTTCTAACGGAGTTGATCTAAGAATTTTATCTGGTGGAACCTTTACCAATTCGTCTACCTTATCAATTGATTCAACCTCTGGTTTACGTCTAGAAAGCGGTTCTACAGTTTCAAATACTTTAACCACCGTAAGCAGTACGGGTGTATTATACTTTGTCCAAGGTGCTAGTTTTTCTATTACCAACCTAATTATTAATAGTGGAACTACTACCTTAGCAAATTACTCGACCTCAACATCTCCACTCAGTTTATCTACACTAACCATGAATGGTGGTTTGCTTACCCATGAACAAAATACCACTGCTCAAACACATATCATTAACATTTCGTCTGTTACTACCACCATCCAAGCCGGAGCAAGTATCAATGTTGATGGTTTGGGGTATGGTGGGAGTCCCATAAGTGAAGCGGGGCGTGGACCTGGAGGGGGGGCTTATAATAATAGTGGTTATGGTAGTGGGGGCGGACATGGTGGCAATGGTGGAAGTGCGGTTGGCTATTCAACGCCTGGTTTAGCTTACTGTAATGCTTCAAATGTAAGCACGGTCGGTTCTGGCGGCAGTGGTGGGGTAAATGTCTTGGGTTCGTACGGTGGAGGTTTGATTATTTTAAATACCACCTCAACTTTAACGATTAATGGAACAATTAGTGCTGTGGGAGGAGCTGGAGCAGTGAATAGTGCGGGTGGTGGTGCTGGAGGTGGTGTTAAGTTGTCAGCAAATCGCATAGCTGGCAGCCCAGTTAATTTTTTGGTAAACGGTGGAGACGCTGGTAGTTTGACCAATGCTGGTGGAGGTGGTGGAGGTTGTGTGCAAATTACCTACAGCATCTCAAATAGCATAACCACCTCAACAATTTCTGGGGGTGCAGGAAATGCAGCTGGTTCGGCTGGTTCATTTAATGTGACTCAAATAATAACTGATGCTTTACCTACCACAACTGCATTTTCACCAGTTCAAACCTCGTCTACAACGGTAAGTTTCACCACCACTGTTTCTGATTCGGATTTAGACGCAACCAGTTTGTTTGTTGAATATTCACTCGACGGAAGTACTTGGTCAACCTCAACCCTAGGTAACGTTACTGTGAGTCAGGGTTCAATCACCACTTCCACGGGTTATATCGATGGAATCGATACTAATTTGGGAAGTGTCATAGTTACTTCTACTTGGAATATTTTTGCCGATGTTCCAAACACAGATGACACTACTGTTTATTTACGTATTACTCCTAATGATGGAATTCTCAACGGATCGGTAAATACCTCTTCTGCTTTCGCTATAGATACAAAAAAACCTACTCAACAGGGAAATTTAAGTATTTCCAGTGCCAGTTCGACAAGTATTATTCTTGGTTTTCCAAATACTACCTCTACCGATACCAATTTTTTGCAATATAAAATCTATTATTCCTCCAGTTCACCAGTTACAGAAAATAGTTCTGTTTTCACCTCATCGTCAGACTCTAATTTAGGCAACAGTAATTTTAATGCCGCAGCCACCACTACAATTTCAGGTTTACAACCAAATACAACTTACTATTTTAAAATTTATTCCTATGATTCTTGGGGCTATAGCACTTCGTCAATAAGTGAAACAAGTACCACTACCAGAGCCAACACACCTTCGGCTCCCACTGTTTCTGATGCAACTGTTTCTACGCTTACGATTACTGTTAATTCAAACAGTAATTCAACATCAACAGAATTTGCTATTTATAACAGCACAGATGGAAACTTTTTAGCATCCAATGGTTCAAGTAATGGTTCCACCCCAATATGGCAAACTACATCTACATGGTCAGCTGTAGTGGCTACAGGTTTAACATCAAACACTGCGTATCAATTTAGTGCTCTTGCCAGAAATAGTGCGGGTGTTGTTACTGCTACATCTTCTTTGAGTTCCGCTTTATCCACACTGGCGGCTACTCAAGCACCAACCGCTCCAACCTCGACCAGTGATGTCTCCACTAGCTCTATCCGTTATAATTGGACGTCCGGTGGTGGGGGTGAGACATATTACATTCTTGATTATTCCACCGATGGATCATCATTTACTTTTGTAGCCACATCAACACCAACTTCAACAACAAATTATACTTTCGCTGGTTTAAACCTTAATACACGATATTGGTTTAGAGTGGCTGCAGGCAATGGAGTGAGTGCGACATCGAGCTATGTAACTTCTTCACCAGTTTATACTTTGGCCACCACGCCTGCTGCTCCCACCACAGTATCTTCAAGTGCTACAAGTACATTTTCAGTTTTGATTGATTCAACCACAATTGCTAACAATCCCTCATCCACTACTTTATTTATTGTGAAAGACGCTGCTTCTAGTACGGAGTATTATTTACAACCTGATGGCAGTTGGAGTGTTGCTACAACCACATTAACCTACGACCAGTTAGGGTCAGGTTCAGCAACAACCACATTTGGTTTAACTGTTAATTCATTGCACACTATTAGTGTAGCTGCAATTAATGGTGGTGGAGTAACGACTACTTTTGGTTCTTCAGCAAGTGTTTACACTCTTGCTTCAGTACCAACTTCAAGTACGGCTACCACAGACTCCGTTTCACAAATTACTATTACATGGAGTGGGAGTGGAACAAATTACTACGTAGAAAATAGTACTGCTGGAACTAATTCGGGTTGGATAAGCAGTGCCACCTATTCTTTCACCAGTCTTACTTGTAATACAGCCTATTCTTTCAGGGTCAAGGCTCGCAATGGCGATGGGGTGGAGACTGGGTATGACAGTACGGTTTCAGCTACTACCT
>CAYUTM010000021.1:0-14604 GCA_964447755.1 uncultured Gammaproteobacteria bacterium
GTATGTTTTTCCAAAAGAAATAAATACACCAACTGCAACCGGAGTACTTTCGTGCCACAAGGTAATTTGCTCCGCGATGCTTGAAGACAAAATGTATTCATAGTGTTTTTTGTCATGCAATCTAAAACCATCCCGCACTCCAGTTTCTTGCATTAACTTCATAAAAACAGCGCTATTTTTTTCATACGAAATTGCTAAATTCTTTTTTTCAGCTAACCGAATATTGTACCGTGTTTTGGAATGCATTCTTGCCAATAGTTCTTGATCTGATAACGCAAGATTAACAATTGTAGTCGTGCGTGGATTGATATCAATCACTTTTTTAAACTTCAATATTTTTTCCAAATTTTCAACCGAATGATGTGGTTCTAAACGCCAAAACAAACACTTCTTTTTTTTCAAATAATCAGTAAGTACTGTATAAGCATCAGTTATTTTTTTTTCAAAATCCAACCTCACCACTGGCCCTTTGGGAGAAAAAGCGTATGTTCCTAAAAATAATGGGTAATAAAAAACCTGAACACAAAAAATTATTTCACCCGCATGCTTTATACTAATTCTATCGACTTCTTTCCCTTCTCGGCGCACAAGTTCTCCCCATTCCCATGACTGGGTAAACGAAACAGAATCATTTAATGCGAGCACCGTTTCATTCCATTCTTCTTTGTTTGTAACAAGCTGTAATTCCATAAAAAGATAAACAAAAAAAGGATCGTATCAAATCCTTTCACTATAGATATGTAACCATTTTTGAAAACTTTAAGCAACTTTTCAAAAATAGAACGGGGAAGGACCATTGGACAGTAATGTCCTTCCCCAAAACATTGTACACCTCTCCGGTTATGCCCTCACTGTCCGAGGGCGGGTTGTGGTTATGGCCTACACGCTCTTGAGAGCAGTAGGCCGGTTCGTCTTGGAGGTGTCGTCGACCGGCACCTCTTGGGCCACCAGGTCGTCGACCATCTGGCCGGAAGCCGCGGGGGTGGTAACAGCCTGACGACGACCGCCACTGCGCGCTCGTCGCGACATGACTTGGGGAGGAACGACCCCCCCTTCCACCTGATCATGCTGCTGCACTAGGGCTTCGATGATGCTCAGCGCATGCACCACACCAGCCATCTTATCGCGCAAAGCGAGCTCCATGGACGAAACCGGTCCCTCTGCGGACTGGGTGGAGGGGAACTGTAAAAACAGAAACGCGTGGTTTTCTTCTAGAAGCGAACGCAGGGACCTGAACGCCGCATTTACCATGCGGACGAACGCCCAATGGCGCTCATTCTGCTTGCACACCTTCTGCCCCAGCGCGTGCTCCAAGCACTCGATCTTCTGGAGCAGCTTCGTCTGGCTTCGGCGGTGCGCCCATGCCACGCCCAACACCACGAGCAACAGCACCCAGAAGTCGACCTTCTGGCTGCCTCGCTGGTGGTTGAGGGCGCGGGCCTGCCGGTTGGAGGCGTTGGCGAACTCGTTGCCGCGCTGCCGGCTTTCGTTCAGGATCTTGAAGCTCTCCTGGAACAGGAGATTCGGATCTACCTGTTCGTTAGGCCCCAATGTCCGCGACTCCACCTTGGCGTACTTCTCCTCCGCGGCCATGTTGGCCGGGATTTTCCCCTGGCCGACGCCGGCCTTGTTCATCAGCCAAGACGCGCTGAAGATCAGGGCGGCGATGAACACGAGGAACCCCAGAGACTTCGCGATGCTGGTAAGACGCATTAGCACTCCTTTGCTTGGCGGGGTTTCCGCCTGTGTGTGTACACTGTGACGCTGAATGCGCCACGAAAAATGAGATTACAAAAAAGCTGAAATCCCCTCTTTCGGGCACATCCAACAAGTAAAAAGAACTATCACTTGGCTAAAACTAGCCAATAATCATAACTACGCATTATAGCACAAAAAAACCCTTCTGTCAATCAACAGCCTTTCATACAAAAAAATAAAAATAGGGAAATTGATAATTCGTAATTTTCTCTTTATTCCCTTGCCAAACTTGTTTTTTTGTTGTATCTTGATAGCAATCATCGAACTATCACCATTGATAGATCTGATTGCACTGCCTTGCGCAGATACTATTATATAGAATTTAACATAACTGTATGGGTTTACCTGGCCATCGTCGTACTTCTTCACACAAACATCGTCGTGCTGCACATTTTGCTTTAACTGCTAAAAATGTTCGGCTGTGCCCAAAATGCAACAAACCATCTCTTCCTCACCGTGCCTGCGCTTCATGCGGCACCTACAAAGGCAGAAATGTAACACAAAGTATTGTAGTAAAAAAAATCAATACTGTTAAAAAAACTAAAAAAGTTGCAGCGTAAAGCAGGCAAAACCACGTAGCATCTACGTGGTTTAATCATACTAAAAACTTTCATTTTTATTTTTTGCTCTTATGTCAAATCGCCATTTAGCCAGAAGCATTGCCATGCAATCTCTTTTTGAATGGGATTTTAGAGGAAAACCAACCGCCATTCTTCCGGCAATTATTGATCATAATTTAACCGAATTTGGACCTGGTTTAGAAGAACAAGATTTTAGCAAAAAAATTATTGACGGCGTACTTGATAACCTAGAAGGTGTTGATGAAATTATTTCAACCTACGCTCCAAGTTGGCCCATAAACCAAATCACCATTGTTGATCGAAACATTTTGCGCATCGGTGTATACGAACTCAAATTTTCTAAAGACATTCCACCAAAAGTTGCTATCAACGAGGCAATTGAACTTGCTAAAAGTTTTGGTGGCCCGGCTTCTGGAAAATTTGTAAATGGTGTGCTTGGCTCTATTTACAATGCGATGCAAAAAAATGGCGAAAAACAAAACATGGAATCTAAACCAGAGACAGAAAAAGAACCTGTAGAACCGGTAGAACAAACCGCTGTTGAACCACCCTCCCAAACCGACGAAGAATAAATTTATTTTATACATTTTCATGAATAATGAATTACGAATTAAGAATTAGATTTGATAACTCTTTATTCCTTATTCTTGATTCATGAACTAAATCAAGAAACTATGTCATCAGAAGTAACATCACTACCAGAAGTAATCGAAAAAAAATTTCCTGAATTTGAAGAAAAAATAGGAATCAAATTTAAACTCCCAGAATATTTAATTCAAGCTTTTGTTCACCGCTCATATTTAAACGAGCATCACGATTTTCCGCTTGGTCAAAATGAACGCTTAGAATTTTTAGGTGATGCAGTTTTAGAACTTGTAGTTACCGAATTTTTATTTGCCGAATATGGCAACCCCGAAGGAGAATTAACCAATTGGAGAGCTGCTTTAGTAAATGCAAAAATACTTTCTTCCATTGCCTACGAAATAGGGATGGAGCCTTTTTTGTTTTTAAGTCACGGGGAAGCTAAAGATGCTGGCACCAAGGCTCGTGACTATATTATGGCCAATGCTATTGAAGCACTAATTGGTGCAATTTATCTAGACCAAGGATATGGCATGGCTCAACAATTTATTGCACGCTGGATTTTAATCAAACTTCCAACAGTTTTAGAGCAAGGCCTATATATGGATGCTAAAAGTAGGTTTCAAGAATCTTCTCAAGAACTTTTGGGCGTTACTCCAACTTACAAAGTATTGCATGAGGAAGGCCCAGACCATGCTAAAAATTTTAAAGTAGGAATATTTTTAGACAAAGAATTGGTGGCCACAGGTGAGGGCACCAGCAAACAAGAAGCGCAAACCGATGCTGCTGAAAAAGCGGTTAAGGTAAAAGGCTGGAAAGGTCCAAAAATTAATATTATCAAAAGAAGCCCAGGAGACCCCATGTAAACATGGGTACAGGCGCCCATAGCTCAGCTGGTAGAGCAGTTGCCTCTTAAGCAAACGGTCGCAGGTTCAAGCCCTGCTGGGCGCACCACTTTACTAAACAAAAATCCCTCGATGTATATCGAGGGATTTTTTTTCTTCGAGAAGTACCGATGTTTTCAAACTCATACATTTTAAGCTTGATACCATTGGTACAACTCCTCGAAGAGGAGTGGATTTTCACAAAATGAAACACCTATGACTAGCAGTGCACCCGCTTCAAGCACTGAATCTCATCCCAAGGCGTCCACAGCGGCTTGGCGCAAAACTTCCCGGGAGTGGGGTTTGCCCCTCGATCATCTCTGCAAACCAACGGCTGGCCGGAGACGTCCAGACCGCAGTCATCCTGGTCAGGCACACAACCCTGGCCCTCGTCGCACTTCTTCACACAATCACGCCCGCAAGGTGGGTTGTTGGGCTGGTTCCACCAGTTGCTACGCCCGTTGCCCATGCACACGCCGTTGGTCATGTCTCCCGACATGTCCGACGTGGGTCCACCGGCCATGTCAGGAGGCGGAGAAGTGATGAGGTCGGGGGCAGGAGTCCACAGATCAGGCGCCGGCGGGGTGGTGAGGTCGGGGGGGGTGGTGAGGTCGGGGGTCGCGATGTCCGGCGTGGCCAGGTCGGGGGTGGACAGGTCGGGGGTGGACAGGTCCTCCGGTGACGACGCCAGGTCGACCATCGGGATGGACGGGCAGCGCACCGGGCGCTCCGTCAGCCCGCACAACCAAGGCGAGGCGCAGCAGATGTTCAGCTGCGACGTGCTCTGGCCCACCGGGTCTACCTTGGTGCAGCCCGCCCCCAAAAGCAGGGCGAACAACACCATATACGCGTTCCTCATGCTCATGTTTTCCTCCTACTTATCGTGGCTGGAATTAACAACCGAATACACAGCAAGATTGCTGGTTTCAGCACTCCATGTCCACGATTTGAAAACCGTTTTAATATGCCGTAAAAAAGCACTTATGTCAAGATAGTCTTGAAAACGTTACTAGCCAAGCATTCATTGCTTGATTTACTTATCTAGGTTTGTTACACTTCTTTCACTTAGCAATATATACTAGCGCCCGTAGTTCAACGGATAGAACATCGGTCTTCGGAACCGAGAGTGTGGGTTCGATTCCTGCCGGGCGCACAATTCCCAAATATTGAATAGTAACTGCTTCAGTCAAAAACCAGCATCGCTACGCTGTTTTTTTTATTTTTGAAAAGATTTAAAGTATATAGCTAGTAATAAAGCAAGTGGCAATTGAACCTAAATATTGCATGTTTGATTGTTAACCAAACACAACATTGACAAATAGTTAATTTTGCAATATACTGCTAAGTTACTTTTGTGCTTTATAAAGTGATCATAAAAAATAATTCTTTTATGATTGCTCTATAGAGAGGTGTGCGTTTGCGGCTGTATTTTTGGTGGAAGCCGAACACCGCGCACTGATTACCTGTGGCTGATCCCAGCAAGATACCCACAGAATAGCGCACACCATCCCTATCCGCGACAGTGACACTTTCTTTCAAACAGGAGGAGAACATGGCCGAAATAGTTCTGGGTGGTAAAGTAATCGACAGACTTTTGGAAGTGCTCAACTTATTACATAGTCGCCTCACCCCACCCCCACCCCCTCGAATCGTGACCTCGATTCAAATAAAATTCGGAACCTCTCAGGAAATTAGCTCGTGGCAGTGTTCGTCAGGCGAGGACTTCCCTAAATGGTTAAAAGACAGGGAGAGCGAGATCGTCAATGTTGTCAGAGAGCTCTTGGGCATCACCGGAACAGCGGTGATGTCACCGAATGCGGTAACGCCTTCTCTCTGGATGCTCGACGGTAAATCCATGAGCACGTATGTACAGTTTGATTTGGGTAACCGCACCGACCCACGTATGGCGACCCGGTCGGGTTTCCGGGTCTGTTGGAGCGAAGGTATTCCCGAACCCCAGGCTGACGGGTATGCTCGCCAAATTCGGGACCTTCTCGGTCTCGACACCAAGACCACCCGCTAAACAACCGACCGGTCAGACCCTTTACTCCCACCACATCTTCGGATCTCTGGTGGGTTTCTTTATTTTAAATTTTAAAACAAATAATTTGTTGCTAACCTATACAATTTTCAATAATTTTTAATTGAAAAATATGCTGAAATCAGTTATTATTAACTCATTAGAAAACTTCAATAAACTATTTTTAATACTGTAAAATATGAAGGAGAAACATTTTTTGTTTAGGATCATGTTTTTAGGTTTGCTAGTAACAACTACGGGATGTGGAATGACTAATTCTGTCAACTCTCCTCCTATAAAAACAATAATTACTCCCACATCTACTTCTATCAACGACACAACTGTTGGTGAAAAAAAACCTACCTCAGGTAACATTTCTGCTTTTAATACCTGTTTTGAAAACATTGGACTTAAAGAAACTACTCGAGTGGAAATGAATGTGGTTAAACAGGTGGCTGTAGGAGTTTTTACCATCGACGATAATATAGGTTGGGTAAAAGCTTACCCATTTATTGGAGAGTTAAACAACAACAAGTTTAAAATCACTTTTGCCAAAAACGAAATACCGGAGATGCTTCAAAAAAGCCCTACTTCTTTAGAATGGACACTTCTAGGAGAAGGAGAAAATAAAAAACTGAGAATGGATATATATGGGCAGAATTACGAAACAAAAAAATACTCTATATATCCAATTAGTTTTGATTCTTGCAGCCCAACCAAGCCGCCGGAAACAAAAGCCGCTGAACCAAAAAACATAGTAGCCACGCTTGATGACAAAGAAAAAACCATCACTCTTCAAAAAGGTGGAACGCTTTTGCTCAAATTTGGCAATGAAACTTTTGATTGGGATGTTGTGGTGAGTGATCAATCGGTAATTTATGAAGTAAAAAATAAATTGATGGGATCAGATTCGCAAGGATTCTATGAGGCACCGGCAAAGGGAAAAGCGGATTTAACAGTAAGGGGCGAACCAAAATGTTTCAAAACTGCTCCACAATGTGCGCTTGCTCCGGTGAACTTTAAAATTCATGTGGTGGTGAAATAATAATTTCTTCTCACAAAAAACCTCTGGGACACAATTCTTGGAGGTTTTTGCATTCTACAAATCAATTATCCGCTTCATATATTGACAAAAAACCCTATAATTACTATACTTTTCTGTTACTTCAACACCGGAGCAAAAATGACCACCAAAACGAAGTATCGCATCGCACAAACAGCCTGCGTCGCCGAATTTATCCTGGCCGTAATAGCGCTGGCCACAGCTTACCCCACCGCACTCCAAATGGAGCACAGCCACGGACATGGCACCAAACACCAAGCCATGTTTATAATGGGATTAACTGTCGTTTCTTTACTTTTTATGCTTAGTTCTTATATCATTGGTTGCTTTTGCGCCACACCACTTGCCGAAGCACTAGACAAAGAACTGGTGCAAGAACGTGAAGCCGTGCTCCAAGCAGAGCAGGCCAAAGAACAAGAACGTAGCGCGACGTTAGCTCGAGCAGAAGAAATAAGGGCAGCAGCTGAGAATGATGAGCGCCTTTACAGAATACGACAAGCATTTCTGCGGGAAGAGCGCCTCAACGCTATTTTACTACTTCACCTTAGCTTAAAACCAGAAGATCGCTTTCAAGCCTGACTGTGAAAGCGTCAAAAACACACACTCTTCCGAAGAGTTTGTGCCAATTACTCTAAAAAATGGAGTTATTGGCACTCTTCGGAGGAAATAACTAAAAAACCACCACAACTTATATTGAAGGTGGTTTTTTTGTTGCCAAAGTATAAACATGTATATCTTGACAAACAACCGAATTTCTCTAATACTTACCTGATGCCAAAATGTTGCACGCCCAATCTTCCCCGACAAATAATTGTGTAGCACAACAACTACATAGTTACTTGTCGGGGACATTTTCGTAACTGACATTGCAAGGAGAACATCATGCACCAAACCGCCGCCCAAAACATAACCGCAGAAGATTTCTTGAAACTTGTGAGGCGTGGGGCAGAAATTACAGATATTCACCTTAGCGGTGAAAACCTAAATGGAATTGATCTTTCGTACGTAACTTTTGTAAATTGCAGTTTCACTTTGGTGAGCATGCAAGATGCCAAACTGGAAAGAGCCGTGTTTAAAAACTGTACGTTTCTTAATGTTTTTTTTCAGAGATCAGTGGGTGAAGAAATGTGCATGCACCAGTGTGACGCGGTATTAGTAAACTTTGATGGAGCATCGCTTACAAAAATGCATGTGGCGCTCAGCACGTGGAGGGGTGTACTCGTCGCCGGTGCCGACCTTACCGGTCTGTTGTTGGCACAAGATGTCACGTTCGTATGCGTTAATCTTTTTGAAGCTCTAAGCACAAGAGGATTGATCATTGGAACCGGCATAGAACTACAGGCAAGTTTTTTACAGCGAGAAGTTCGAGTGTAAAAACTCGACCTCTGCTGTAACACAAAAATCACTGCCGAGATGCAAAATAGTCTCGGCACAAATAAAAAAATAACTTTCTTTTGAAAGTTATTTTTTTAATCTTTTTTATTGAATGCGTTCAAACTTTCGAGTGTGTATATCGAGCACACCAATAATAAGTTGAAAAAAATCTTTTACGTCCGATAAATCAATTCCCGCACTTTCCACAATGCACGACATGGCAAACTCTCCTAAATATCTAGCTCTTTCAACAGCTAATGGCCGGTCAAGTCGAACATCCTTATACGGCCAACAACTCATCAGCACCCCACCACGTTCTCGAGAAATACGTCCTTGTTTTAAATTATTTTGAATAATATTTGCCGCAACAGCGATAGCACGACGCAAATCTGGATCACAAGGCCCAATAATCAAAGCAAGGTTTGGTTGTTTAATCCAATCAAATCCTCTACCAACAGCCAAAACATTTTCACTATGATCAAGTTCTACGATAGGGCGAGGATTTTTTCTCACTTCAAGTATATGTGTAACGTTTCCCAATAAAATTGGCAAAATATCTTGTCGAACAAGCTGTGGAATGTCGGGAAAAAATTGACCTAGATGCTCGGCTAAAAATTCTTCCGTTGCATTATGTGCCACCTCATCTAAATCTAAAATTTCTCCGTGTACACCATGTACTCGAATTGCTTCTGAATCAGTTTCAATTCCAATAATAATCGGCTGAATTCGTGATCCATAACACCTAATCACATCTTTTCTAAATTTTTCAGCATGCTTCAAGGCTTCATCAGTTTTATATTGAAAACCAGCACACCCCCGATGAGCATCTCCTTTTGACCAATGATACGTGATTACCAAAACAGATGGTCTGTATTGTCGATGAGAATAATTTTCCCACTCATTTAAGGTTTCAACTAATAACGGCCACCCAATTTCATATTTACCACCAATATTGCGCAACAGATAAAATAAACCTGGTGGTAAACCAATGAGTTGATGCCACTTCAAACGGCCATCCATGCAAAGCATAATCATAAATTCAGTGGGGTGTTCTCTGCGATAACGACGACGCTCTTGAATAGTATCGCAAAACAATTGCGAATTTTTTATATTTATTTCTAAAATTTCTTCGATCATTTGCTGTGACATAGTAAAGGAAATATTAAAAATCATTTAATAAGGCATTATAAAAGATGGGTTGAAAATGTCAACAAAAAAAATATTTTGATAAAAAATTATTCTATTTTTTAAAATCTGTGCATAACTTGTCATTATGCTATTTATTTATTTTCAAAAAACTCTTATACTATAAGTACATTAGGTCGAAACATTTTTACACTTATGCTTGTAGTGTAAAAATCTCACTTCCTGAAAAAAATTCAGGAATCACAATTGTGAGCTATCTCAGTAACATGTCTGAGATCAAACATTTTAATTCACGAACCACAACACATATGGCAACAAAAAAGAAAGTAGCAAAAAAGAAAGCAGCTCCAAAGAAAAAAAAGGCAGCTACCAAGAAAAAGAAACGATAGTTCCTTTTAAAAAAATCCTCACGCATTACACGGAGGATTTTTTTAATTAAACTGAATTTAATTTTTTTGAATGCAGTTTAATTAAACTGCACCAGCTTCTAGCCACGAGTGGCGTGAAGCGATGCAGTGGATGTGTTAAGAAGCGCGCAGTGCTTCCGCGATGGTCCGCACATCACCAGCCTGATCAGTCACCCGAGTCTGATGCGCATCATCGACCACGGAAGTAGCAAGCCAGTGCAGCGCCTTATCTCTATTCACAAAAAAAATTGTACCCTCAGGAGAATCTCTAGTTGCAATATGAACAAACATTGCAACACACACACCTTGAAAAGCAGCCTTTACACGAAACTTTGCTTGAAGCAACAGCCGTAAAGCATCTGCTGCATTAAGGCCTAAGCCAGTTACAACTCCACAAGGCAAATGGCCACACAAGTTTACGCTATTCAAACTTTTTAGCAACATAGCCGCTGCGATATTGCTCAGCAACACGCGGTCCGCGTGTGGAACAACAAGCAGTGGATGCTCTTCACTACTAAAACCTGCGTACAGCTCGGGAGCAAGATTCACTGGCCCACCGTTTAGAGCGAGGGTGTGCACACAAGGATCCGACACTCCAGTTCCCAAATAAATATCCCTCTTGGTGTTGAGTACCGTATGTATCCTGTTTCCATCACTGCAAGTGATGAGCACAGTACCTTTTGGGTCGAAAGCGTATCCATTTACCCGATTCAAAACTCCTACTTCTCGCATATGCGCAACAAGTAGCGCGTCTTCGACACTAACCGGCGCACAGCTCATGTTTTTTCTCCTGCATATGAAACTTAATGAACCAACCTAAATGCTACACCCGCAGCTGCAGAAGTCAATGATTTTGATTACATCAATGAAGTTTGGGTGGGCTGATTTGTTTTTAAACCACTCAAAACATCAACTTTTCCAAAAACACCGTCATAACCTCCTTGCACACTCACCATCCCGCTACGCATATTTTCAATGGCGCGTACAATGTTTTGATTTGTTGTACATTCTGAAATTGTATTGAGTGGAGCCGAAATTAAAATATAAAACTCATTACCAATTTTTTTTAGCAGCAAATCATATTCTAGTTTAACCTTTTTACTACTTACACCCACAGCTAAAACCTGACTTATAATTTCACGAAGAGGAACAATATATTTGTGTGGAACAAAAAAATTATGTTGTATGTCTGTTTTTTTTCTATCGGCCAAATCATCAATGCGGTGCATAACACCAATCGTGAGAGGACGGCTACATTTTGGACAAATCCCCTTTTCTTTTTTTGTTTGTGCCGGCTCTAACACCACTCCACACGCCGCATGACCATCCATTTGATACTTGCCTTCTTCGGGATAAAATTCAATTGTGTATAAAAATTTCTTCTTATCACTCTCATTTATTATTCTTCGAATTTCGCCATAGGTAATATCATCTTGATTTTCAAAACCAAAAACATTCGCTTCACGACCAAGGTTTTCGAGTCCGTGTGCATCAGAATTTGATACTAAAGTAATATCGTCAAGCATGCTTAAACGATGATTCATTGTTGGATCACTTGATAAACCAGTTTCTATTGCCCGAATATGGGGTGTTAGTTCTTCAAAACAATCTTCCAAAGTATCATAGCCAGATTTGGAACCAAATACTGCAAACCACGGCGTCCAGGCGTGCGCCGGAATCACCATCATTCGCTCATCAATCTCCAAACATATTTTCAAAATTTCTTTTGCATGCAAACCCATCATCGGTCGGCCATCAGACTTAATGTTTACTCCTCTACTTTCTAAAACTGCATTAAATTTTTTTGCGGTTTCCAAATTTGGTGCAAAAATTAGCAAATGCAACCGGCGTGTTTTTTCTTTATGTTTATAGATGCAAGAAATTTCCGTGCCGAGAATAAAACGAGTAGCACTAACAATGTTGCTGAGCATATAAATTCCTTCAGTATCTTCTACCAAGTTCTCTTCCAAATGTTTAAACCACAGCGGATGGGTAAAATCACCAGTTGAAACAATATCTATCCCCTTCTTTTCGCAGGCCGTAGCTATGTTTGGTAATTCCAGTTGCTTAGAGCAAGCTCGAGAATATTTGGAATGAATATGCAGATCAATAATTTTTTGAAGCATACAATAGAAGATTATTTTTCGCCGTAACCATTCTTGGCCTGCTGCTCCAAAATCCACTCACCCACTTTTTTATCAAATTTTATTTGAATGGTTGGTAATTTTTCTGTAGTAAAAACATACGTAAGCATAAGCCACTCGAACACTGGAGAAACATTTTTTTTAATACAAGTTAGATCCGCCCAAGGAATACTCATTGGTTTAAATCCTGTTTTAAAGAGAAATATCGTCTTCATGCGCAATGATTGTAGAGTAGATTCTAAAATTATCATTCCGTTATAATTTCCAAAACCAATTTTAGCATACACTCTTTTCTTAGTTGCCAAGGTTTGATCTAAATTTGGTGGGTAGACTAATTCCAATTTTTTCCATTTACTAAAATGAGCTAAAAGCATTACCCATCCACACCACATCAATAACGTGATTCCCAAACAAGCGACAAATGTAAATACGGTGAGAAAAGTTGTATAGGCAGACATAAGTAGAATAATAAATAATTTCTTAAAAACACTTGTGATTGCTTCGTCGACCATGGTCTTCTCGCAATGACAAATAAACTTAATTTTGATTGGCCCCTCAGCTTAGTTTACTTTTGGACCACACTCTTGTCAAAATAAATTTGTCTTATTTAAGCCAAATACAGCATTCCTATGTCATTATTTGCTTTAAAATTAGCCAAATTAAATACACCTACTTCCATTCTACTCTTGACAAGAGTACCAAAATATGATATACTAATTTGTTAAGTGAGATTGAGAGAGAAAGCGAAAGCCGAATCAAACAACTAAAAACTAAACAAGGGGGATTTTTAGTACCCAATAAGCAAGGAGCAAGCTGGAGGAGCTACTAACTAAGAAGTATCACCTCAAGGTTGTTCCTAAAAAAATAACACCAAAAATAGACCATCCCGACATATCCTTGACATGGTCTAAAAAGTTCATTAAAAAAATTTAAATATTTCACATTCCCACTCTAGCTTACAGATTATCTCTTATCTCGAGATTGCTTCTTAGATAACTACATAGTAGTAGAAGCACGGTAGAGAACGAGAACATACAGTGCTTGTTGTTAAACGTAAGGTAATCTTTAAGCTGAGTGGGAGAGGTATCCCACTACAATCCCGCATCCCAAGTTTGGGATGAAACCACAAAGAACGAGGAGATCTCATGATGAAGAGCCGTTTCGCCAGCGTCGCCAGCGTCCTGTTCACCGCCACCATCGGCTTCGGCATTGCCGCCGGTGTGTCGGGGTGCACGGGTGCCAACCCGGCGGCGTATGTCTGCCCCGATGGCCAGGTGTGGTCCAACCCCCTCCAGGACTGCGTGGTGAAGATGCCCGCCGGGCAGATGACCGATGGTGGCAACAACCACATCGGCAGCATCTGCATGATGGTCGGCCAGAAGAACATGGCGGAGGAGGTCTGCCTCCCGAAGAACGGCAGCGACGTCGTCATCGTTGACGGCATCTGGACCAGCGAGCAGCTGGTGTGGTCCAAGATCACCCAGGCCGCCCTGGCGATCAACGCCCAGCAGAAGAGCTGGTCCACGTACCAGTCCGTGCCGTTCACCTTCGTGGACTACACCATGTCCATCACCACCGGCACCATGAGTGCCGGGAAGTGGCGGGTGTTCGACGCCAACGGCGCAAAGGCCCTGTGGACCACCCGTGACCCGTCGTTCATCAACTTCCCGGTGCGGAAGTGGTCGGGGCGCTCCTACGGTGAGGGGTGCAACGGCACCCAGAACGGCGGGGAGTGCACCCTGCCCTAACCAACATCTGGGCCGTCCGTGAGTAGAGCTAACTAGCTCCTCACGGACGGCCCTTCTCTTTACTAAGTGTTTTAGCACATTGCTAGAAAACTAAGTTAAGTGAAATAACTGTTCCTTACAATAAAGCATCCATCTCTGTGGCCATTAGTGCATTTTAAATAAGATGTACAAATAGCCACAGAGATAAACCATGGGGTATAAAAAACCCCACCACTCAAGAAGGAGTCCACCATGATGAACAAGCTGCTGCTCGTCCTCGCCGCCATCATCGCCCTGACCCTGAGCACCGCTTGCGGTGTGCAGCAGGGGCCGGCGATCGACGACCCCGGGCAGATGGAGGAGAAGAAGGACACCACTCCGCTGCCGCCCACGGACCCGGCCGAGATCCACTTCGACTCGCTGAACGTGGAGCTATCCGACCCACTGGAGAAGTTGCCCGACGTGATTGGGTGGAACATCAAATTCAGTTATAAACTGAACGTTGCGCCACCGAAGGACAGGGGGCTCAACCTTGAGGTGTTGACCAGGTACAGTTATCAAAAGCCCTACGTTAGCGAAACCGTGATTTCGCTCGACAACCAGCAAGACGAGTTCTTGGTGACCGGGTTCCCCCGCGGAATAATGTGGGGTATCACAGTGTTTTATCGCGTACAGCTCCGAGACGCTGGGGGTAACACACTGCAAACCAAGGATGGGGGGTTGCGACTGCCCTAACCACCGGCCGTCCGTGAGTAGAGCTAACTAGCTCCTCACGGACGGCCCTCTCATATCTTTAGTCTTTTAGAAAGAGAATCTAGAAAACTTAAGATAAGAGAGTACCAAAAAAGTTCCTTTAAAAAAATACATTCCCACTCTAGCTTACAGATTATCTCTTATCTCGAGATTGCTTCTTAGATA
>CAYUTM010000022.1:0-7782 GCA_964447755.1 uncultured Gammaproteobacteria bacterium
GGGGGTCTTCTTCTTGTCCATGTAGACCTCTGTTCTCCCTTAAGCTAGGAGTGCGTCCTAAAAAGCACATCCGAATCGTTCGGAATGTATCTCTTTTCGGATCACATCTTCGCTCGTGGGCAATAAAGTATTTAAAGATAAATGCTTTTTTGCCTACAGCGAATTTCATTCAACTGACAAAAAAATATACCATGGTTTGTTGAAGCTGTCAAGTAGCTTTCTGTGGAAAAGTGTTTTTTTACGCTTGGTTTTGGTAAAAAAATGGGTTTATTTTGTACCTAAAAACACAAAGCCAAGGGGTTTTAAGCCTTGGCTAAAATTTTTTCTTGGTTAAAGCAGACTACTGAATTCGCCGGGGCGTGCCGCACAGACCCCACTTATTACAGTTCTCGGTTACCCGGCGAATGCGAAAGAATTTACTCCAGGCAGGGTTCATACAGCGCATATCCAATTGCTGCGGTTTAATTTTACAAATAGCCATAATGCCTGTGCATGGATGCCCAACAGGCGCATACGACCAGTACACCTCCTTATCACAATCGGCGTTTCCAAGCCCTTGTTCCAAATCCATACAATCATTAAATCTATCATTGTCATCCATCCGGCGCGGGTCTGGATACTGGTCAAAATCCGGACCCTGACACGCTTCGTATTCTCCATTATTGACGGTTGGAGGCTGTTGGGGTTGATTTAACTGACTACCCCCAAAGCAACCACTCAGGTTAAGTGCCCACACAAACAGTACCGCACGCACGCTCTGCTTTTTCATTACACACTCCTTAGTGCTTACCATCTCCAACAACTGTTGTGGAGAACGAATCATTTAAACACATTTTAGATAAAAATACAAGGGTTTTAATAGAAAACCAACGCTTTTTGAGCATTGGCAACACTTCTGAGTGAAAAACCCCTTCCTACTGCGGAGCAGTTATTACCGTTATGCGGGTTCCGCACAAACCCCACTTACCACAATCTTGCAACATAGGGCGAATGGTAAAGATGTGCTTCCAAGCGTCATTTCGGCAGCGCGCATCGACCGCTTCTGGCCTTAGTTTACAAACAGGCATAATGCCCAAACAGGGGTGCCCCTTGGGCGGTGACGTTGTAACATCTGGCCCACACTCCGCGGTGTTCGAGGGTGATTGTCCCAAATCAGTACAAACAGCAACCCTACGAGGATCACCCACCTTCAAATCAGGGAATTTATCAAAATCTGGCCCTTGGCAAGCCTCGTATTCTGGGTTATATGGCGAGGAGGGCATCTGCTGTTGCCCCACAAAGCAACCGCTGAGCTTAAGTGCGCATACCAGCAGCAACAAGCGCATTCCCACAACTGTGCAATTCATCTTCAGCTCCTTTTTTAAATCCACCACCCACTGTGGAGGACGAAGTACCTAACCATACTTTGTATAAAAATACAAGTGTTTTAATAGAAAACCAACGCTTTTTGAGCGTTGGACGTGTATGGAAAACAACTGCATTTTTTTACATATGCGGTCTTTCTACCTTGGCCGGCGTGCCACACAAACCCCATTTTGCACAATTCGGCGTTACTAGCCGGTACGAATAACCGCTGAAATGACCACATCGTACATCAACTTTTTCTGGCTTAATTTCGCAAATATCTTGAATTTCATGGCAAGGATGTCCGGGTGGTGGACTGCCTTTACGACCACCTTTTTTGCAATCTTGATTTTCAACGTCTTGCTGAAGACTGATACAATCACCCAATCGACTGGTTTTCATACGATTGTCTGGCTCTTGGTCAAAATCAGGGCCTTGGCAAGCTGCAAAAAGCTGCGGCTCACTCTGCAAACCACTACTATTGGTAGAAGCAGAGCATCCCTTAAAAACCAATACCATTAGCAGCAACGCAAGCTTTGTTTTCATGTACATCCTCTTTGGTAAATCTGCCCCTGGTGGCAGATAAATAATTAGAGCAAATTTCTTGCGCCAGGTCAATGGTTGTTACAAATTAAAAAACTCCCCAGCGAGCGCCAAAGAGTTTTTTAATATATGTTGAATGTTTTTTACTTTTGTCTACCAGTGATAATGGTTTGAGCCACATTATTTGGAACTTCCGCATAATGGTCAAACTCCATACTATAACTTGCTCGGCCTTGGCTCATACTGCGCAAACTAGTAGCATAACCAAACATGCTAGCAAGAGGCACCATTGCACGAACAACTTTCATTTGTCCTCTATCTGTCATTTCTTGAATTTGACCACGTTTCGCATTTAAATCACCAATTACGTCACCCATAAAATTCTCCGGAGTCAAAACTTCCACTTTCATAACAGGCTCTAAAATAACAGGGTTCGCTTTTTTGCAAGCAGCTTGAAAAGCCATAGATCCCGCCATTTTAAATGCTACTTCCGAAGAATCAACTTCGTGGTAAGAACCATCGTAACAGGTAACCTTCACATCAACTACAGGAAAACCAGCTTGAATACCACGGGTAATTGTTTCCTTAACACCTTTTTGAATAGCAGGAATATATTCTTGTGGAATAACACCACCTTTAATTTCGTTCACAAACTCAAAACCTTCTTTCCCTGGTTCCATTGGCTCGACTCGTAACCAGCAATGCCCATACTGACCACGACCACCAGATTGTTTAATATATTTGCCCTCTGCTTCAGCAGATGTTTTAATCGCCTCTTTATAGGCAACCTGTGGAGCACCCACATTAGCTTCTACTTTAAACTCACGACGCATTCGATCAACAATGATATCTAAATGCAACTCTCCCATACCAGCGATGATGGTCTGTAAGGTTTCTGGGTTAGTACTTACATGGAAAGTTGGATCTTCCTCAGCTAGTTTTTGCATCGCCAAACCAATTTTTTCTTGGTCTGCTTTTGTTTTTGGTTCAATAGCCATGGAAATAACCGGTTCCGCAAATGTTGGCCTTTCTAAAACCATTGGTTTGTTTTCATCGCACAATGTATCACCCGTTCCTACATTTTTAAGACCAATAGCAGCAGCAATTTCTCCTGCATAAACTTCCTCTACATCCTCTCGGCTATTAGCATGCATTCGCACAATTCTTCCTAAACGTTCTTTTTCACCTTTTGAGGTGTTGTATACATAACTTCCTGCCTTAACAGTACCGGAGTATACACGGAAGAAGATCAACTTGCCGGACAGGACCTTGATAAAGCTCAGCTTGCCCACAAACGGGTCGGTTGCGATTTTGAAAGCTAACGCACAAAACGGCTCATTGTCTCCTGGTTTGCGAGATTCTTCTTTGGTTTCATCGTCTGGGTTAAGTCCTTTAATTTCAGGAACATCAGTTGGAGCAGGCAAATAGGCTACCACAGCATCAAGCATAAGTTGCACACCAATGTTAGCCAAAGCAGATCCACAAAGAACTGCATACATTTTTCCTTGCACTGTAAGTATGCGAATACCTGCCTTTATCTCATCAATAGTTAGTTCTTTACCATCTAAATATTTAGCCATAAGCTCATCAGAACTTTCGGCAACTTTTTCCGTTAATTTCGCTCGATATTCTTTAACAGAATCTTTCATGTCTTCTGGAATCGGAATTTCAATAATATTTTGGCCTTTATCACCTTCAAATTTATAGGCTTTTTGCTCAATAACATCAACAATTCCCGAAAAAGTACTGTCTTGGCCAATAGGAAGTTGAATAGGATAAGCTTCGGTGGTAAGCCTTTCTTTAATAGAAGCTAAACTCATGTAAAAATCGGCTCCCAATTTATCCATTTTGTTGATAAATGCAACACGAGGAACATTATACTTATCTGCCTGGTGCCACACTGTTTCAGATTGAGGCTCTACTCCTTGTGAAGCATCAAAAACTGCTACCGCACCATCAAGTACGCGTAGCGAACGTTCTACTTCTACAGTAAAATCAACGTGTCCAGGGGTGTCAATAATATTGATTCGAAATCCTTTCCAAAAACAGGTTGTTGCTGCTGAAGTAATAGTAATACCACGTTCTTTCTCTTGCTCCATCCAGTCCATGGTGGCTTCACCTTCATGCACTTCACCAATTTTGTGTTTTTTTCCAGTATAAAAAAGGATGCGTTCTGTTGTAGTTGTTTTACCAGCATCAATATGTGCCATGATACCGATATTACGCGTTTTCTCTATGGGGAATTCACGAGGCATAAATTATGTAAGAAGAAATGTAAGTAAAAATTAGTTTGCAAAACGTGCAAAGTGTGCAAATGCTTTATTTGCTTCAGCCATACGATGAACATCGTCTCGTTTTTTGACAGCATCCCCTAAACCTTGCTGCGCTTCAATTAAAATAGTAGCCAATTTTTCAGCCATCGGCTTTCCTTTACGATTGCGCGCTGCATCAATTATCCAACGAAAAGCAAGGGCATACTGGCGCTCTCCTCGTACTGGAAGAGGAACTTGGTAGTTAGCACCACCAACACGCTTGGAACGAACCTCAACTTGAGGTTGCACATTTTTGATTGCTTCTTCAAATACAACCAAGGGGTCTTTCTTTCCATCTTGTCCAATAAGATCAAAAGCGCCATAAATAATACTTTGAGCAACTGATTTTTTACCACGCTCCATAAGCATATTGGTAAATTTAGCCACCACCGCGTTACCATAACGTGGATCTGGCTTAATGATGCGTTTTTTAGCTGGTTTTCCGCGCATAGAATGTTGATATCAGAAATAATGTTAATTAAGTAGAAAAGTAAGTGCTAACCACTACCTAGCAACCCGAGCACAACAGTATTTTAGAAGAAAAGATGCTCAGCTTACTGTTTGGTACAGTTAGTATAAATTAAGTTATTTTTTTGCTGCTTTTGGTCGTTTGTTACCGTAAAGACTACGTCCTTTTCGACGACTGGCTACACCTTGAGTGTCGTAAATTCCACGAACAATATGGTAACGTACACCAGGCAAATCTTTTACACGTCCACCACGAATAAGCACAATAGAGTGCTCTTGCAAGTTGTGGCCTTCACCAGGGATATACGCAATCACTTCACTTCCGTTTGATAAGCGGATTTTTGCTACCTTACGAAGAGCGGAGTTTGGTTTTTTTGGAGTAGTGGTGTAAACCTTGGTACAAACACCGCGCTTAAATGGAGATCCTTTTGAAAAATACGTTACTTTTCGGTGAAGATTGTCCACAGTAAATTGCAATGCTGGAGTTTTGGTTTTTCGTTTGTTTGGTGTGCGACCTTTTTTAACAAGTTGATTGATGCTTGGCATAGGCTATTTTTAGTTTATTGTATAGTTTTTTTAAAAATAAAAAGCTGACGCATAATACATCAGCCACGATTTTTACTTACGTTCATGCTCGTGAGTGTAATGGATTTGGATTTTTTTGTCAAGATCGCGGCCTTAATCAAAATTTTTTACAAATCTTCTATCTCTTTCAGAAAACTACCCGGTTTCATAACCGGCTTTTTACCTACATAAAATGATTCTTCCTCAGCTTCATAGGTAACATCTCCATCATTTAAATTTGAAAAGGAAGTACTGTGACGAGGCAAAAGCGTATGATCTTCCAAAAGAGTGGTGTCAATTTCATCTAAAAACATACTTGGAGTGCTTAGCATATCTCCAAAATTGCCGCCCGTCATAGGATATGTCAAAAACAAATCTTGCTTTGCTCTGGTTATGGCTACATAAAACAATCGCCGTTCTTCCTCAACACCCCGCGGCTCCCTTAGAGCTCGATCATGAGGAAAAGAACCATTGTTCAACCTCATTATAAAAACAACCGACCATTCTAAACCTTTGGCTTGATGAATGGTAGAAAGTACAATTTTAGGTGTTGCAGATAAACTTTCTGGTTTTGACGGGTTTTGACCACGCAGATTAAATGATTCTTGCAAACTGCTTTCTGCTAAAAATTCTTCAAGGTTTGTATATTTTTCTGCAAAAACCGCCAACTGCTTTATATCATCAACCCTATCATCACTATCAACATATTCTGTTTCTAAATAGGTTTTATAAGGAGATTCTAAAAGTGTCTGAATTAAAAAATGTGGCGAAATCTTAGGCGCATTCAAAATCTTTTCCCAAATCGCTACAAAATTATTCCACCCTCCCAATGCCTTACCTCCCAAAACTTCAGAACCAGCGCGCTTAATATCTTGCGGGTCAGTAAAATTGCGCAGCACTGCGATTATTTTTTGAGCTCCACTTGGCCCAATACCCTCTTCATGAAGCAACACACGCAACCAGGCAGCTGTGTCTGCCACATTATTAAGTATCCGTAAATAGCTCAAAATATCTTTAACATGGGCCCGTTCAAAGAAGCGAATACCCCCTCGATAATCATAAACAATACCCGCTTTTACCAGCTCCATTTCAAGTAATTGCGAATGATGTGACGCACGAAAAAGCACGGCGATTTCTCGTGGATCCGTATTTTTTTGAAGATAAGACTGAATTTTTTTAGCTATAAACTGTGCTTCCGCTTGAGGATCAACAAGTGCGTGTAAATACGGCTTGGCACCAGTTTTATGAAAAGAAATCAAGTGTTTTTTAAATTGCTCGCGGTTATTAGAAATTACATTATTTGCCACATCTAAAATTTCGGTGGTGGAGCGATAATTAGTTTCTAGTTTAAAAATTTTGGTTTGGGGAAATGTTTTTTCAAACTGCAAAATATTTTGAATATCTGCTGCTCGAAAAGAATATATGCTTTGAGCATCATCTCCCACAACCAAGACATTTTTGTGTACTGAGGCAAATTTTTTAATAATCGCATCTTGCACTTTATTGGTATCTTGGTATTCATCAACTAAAATATGTGAAAATTGACTGGCGTACTTAGTGCACACCTGTTCGTTGTTTAGTAAAAGCAATAAATTTACAAGCAAATCATCAAAATCCATAGCATTTGCTTCTTTTTTTCTTACCACATAGCGATCGGCTATTGTTGTAATTTCTGGTAAAAACTGTAACCAAACAACGTTTTTAAGCTCAACCGCCTCTTCAAGGCTTATTTGGGCATTTCTGGCATAGCTAATCATTGAGTTAATAACTCCCGCGGAAGGAAATTTTTTTTCAGCAGCAACTTTCACCTCTTTAATACACATCTTTAAAATGGTTTCACTATCATCGCTATCTAAAATCGAAAACCTCGGTTTATAACCCAGTAATGGCGCATATAAAATTAAAATTCTATAGGCGATGTGGTGAAATGTACCAGCCCAAGAAATAGGCGAACGACCTGTGGCGGTAGTATGCCCTGGCAAAAGATGCAGAATTCTTTTCTTCATTTCATCTGCGGCTTTATTGGTAAAAGTAACTAAAAGAATATGTTCGGGCTGTACACCGTTTTCAATAAGGTAAGCTACTCGATAGGTAATAATGCGCGTTTTTCCACTCCCGGCGCCAGCCAAAACCAAACAAGGCCCATCGCCATGTAAAACTACCTCTAATTGTTCGCTATTAAGTTCTTTTGAAAAGGAAATCATATTTTTTATGCTGTGCAATCGTAACATGTTTTTTTATTTTTAACTAGTAAAACTAACCCCACTAATGTATTGACAGTGCACTAAAAACACGATAACCTCGCTTAACCTGAAACACAGGGCATAACTGCAAACAAAATATACCCAGAGGTTTATCATGAAATGTAGGCACAAAAAATACCTGTCCAACATAGCTCTTCTCACAGGTCTGCTGATGCTCCTCTTGTGTAAAAACGCCTTTGCGCAAATGCACATTCAAACAACTGTGGAGCTCTCTTATCCGCGCTGGTCCAACGGCCAGCCGGTGGTATTTTTTATTCGCAGCGGAGACAATTGAGGGCTTTCCAATG
>CAYUTM010000022.1:7792-13635 GCA_964447755.1 uncultured Gammaproteobacteria bacterium
CACTAACTACTGCTTGCTACGGTAAGCTAACGTGGCATAACATCGACATTCCGAAACCCCTCAACCAAGAACGTCTTTGGTACGGCCCGGACATTGTGTACTCGGTCTACAGCAAAGACACATTTCAAGGTCTGGTGAGAATCTCTTTTCGATGCGGGGATTAAAAACTTTTCCAAAACCTCGCCAACTTTTCAATCAAAATTTCCCGGCAGTAATTGTCGGGTTTTGCATCTATAAACACGATGTATTTTATCTTGACCTAACTTGTTTAATTAACTATACTTAGAATATAGAAAGCATTTTTCCGTCATCACACGGAATCTCTTCCAAACCAAGAGTATGCTAAGGAAAGAACGTGCACTTTGCACCAGTAGAATCCTTCGGGTTGGCCCGAAATAGCCTAAAATTAAGAACAAAGCCGAGATGGTACCCCCTGTTTCAGGGTCTCGACACGCAATAGTGCGTGTTTTATTTTTTATAAAAATATATGCTCTACAACGCCAAACAAACCGAAGAAGAAATACTAGAATTATGGAAAAAAACTGATGCGTTCCAAAAATCGATTGATAACCGACCAGAAGACAAGCGTTATGCTTTTTACGATGGCCCACCATTTGCAACCGGGCTGCCACATTATGGCCATTTTGCTCCATTGGTAATGAAGGATGCGATACCACGCTATTTTACTATGCGCGGATACCGCGTAGAACGAAAATGGGGCTGGGATTGTCATGGTTTGCCGGTTGAAAACATGATTGAAAAAGAATTAGGATTAAACTCAAAAAAAGATATTGAGGTTTTTGGGGTTGAAAAATTTAACGAAGCATGTCGGGCAAGTGTGCTCCGCTTTGGTGCTGAATGGAAAAAAACTATTCATCGCATGGGGCGCTGGGTAGATATGGAAAATGACTACAAAACCATGGACACGCCCTATATGGAAAGTGTCTGGTGGGTTTTTTCTGAGTTATGGAAAAAAAATTTGATTTACCAAGGCTACAAACCAATGCACATCTGCCCACGCTGTGTTACGCCGCTATCGCAAAATGAGGTGACCGAAGGATATAAAGACGTCAAAGATATTTCAGTAATTGTAAAATTTAAAATCACAACCGAAGCATCGGAATTAATTTCTAGGTTCAAATTACCAAATCATCTTGATGGAAAATATATTTCTGAAAACCCCGCATACATCTTGGCTTGGACAACAACTCCTTGGACATTGCCAGGCAATGTTTTACTTGCGATAAACCAAGAAATTGAGTATGCGGTTTGTGACGTTGCGTCAGATGCGGATAGTAGTATTTTAATTGTGGCCAAAGATCGTGTGGAAACTGTTTTGAAAGATAAAAAATATTCAATAATTGCGGAGGTGACAGGGAAAGATTTGGTAGGACTAGAATATGAACCACTTTTTTCATACTACAAAGACACACCGAATGCGTTTCGTGTAGTAGCGGCGGACTTTGTTTCTACTGGCGACGGAACTGGAGTGGTGCACATTGCACCCGCTTTTGGTGAGCAAGATTTTTATGTCGGTGAAGAACAAAAAGTTCCGCTAGTGCAGCACGTAGGAATGGACGGAATTTTTAAACAAGAAGTAACTGATTTTGCCGGGCTAGAAGTAAAACCAAAAGATGATCCCACCAAAACTGACATTGAAGTAATAAAATGGCTCGCCCATGAAAACAAATTATTTAGTAAAGAAAAAATTGAACACTCGTATCCTCATTGTTGGCGTTGTGATACCCCGCTTTTGAATTACGCTACCACAAGTTGGTTTGTAAAAGTTACAACCATCAAAGATCAAATGCTTAAAAATAATGAAAAAATACACTGGGTACCAGAACACATTAAAGAAGGAAGATTTGGTAAATGGCTGGAGGGCGCACGTGATTGGGCAATTTCAAGAAATAGATTTTGGGGCGCTCCATTACCGGTTTGGATGTGCAAAGGCACAATGAGTGCTATGACCGGAAACAAAGAATGTCAAAATGTGACCTGTATTAGCAGTGTTGAGGAGCTGAAAAAAAGGGCTACCAACTGGGATGAAGTTTTTCCCGATGGGAAAATTGATTTGCACAAACATTTTATCGATAGAATACGTATTCAATGTTACGAATGTAACGATGTAATGCTCCGCATCCCGGAGGTTTTAGACTGCTGGTTTGAATCGGGCAGCATGCCATATGGTGAGTTGCATTATCCGTTTGAAAATAAAGAAAAGTTTGAAAATTGTTTCCCAGCTAAATTTATTGCCGAAGGGCCAGATCAAACTCGTGGCTGGTTTTATACTTTGCACGTGTTGGCAACTGCTCTCACCAGCGGCGACAATGCATCCATAACTTCAACCAGAGGTTCTACCCCTGCATTTGAAAACGTTATTGTAAACGGGATTGTACTTGCTGAAGATGGTAAAAAAATGAGTAAAAAATTAAGAAACTATCCTGATCCAGAAATTATTTTGAACAAATACGGCGCCGATGCGGTGCGCTACTCTTTGGTAACTTCGCCGGTAATGTACACGGAAAATGTAAACTTTTCTGAAGATGCGGTAAAAGAAACCTACGGAAAATTAATCAACACACTCTCCAATGTTTTGGAATTTTACCAAATGTTTGCGGGCGATACCCCACACCATGAATACAAATCTGCCCACGCTCTTGATAAGTGGATCATGGCAAAGTTGCACGAACTCATAAAAATTGTGCAAGAAAAAATGGAATTGTACTTACTAGCCGAAGCCTCTCGCCCAATTGTAGAATTTGTGACGGAATTATCACAGTGGTACGTACGCCGCAGCCGCGAGCGTTTGAAAGGAGCAGATGAAATCGACAAACTCCAATGCCTCTCAACATTACGCGAGGTCTTGCTGCAACTCTCAAAAGTAATGGCACCATTTACTCCTTTTATTGCCGAAAAAATTTATCAAGAATTAAAGAAAAACCATGGTGGTAAAAAATTCGAAGAAAGTGTGCATTTGGAGGACTGGCCAAAATACCACGAAAAACATCACGAGCTAGCCGCACTCAACCGTATGCACATATTGCGTAAAGTAGTAGAAATTGGTTTGTCGCTTCGCGCCGAACAAAAAATAAAAGTACGCCAACCGCTTGCTAAACTTTCGTTTTGTGTTGGCGGAAGCTACACCACCATTGGGAATGATCTGGGGCAAAACAAGGAATATTTAGCAATGATTGCCGAAGAATTAAATGTTAAGGAGGTTGAATACGCTGAAGCTGTAAAAGAGCCTGGTTTTATTGCCAAAGTTGATGGTGATGTAAAGGTGTGGCTAAACACAGAGATGACTGAAGAATTAAAAGATGAGGGTATTGTACGAGAAATAATTCGAACCATCAACCAACTTCGTAAAGAAGCTGGCCTTACTATCGAACAAACCATACAATTGGAATTCGCCACGAAAGAAATATATCTTAAAAAAATAATTCATGACTACGAAGCGGAAATAAAAAAATCTGTTCTAGCCAGTTTAATTTTAGAAATCTCCATAACTGCAGATCAGCAAAAAAGCATCATTGACGGAAAAGAACTGTTTATAAAATTTGTACTGTAGCATATGAATATTCAAAACATTTTTGATCTAGGCGTAAAGCTAGCAATCATCGCCGATCCACGCGGGGAAAAGGGTGTAAAAAAATATCTGAAAAAAATAAAAGACGAATACGAAAGTCTGAGTGAAAATGATAAAAAATTCTTTGAAAAAGAAAAGCTTGGCAACCCTTATCCCGACAGTTCCATACACGTTGACGATGCCATAAAAAACGTACGACGCGTTCTAGCCGGAATTGATATTAGTGGATCTGAAATTCTTTTAGCCGACCAACTTGGTTTACACGGGAAAAAAATAGATCTTGTTATAGCACACCACCCAAATGGCAAAAGCCTAGCCAACCTTCACGAGGTTATGGAAATGTCTACAGGAATATATGAGAGCTACGGCTTACCCATTCACATTGCCGAGCGAATCATGGATGAAAGAGCACGTGAGGTTGGTAGAGGAGTTCATCCCGCAAACCACTATAAGGTAGTAGATATTGCAAAAATTCTTAAAGTAAATTTAATTGATACCCATACCATTACCGACAATCTTGTTGATGCATTCATAAACGATATATTGAAGAAAAAATCTCCCGAAACTCTTGGTGATATTATGAAAATTTTCATGGAGATTCCAGAATATCAAGAAGCAAAACGTCGCGGAGCAGGACCAAAAATTATCAGTGGCAGCTCGCGAAATCATTTAGGAAAATGGTTGGTTGAAATGACCGGCGGAACTAACCCTTCTAGCAAAGTTTACTCCGAGTTTTCCAAAACAGGCTTTAGCACAATTATTAGCATGCATATGCGAGAAGATGGTTTTAAAGTTGCACAAGAAAACCATTTAAACGTAATTATTACTGGCCACATGTCTTCGGATTCATTGGGAATGAATTTATTTTTAGATGAATTGGAAAAACAAGGAATTGAGGTTGTTCCGTGTGGAGGACTGATTCGGGTGAACCGCGTGAAAAAAATGCCTAAATCTTAATTTCTAATGTCCTGCCCAGATAGATATCTGTCTAGGCGGGCTAATAAAATTTCAAATATCAACTAGTAATTTTCAAATATCGTGTCATTTTATTAGAAACTAGACATTCATACCTATGATTTCTCTTCTCGAAGGAAAAATAATCAACAATTACAATGGTGAACTAACCATTATGACCAGTGGTGGTGTTGGGTACAAAGCATTTGCCAGCCCACGTACACAAGAGCGCTGCGCCATTGGTAGCAATGTAATACTCAACGTATATTTAATCGTTCGCGAAGACGCGCTTGATTTATTTGCTTTTGCCGATAGCGAGGAACAGGCTTTGTTTAAATATTTTTTATCAGTTAGCGGCGTTGGTCCCAAAACTGCTTTGCATCTTTTGGCTCTTGGAACAGTTGACGAAATTAGTACAGCTATCGCGAGAGAAGATGTGGAATATTTAACCAAAGTAAGTGGAATTGGCAAAAAAACTGCAGAGCGGATTGTGGTGGAACTGAAAGCGAAGATGAAGGAGCAAGGAACAAGGAGTAGTGACCAGGTTGGTGAAAAAATATACAGCAGCGCACTGAACGATGTTATTGATGGTTTGATTGCTTTGGGTTATTCGGCCAATGAGGCACGGGAGGTTGCTAAGAGTCTGAAGGCTGAAGGAAAAACAAGTGAACAATTATTAAAAGAGGCTTTACAGCATATTAAATAACCTGTTTTTTTGTTTTAAGTTAGTAAAAATAGTTTGTTTTCCACAACAATGCTATTGACAAAAATAACATTCTTTGATATATTTTTTTGTTAGTTAAAAAAACCTGATCGGTAGATGTAAACTAAGACTTACTTTACATCTACCGGTCCGGAGAGCATGATGCTCAACGGTGCGGTAGACCACCCCCCGAAGATCCTCACGGGTGGCTATATGCGCGGGCGCAGAGGAACGCCCACATAGCAGGTTCGCTCTGAACCTTTTGCGCTAACAGTGCTTCATCGAGGTTGTTGCCAGTGTGCTGGTGGTGACGATGGAACAAGTTAGGCGTCAAAGAGGCAGACTCCGTCCGGAGCGAAACCAATGGGTATTCCCCAGGACAACGGAGACCTGGGCGTAGGGAGGCTTACGTTAAAGCCTGCTCTCCTCACACGTGATGGAAGAGAGCACGAAGCGGTACACGGATTCCAGTGTGCCAAAAACCCAGGTAAGGCGGATATTGCTTGGGAACGTGGTGAGTTAAAATCTTGCCACAGAAATCTTCGCCAATGTTTACCGTCATTGTTGAAGCGTGGAATCACGCGAGACAGCGCTGTC
>CAYUTM010000023.1:0-13167 GCA_964447755.1 uncultured Gammaproteobacteria bacterium
TTATCCACTTCCATATGGTGGTATGACAATGGATTTTGTTAATGTAAAAGCTCCAAGTTCTATCTCATCTGGTAGTCAAGATATTATCACCAATGTAAATATTACTTACGAAATTTTACCGTAGTCTTAAATAAACTTTAAAAAAGGGTGGCTAATCTAAACCACCCTTTTTTATAAGCAAATTTTGTGCTACAATCGTGTTACTTGGTAGTTTATTTTTCTTGGTTTTAGTCATATGAAGATCAAAAACATTGCAGCTAGAGAAATTCTTGATTCTCGGGGAAATCCAACGATTGAAGCTGTTGTTGTTTTAGAAAATGGAGTATCGGCAAGCGCCAAAGTTCCGTCAGGTGCATCTACTGGTGTTCATGAAGCGCTTGAGCTGCGTGACGGTGGGAAAAGATATGGTGGAAAGGGTGTGTTAAAAGCCGTTAAAAATATTAAAAAAATTATTGCCCCTGCCTTGAAGGGTAAAAATGTAATGGAGCAGGCGATGCTAGATGCGTTAATGATTGATCTTGACGGTACAAAGAATAAGTCCCGTTTGGGAGCGAATGCAATTTTGGGAGTGTCACTGGCTCTTGCTCGGGCAGCAGCGTTAGCGGCTGATCGACCGCTTTACCAATACATTAGAGAATTGTACGGCTTGGAACACAAAAAATATGAAATGCCTTTTTTGACCATGAATATTTTAAACGGTGGCCAGCATGCTCACAATAATTTATCTGTTCAGGAATTCATGATTATTCCTGTTAACAGACAGTTATGCGAACGAGTGCGGATTGGTTCGGAGATATTTCATGAATTGCAAAAGATTTTAATTAAAACACATTATTTTGTTGGGGTGGGGGATGAGGGTGGTTTTAGCCCAGATATTCCTAATGGTCGTGGTGACAATGAAAAAGCTTTAAAACTTATTATGCAAGCCATTGCTCAAGCCGGCTACCATGCGGGTAAAGATGTTTTTTTAGGTCTTGATTTGGCAGCCTCGGAGTTTTATAAAGACAATAAATACTATTTTGTTGACTCGAAAACCCCATGGAAAGCGGAAAAGCTCATTAGTACTCTTGGAGGGTGGGTTGAAAAATATCCTCTTATTTCACTAGAAGATCCGTTAGCCGAAGATGATTGGAAACCTTGGCAAGAGTTAACTAAACGGCTTGGAGAAAATGTTTGTATTGTTGGTGATGATTTATTTGTGACTCAGAAAGAAAGGCTGTCACGGGGTATTAAAGAAGGGGTTGCTAACACGATTTTAATAAAGCTTAATCAAGTTGGTACATTGAGTGAGACGCTGGAAACGATTCAGCTTGCTCGCAAGTTTCATTATAAAATATCTGTGTCGCACCGTAGTGGCGAAACCAGTGACACCTTTATTGCCGACTTAGCGGTGGCAGTGAATGCTGAATTTGTTAAAACAGGATCATTGTCGCGGTCGGAACGGGTAGAAAAGTATAATCGTTTAATGGAAATTGAAAAACAACTTTTCGCATAATTATTTAAAAAATTAACCAAAAAGGAGGGGTGTTATTATTGTCATATGTCACAAACAAAATTAACCACTACTCTTTTGGTAATATTAGATGGATGGGGTGTTACTTCAAAAAAACAATTAAGCGCCATTAGGCCAGAAACTGCGCCGAACTTTTTTGGTTGGAATAAAAAATTTCCTTATATAGAGCTTGATGCCAGTGGAGAAGCAGTTGGTTTGTTTAAAGGGCAAGAAGGGAACAGTGAGGCAGGACACCTGAATATTGGTGCGGGTAGGGTAGTAAAACAGGACGGGGTCTATATTTCCGACGCTATTGAAGACGGAACGTTTTTTAAGAATAATGCTTTTATACAGGCCTTCCACCATGTAAAAAAATATAAAACAAAAGTTCATCTCATGGGCCTGTTGTCCAATCATAACAGCGCACATGCTTGTCCCGAACACATATATGCTTTGTTAGATCTTTGCCGTCGAGAAGGTATTTCTGAAGTCTACCTTCATCTGTTTACAGACGGGCGTGATTCTGGAGTGCATGATGCGCCAGAACATCTTAAAAAATTGCGAGAGCATTTGACGGGTACAGAAAAAATCGCCTCTATTATGGGAAGATTTTACGCTATGGATCGAAATAAAAATTGGGATCGTATGAGCTTGGCTTACCATGCTATGGTTATGGGAGAAAGTCGTTTTTCCGCAACAACAGCAGAGCAGGCACTTGAAGAAGCTTACAAACGTGGTGAAACCGATGAGTTTGTGAGTCCGACCGTAATGGTTGATGAACAAAATAAACCGGTTGGTTGTATAGATGATAATGATATAATGATTTTTTTTAATCTTCGCAGTGACCGAGCTCGGCAATTAACCAAATCTTTTGTACAAACGGATTTTGAAAAGGAAAATGCAGATGTGTTTACTAGAAAAAAAATTCCTCACAACACACGTTTTGTGGCAATGACGGATTTTGGACCAGAGTTAGACGGGGTATTTATTGCTTTTCCAAGTCGTGATATTCACCATGGGTTAGTTGAAACTTTGTGTCCCCTTAAACAGTTGTATGTTGCTGAAACCGAAAAATATGCTCACATCACTTATTTTTTAAACGGTGGTTACTCTCATCACTTTTGCGGAGAACAATTTGTTAAAATTGAGTCAGATCGTGTGGAAAGCTACAGTCTTCGACCTGAAATGAAAGCGCGTTTAGTTTCAGATTACATTATACACGCCATAAAAGATCACCGTTTTGATTTTATAGCAGTAAATTTTGCTAACGCCGACATGGTTGGTCATACAGGTGATTTTAAGGCAGTAGAACGAGCAGTTAAAATTTTAGATGAAGAGCTTGGTAGGATAGTTGAAACCTTGCTTAAGGAAGGTGGTCGCGGTATTATAACCGCAGATCATGGCAATGCGGAAGAAATGCAGAATGATAACGGTGCCCCAAATACTGAGCATTCAACCAACAAAGTTCCGTGCTATCTTCTGGTTCATCATCGTGATTTTAAACGTTATGGCATACCCCACACAGGTAATTTACGAAAAGGAAAATTGGCAAATATAGCCCCAACTATTTTAAAACTTATGCATATCAAGCAGCCAAAAGATATGACTGCTAAGCCACTTTTTTAAATTTTATGATGAACTCTCGGTCTTATAAGCCAGTAGTGTTGGTTGTAATGGATGGGTGGGGTGTTGCGCCGGATAATGAGGGTAATGCAATTACTCATGCACGTCTTCCCTTTTTTAATGCTGGTATAAAAGATTATCCCATCATGACCTTGGCAGCTTCTGGAAATGAGGTTGGTTTAGGGTTTGGGGAAATGGGCAATTCTGAGGTAGGACATTTGAACATCGGTGCCGGACGAGTATACTATCAGACATTTCCTCGCATTAATCATGAAATTTCTACGGGTGATTTTTTTGAAAACAAAGCACTTGCCCAAGCCGTACAACATGTAAAAAAAAATAAATCAAAGTTGCACTTGGTAGGATTATTAAGTTCTGGAAATGTGCACGCGAGCATGAATCATTTGTATGCTATTTTGAAATTATGCAAAAACGCTCGACTAACAAAACAAGTTTTTGTGCATGGGATATTAGATGGACGTGACTCACCCTATAATTCTGGCGAAACTCTCGTGAGAGAATCGGAGGAATATATGAAAAAGATTGGTGTTGGCTCTATCGCTTCACTATGCGGTAGGTTTTATGCAATGGATCGTGATAATCGTTGGGATCGAATCGAGAAAGCTTATCGAGCAATGGTAGAAGGAATTGCGGAAAAAACTTCGGTTCAAGCAATTAAGGCAATTAAAAATGCATATGCAGAGAAAAATTTTGATGAAGAATTTTTACCAGTGGTAATAACTAAGGGAAAAAAACCTGTTGCCACAATTGAAGAAAATGATGCGGTTGTTTATTTTAATTTTCGTCCAGACCGCGGCCGTCAGTTGACTGAGGCATTTGCTTTGCCGGCGTTTAGCAAGTTCAAAAGAACTCATTTAAAAAATTTGTTTTTTGTCACTTTGGCAGAGTATGAAAAAAATTTACCAGTTGTTGTAGCGTATCCTCCTGTTATCATTCATAATTCATTAGCAGAAGTGCTGAGCAAGAATGGTCTCAAGCAGTTACACATAGCCGAAACAGAAAAATATGCCCACATCACTTATTTTTTAAATGGAATGATTGAGGATTCTTTTCCAGGTGAAGAGCGTATTTTGGTTCCTTCACCGCTAGTTGCAAACTATGTAACCACTCCCGCAATGTCGTTAGAGCGTATTACACAAGAAGTAGTTGAGGCTTTAGATAAAAAACGCTTTGATTTTATAGCCGTAAATTTTGCTAATGCCGACATGGTTGGCCATACAGGCGATAAGCAGGCTACAATAGAAGCGTGCGAAGCAATTGATAAAGCGTTGCGTCAGATTTCGGAGCACGCTATGGCGCAGCGTGGAGTAGTAGTTGTTACCGCCGACCACGGCAACGCCGAAGAGGTTCTTAATTTACAAACTGGTGGAATAGATAAAGAACACTCAACTAATCCGGTTCCGTTTATGATTATCGGAAAAGATTTTATTGGGCAAGCCGGTTCGGGCGGCGATCCACTTGATGGAGATTTAAGCTTGTTGTCTCCTGTTGGTATCTTAGCTGATGTTGCTCCAACTATATTAAAATTACTTGGAGTGTCCCAGCCAGAAGAAATGATTGGAAGATCTCTTGTTTAACGAGGTGGTGCTAGCGGTTGTGAAAGTTGTTTTTCTAGAATTGAAATAACATTTTTTTCTTCGGCCTCAAGAGTAGTGTTTTCATGTAAAAAAGAAACTTGCTTTCTATCTCCCTGGGCACGAAAACTCTTTCCCATTTCAAGAGCAGAGCATGTATGGTCTGTCGTAAGAAGCCCTTTAATAATTGAAGGGCTTTTTTCGTAAAGCAGTACAATTATTTTTGCTTCTGGAGAGTTTGTAATAAGCTCGTCTACTACAGCTTTAATATCATTATCATCTGCCCCAGTTTCTTTAAAGTCAGCAAGTGTTAAGGTTGCTGAAACAAGTCCACAGCTCGTATTGTGACGGAGTCTACTTAAAATTGTTCCCCATAATTTTAGTGTTGCTATTGATCTGGTGCGGTATAAATTTTGAATGATAAGTTCTCGGTCTGCTCCTTGTTTAATAAGGTCGCTTGCTAAATGCAATGCGTGAGGGGTAACATGTGCAGATTTAAAGCTTTTAGTAGCAACAATCATGCCGGTGAGAAGCATGGTTGAAAGTATTTTGTCATAATCTTCTTCTTGTAGTTGCCTTAGTAGTTGGCTTAAAATTTCTGCGGCAGATGTTGCAGTAGTATCAATTAAATTCACTTGGCCATAATATTCATTCGTAGTGTGATAGTCGATATTAATAATCGGTGTTCTATAAAAAAGATCGGTATTATTAATGAATATCGATCCTAATGCTTCTAAGTCGGAAGTATTGATGGAAATTACCAAATCATATTTAAAGGTTGATTGTGCAGTGCGAAGTTCATTTTTAGTAATTACGCCCTTTTTAGGAGTTAAATGAATGGAAAGCCAGTTGTCTTTAATGTCATAGCTAATAGTATCAATTTCAGCTTTTGAAACATCAACTTTAAGGGTAAATTTTTGTAAATGAGATAGTTCTGGTTTTACCGTATCGGCTCCTTGAAGAAAATTAAATTGTTTGTGGGCAGCAAATCCAGAAGAAGCCACCTCCACTTGTTTTGATCTTTTTTCCAAAAAATATTTTAATGCAAGCGCTGAAGAAAGACTGTCTCCAGAATCATAGGGTCCAAACACGATAAGAATGTATGTGCTGTCCTTTATGAGTTTGTTGAGTTGTTGAAAATCAGTTAATGCCACAAAATAGAAAGTTTAGAAATAGGCTTTTTGACGTGTGCCCAACGTATACTATGTTGTTTTGTTATGGGTTCCTAGATTTTTTTTGGTCTCGCCACCAGCGATACCACCAGATCGCCAGTAGCATAACCACGGCATATCCAGAAAGCACATCTGTTACAAAACTTTGTCTCGTATGGTGTGGAAATCCCTGAATAAACTGGTTTTTCGACAACACCATTTCTAAACATAGCCAGAAAATAAATCCTATCATTATAATCACCGCGCTTCCAACCACAATGGTCTGTAAGCTATGTGATTCATAGACGTGATCCTTTTTTTGGTCCATGTGCCCCTCCTTCAAACTGAAGGTTCTAGTGAACGCCTGATTGTAACAACTAAAACTAGATGTGTCAAATTTTGACCTGTGGGCTACTGGAGGTTAGAAAGACAGTATTTTAAGGCAGAATATTTGCTTTATTTATGCAGATTTAGTAAAATAAATGACTTTGAGGCCTTTAAATAGGCCTAAATAAATATCTTTTTTGTTATGAAAGAATTGCCTAAAGCGTACGAAGCCAAAAATTACGAACATGAAATTTACAAAAAATGGGAAGAATCTGGTTTTTTTAACCCTGATGTTTGTGTTGAAAAAGGTGTGACCGCTAAAGATGCCGAACATTTTTCTATTGTGCTTCCGCCGCCAAATGTTACGGGTACTTTGCATATGGGTCATGCGGCCACACTTGCGATTGAAGACGTAATGGTGCGTTATCATCGCATGAAGGGTGATAAAACTTTGTGGTTACCAGGAACAGACCATGCCGCTGTAGCTACGGAATCTAAGGTAGAAAATAAATTAATTAAAGAAGAAGGTTTTAAGAAACCAAAAGAAGAGCTGGGCCGCGAAGAATTTTTAAAACGGGTAAAAAAGTTTGCGCAAGACAGCCACGACACCATTGTGAACCAATGTAAAAAAATGGGCGCCTCTTTGGATTGGAGTAGAGAAGCCTATACTTTTGATGAGCAAAGAAATTTGGCGGTGCGGACAGTATTCAAAAAAATGTATGATGATGGATTGATTTATCGTGGGTACCGCGTCATTAATTGGTCAGTAAAAGGGCAGTCTACTTGTAGTGATGATGAGTTGGTACATGTAGAGCGACCAGCCAAGCTATATTATTTTAAATATTCCAAAGATTTCCCAATCACTATTGCAACCACGCGGCCTGAGACTAAACTCGGCGATACGGCCGTAGCAGTGAACCCAAATGATGAACGTTACCAAAAATATATTGGTAAAACTTTTACAGTAGATGTTGGTGCGGCAAAACCATTGAATATAAAAATTATCACAGATGAAAATGTGGATAAAGATTTTGGAACTGGCGCGCTTGGTGTTACGCCCGCTCATAGTGTAGTTGATTTTGAAATGTACCAAAAACAAAAAGCACATAATGACCCGATCGAACTGATTCAAGTGATTGGTGAAGATGGAAGAATGACAGCTGAGGCCGGAAAAGATTATGTGGGTTTAACAGTGGAAGAAGCACGTGAGAAATTTGTAGCGTATTTGAAAGCAAAAAATTTAGTTGAGAAAGAAGAAGATATCGTACAAAATGTTGGCACATCGGATAGATTTGGCGATGTAGTAGAAGCCCTGCCTAAAACCCAATGGTTTGTAGACGTTAATAAAAAAATATCCGATATCCGATATCCAATATCATCCAGCGAGCCGCTCTCGCTAAAAGAAATGATGCGACACACTGTTAACAGTGGTGACGTTAAAATCATCCCCGATAGATTTGAGAAAATTTATTTTAATTGGATTAATAATTTACGCGACTGGTGTATTAGTCGGCAGATTTGGTTTGGTCATCAAATTCCGGTTTGGTATTGTGTGGATGGTGAAGAATTAAAAATAAAGAATCAAGAACTAAAGAGTGTATTGTGCGGTAAACCAATTGCGAGTATTGATATTCTTGAAAAATGTGTGGGATGTGGAGGTGAAGTTCGACAAGACCCAGACACTCTCGACACCTGGTTTTCAGCTGGTTTGTGGACTTTTTCCGCATTTGGTTATCCAAATGAAACACTAGATTTAAAAAATTTTCACCCTACATCCGTTTTGGAAACTGGGTATGATATTTTGTTTTTTTGGGTAGCGCGCATGATACTCATGACCACGTATACACTCGGCGTAGTGCCTTTTAAAACCGTGTATCTACATGGTTTGGTGCGGGATGAAAAAGGAAAAAAGATGAGTAAAAGTTTGGGTAATATTATCGACCCGCTCGATATGATTGAAAAGTATGGAACTGACGCGACCCGTTTGTCATTGCTCCTTGGTAATACTCCCGGTAATGACATGAAATTATCGGAAGAGAAAATTGCTGGCTTTAGAAATTTTACGAATAAATTGTGGAATATTTCGCGGTTTATGTTGCTCAATATTGAAAATCCACAAATTGATGTTGGTCTACCAAAATTAAAAACAGACGCTGATAAATGGATTATCTCAAAACTCAGTAGTTTGATTTTAAATGTTTCTAAGAATATCGAAGAGTATAATTTTTCATATGCTGGAGAGCAGTTGCGAGATTTTACTTGGAACGAATTGGCCGATTGGTATTTAGAAGTGGCAAAAATTGAAAAAGATAAATCAGAAGTTCTTAATTTTATTTTAAATGCTTTGTTAAAACTTTGGCATCCATTTATGCCGTTTGTAACGGAAGCAATTTGGAATGAAGTTTATCCAGGGGATAAATTGATTATGATACAGAAGTGGCCAAAGTGCGATGTCGTTTCAAGTAGCGATTTTGAGATTATTATTGAGATTGTTAATAATATTCGAATGATACGAAACCAATATGCTGTTGAGCCAAGCAAAAAAGTTGATTTAGAAATCGCAACTAATACACAACAGGAAATATTGAATAGAAATGCAGAAGTGATAATAGGTTTGGGTAGATTAAATAATTTCAAAATAGTTTCCACTGAAGAAAGAAAAACAAATGGTTCGGCAGCCCTGATTTTTTTAACGAAGTATGATTGTGAAATTAGAATGCCTCACGATGGACTCGTTGATGCTGAAAAAGAAAAATCCAGAATTTCCAAAGAGCTTGAAGAAGCACAAAAATATGGTGATGTTTTAGAAAACAAATTGAGCAATGAGCAATTTGTAAATAATGCACCAGAGGCTGTGGTGCGCGTGGAAAAAGAAAAATTGCAAGCACAAAAGGAAAAAATTGAAAAATTACAGAATCAGTTAAAAACTTTAATCTAGTTTTTATGGCCATTGATACTAACACACAAAAAATTGAAGAGTTGTTAAGGCGAAGTGTAGAAAATATTTACCCAAATATTGATGCTTTGCGTACTGAATTAAAATCTGGAAAACAATTGGTATTTTATTCTGGTTACGATCCAACTGCACCCACTCTTCATATTGGCCATGGCATTACCATGCTCAAACTACGCCAGCTGCAAGATTTGGGGCACAAAGTAATCATGCTCATTGGTGATTTCACCGGCATGATTGGCGACCCCACGGATAAATCTGCTGCGCGACAAAAGCTTTCTCGCGAACAAGTTTTGGAAAATTGCAAAGAATATAAAAAACAAGCTGAACGCATTTTGAACTTTGAGGGTGAAAACCCGGTAGAGGTTAAATTTAATAGTGAGTGGCTCAAAAAAATGAGTTTTGAAGAAGTGGTTGAATTATCATCGCATTTTACGGTGCAAAGGATGCTGGAGAGAGATATGTTTGAAAAAAGAATGAAAGAAGAAAAACCCATTTACCTTCACGAATTTTTATACCCACTCATGCAAGGCTATGACAGCGTTGCCATGGATGTCGACGGAGAAGTTGGTGGAAATGATCAGACATTTAATATGCTTGCCGGTAGAACATTGATGAAAGAAATAAAGCACAAAGAAAAATTTGTAATTGCTACCAAACTTTTGGCCGATGAAACTGGTAAAAAAATGAGTAAAACCGAAGGCAATATGATTGCGCTTTCGGATACACCAGAAGACATGTTTGGCAAAGTGATGCGTTGGAGCGATGCGATGATTTGGCCAGGATTTGATTTGTGTACGTGTGTGGGGACAGACGAAATTGAAAAAATGAAAGCGGATAAGAATGCTAACCCACGTGATTTGAAACTGCGTTTGGCTTATGAAATTACCAAAGTATTTCTTGGTGAAGATTCAGCTGAGAAAGGAAAAGCAAACTTTGCCAGCGTTATTCAGAGTAAAGAAAAACCAGCAGAAATTCCCGAATTAAAACCAAGCTCGTACGATATTATTTCCATTCTCGTAGAATCTAAAATTGCCAAAAGCAAAAGTGATGCTCGGAAACTTGTAGAGCAAGGTGGAGTGAAAATTAATGATGAAAAAGTTGTGGCTATTGATGCTACTGCTAAAGCAGGGGACGTAGTACAAAAGGGAAGTAGATTTTTTGTAAAAGTTATATGATTTCAATTTTTGAAAGTACAATTAAAAAAATTCTTTCTGATGTTGGGGTGGAAGGTGAAATTGTTTTGACCACTCCACCAAACGCAGAAATGGGAGACCGCGCCTTCGCTTGTTTTGAGCTCGCAAAAAAAGAAGGAATAAACCCGGTTGAAGCAGCAAAGAAATTTCTAGATAAAATTGAAAAAAATCGAGCGGAGCATTACGAACTGTTTCAAGACATTGCGCCAGCTGGTCCGTATATAAACTTTTATTTCAAAACCGCTGCTTTGGCCAAAATGGTTTTTGAAGCCATGGAAAAGCAGGGTGAAAATTACGGCAGCGCCAATGTGGGCAGGGGCAAAAAAATAATGATTGAGTATCCTTCGCAAAATACGCACAAAGAATTTCATATTGGCCATTTGCGTAATGTTTGTATTGGAAACACCTTGGTGCAGCTGTATAAAAAATGTGGCTACGATGTGTTGCCAGTGAATTACATCAATGATTTTGGGGCACATGTGGTGAAATGTTTGTGGGGCATTCAGCATTTGGCATGGGATGAGTATCAGAAAATAAAAAACTCTACAGATCAAATTGCAAAACAAAAATGGCTTGGCGAACTGTATGCCAAAGTGAGTGGCTACATAACGGAGCATAAAGAAGTGCAAGGTGAAATAGATGAGCTGCAAAAAATGCTCGAAGCTAAAGATGAGAAAATTTGGGAACTTTTTAAAGAGACAGAAGAGTGGAGCTTAGCAGGTTTTGAAAAAATTCACGAAGAGCTTCTGACTCACCATGAACATTTATTTTTAGAAAGCAACATAAAAGAGAAGGGCCAGCAAAAGGTAAGCGAATTGCTCAAGAAAAATATTGCTACCGAAGGTGAGAAGGGGGCGATAATTGTGGATCTGAGTAGTTTTGGATTAGATATTGCTTTGGTTCGTAAAGGCACAGGTGCTGGTTTGTACATGACCAGTGATTTGGCTTTGGCCGAAGAAAAGTTTAAAAATCATGATATTGAAGAGAGTATTACTATTACCGGAATTGAACAGAATTTTTATTTTAAACAATTATTTAAAGTTTTGGAACTCTCTGGTTTTAAAAATAAAATGACGCATATTGGGTATGGGTTGGTAAATTTGCCAGAAGGTAAGATGTCTTCGCGCAAAGGCAATGTAATTTTGTACGAAGATTTGCGAAATGAGATCTACTCCCAACTTTTGGAAGAGAGCAAGGTTCGACATGCAGATTGGGCGGATGAAAAATTGCAGGAGACCGCAATAACACTGACTATGGCGGTTTTGAAATTTAGTATGCAGAAGCATGAGGCGCAAAAAAACTTTGTGTTTGATATGAAAGAGGCGGTAAGTTTTGAAGGATTTAGCGCGCCGTATATTTTGTACGTGGTGGCGAGAATAAATAGCCTGATTAAAAAATCGGAAATCACAAATCATAGCTTCCAGGGTGATGTTGAGGTTTTGCAAGAAAAAGAAGAGAAGAAGCTGTTGGTTTTGCTGGCAGGGTATGAGGAGGTGGTACAAAAGGCTTTGGAGGATTATAACCCTTCGGTGGTTACCAAGTACTGTTTTGACATGGCTCAGGCTTTTAATGAATTTTATAATAAACATCAAATATTAGGTGTGGCCGACCGTATTAAAAACGTACGTTTGCAGCTGTGCTTTGCGGTGAAAAATGTGCTAAAACAAGCACTTTCTCAGCTCTCGATTACTTCTGTTGATGTAATGTAGTTTCTTCCTAGAAATAAGATATCCTCATTAAGCCTTGATTTAAGGCATTTTTTGTGCTAGATTCACTTAATTGTTCAAGGAGCCTTGTCAAGATATCCGTGCTATATCATTTATTTTAGATGATATGGTGCGGGTAATGTTGCCCGAGGCCTTGAAGAGCGTCCGTTTTGCGGACGAGGAGGTGGATCATGCAGCAGTTGAAAAGTGGCCCCTTGTCCGAGGGTGCGAGTACTGTTTCTATTGGTTTAGTGGAAGACAGGACTGTCGCTGTAGCGGCGGTAGTGCCTGAAGTGAGTCTTCCGTTGCCGGTCGTTGACGAGGCCAGGTCTGACTTGGCCGTAAATTACGGGCTAGAGTACTCTATCCTCCGAACGGAGGAAGGGCGTCTTCTCGAAAAACGCAAACTTCTGTACTACATTTTCGCTCCATTGATGTACCTCGTGGCGTTGTGGAATGCCGTGAAGCATCAGTTTTGGCTTTTGTTCAAAGGAAGAAGGCTGGAAAAAACGAAGCGGCAGGCTGGTCCCCAAAGGATGAGCTGGTTGTTTGATAAGGCCCATAAGTTGGGAGGAGTGGTAAGGGGTGGTGTTACAACCTCCCAGGCGCTTGGGCCGGTTTACGCTCTTCCTCTTCTTTTGCCAAATCCGAAAGGATGGCGAGAGTGGTTGATGTGGTTCTGGCTTAACCAGCCAGACGCGCAAGGCCCCAGAAATCGCTTGCGTATGACCTACGAATTCCTTCTGAAGGAGCTCGATCGGTTGTACAAAGGTGGGGTGGGGATGAGCCTAGAATTTCCGATCAGGATTTTTTCGTTGGCCTGTGGCAGTGCCAACGCCACCATTGAAGCGATACACCGTTTTACGGTGGAAAACCCTGGTGTTCATGTGGAGTTGACGTTGGTAGACACCAACGAAAACTCCCTGAATTGGGCGAAAGAACTTGCCCAGCACCTGGGGCTCAGGGCAACGCTCATCGTCAGAAAGGAGAATATCTGGCGCTTTATACGAACGTGCAAAACCCGTGCTCATGCTGTGGAGATGGTGGGTTATATCGATTATCACTCATCAGAGAAAATCTCCGCAATTTTCACGGGCATTGCCGAAAATCTGTTGTATCCCGAT
>CAYUTM010000024.1:0-4135 GCA_964447755.1 uncultured Gammaproteobacteria bacterium
CAAATACCTATCTGGAAGCGGTTTTTGACTCTGATATAAATGCTGCTTCACTAAAAGACAATGTTGTTATTGCTCGTGGAGCGAATGACTGTAAGGATTCTGAGGAAGTTACTGGTTTGGTAATTAGTGTGAAAAATTCAAATACTGTTGAAAATATTGTGTGGTACAAAAGAATGTATCTAGCGGTTAAAAATATATTTGCTGGACTATTTGGTGCTGATGTTTCAGCCGCACCCACAAAATGGTGTGTTGCCCCGGATGTTGGCAAGGCCGAAGTATCCTCAGTTACAGAAAATGGTTCTACGAAATCAACAATTTCTATTAATCTTTCTTCTCCTTTGGCTTTTGACAGTGATTATGCAGTTATCTTAAAAAATGGAGTTAAAACCGAGCGTGGAGTAAGTGTAAATGCTGGTGGAAAAAATCTATCCTGGAAATTTTCAACAATTTCAACGATTTGCCAACTTAGCGGAGTAGAAATAAAGCCACAACAGTATTCATTTTCACGTGCTGGGGCGACCACTACATTATTTGCCTGGTCCAAAACCAATAATGGGGTTTTCATTCAAGGAATTCCAGGTTTTTATGATTGGGAGTACGCATGGGGTTCGGCAAATCCATATGTTTCTTTGCAAAATTCTACATCCTCAGAAAATATTTTAACAGCACAAAATAAGAATGGAGAAGTTGATGTGGGAGCGACAGTGAATGTTACTGCAAACAAGTATTCAAATCAGCTAGGCTTTGGTGCTGCTGGTAGTTCTCATATTGTCGTATTTTTGTGTGAAAATCCATGGCCACCAAAAGATTTGTTTGTGGCTGGCAAAGGTCCTTATACAATATTTCCATTTACCGATAAGGTGGGAAACAATGACGGTTTTGATATCGCCTCCGACACTTTTAATAATACAAGTCTTCCTGGTTCGGCACTTACAGGTGATGGGTATTTTAATTTCGGTACGTATTATTGCGCAGATAGTGGAGTTTCAGGAGTTGCAGATGATTTGCCGTATTTACGGGGAGCTGTTCAAGTAACAAGTTCTCAACTTGCAACAACATCATCGCTAAAAAGATTCTTTTTTACAAACACGAAGAATTCAGATGCTGTGGCAATTCAAATATTTTCAAATCCAAAACATTTGACCGTTAAAGATTGGTACACAACTAACAAGGAATCTGGTGGCCAAGGATTTGTCGGTGAAACGCAACAGATAAAAATAGATGGAAATGACGCGATTACAGATGGTAACAATGTGTATGTAGATGCATTAAACTATTCAAGCTCATCACAAAAAATATATAGCAATATTTATCTTTTCAGCATAAACACAGATGCCCAAAAAGATACCAGGCAGGTTTTTGAGCAGCTTGTAAGAAATCTTAGTTTTAACATCAATCTTACGAATTATGGCTACTGTGGTTTAGACGCACAAAATCCTTACTTCCAAAAAACATGTAAAACAGATTTTGATTGTTCTTCGGGTGAAGTATGTTCTGCTACAATTGACAAGTTGCTTAGGAATTATCAAAGACTGCGGGACCTACACGCTGTCGAGAGTATCTTAGATAAATTTTTGCAAGAAAATAATTTTGCGCCTGATTTTAAAGAGGGTAGCTACTTAAAAGGACAGACACTGAGCGTGTGGCCGTCATGGTCTGATTTTAGCAATGTTGTTGGTTCTTCTTTGCCAGTTGATCCCATCAATCTGCTTGGAGTAGCTGGAACCTGTTCTGTAAGTACCAATAAATTTTGCGTTCAAGATTCTGGTTGTCCTTCAACGGAAAAATGTGTTATTCATAATTCTTTGACAGGTTGGAGTACAGAGAATAGACGATTCAGTTTTGCTTGTGCAACGACTTCGTTTGCTTATCGGTATGTATATTCAAACATTACTAGTACTCCGTATGTTGTACGAGCTCGGCTTGAAGATCCGGGATTAAAAATTCAAAATCAAATTACTTTCAATAAAGACTTTGTGAATACAGATCGTTTTGTTTTGAATAATCCATATGGAATTTGTAATCAAGATCAAGAAATTTCTACCCAAAATCAGGGGGTATGTGGTGATGGACAGGTAAATTTAAATAAGGGGGAGCAGTGCGATCCTCCAGGCACTGTTCGGTATGGAGAATGTTCTGTTGATAAAAAAGATCAAATTAAGATTGATGTTTGTTCTGGCGCATGTGGATGGGTGCCATCCTCAACACCTTTTGTGGATTGTTCCTATTTAAGCAAGTGTGGCAACAGCAAAGTTGAGGTGGGTGAGCAGTGCGATGATGGAAAATTAAATGGCCGTTATAATCATTGTGCAAAAAATTGTACATGGCCGCCTGCTAATCCACCAGGGTATTGTGGTGATGGGGCGGTTCAAAATGCGTCCGAGGTCTGTGATAGTTTTGTTAACGTAACAGGGAAAAAAGGTGTTTGTACAAGTGGTTTATCATGGGGAAAGACCTGTGATAACGATAATGAATGCGCTAAAAAGAATGATACAATTTCATATTTATTAGGTACATGCACTACGGTTGACCAAAGCAGAACACGCTATGGTGTTGACAAGACAACTTCTTGTAATTGGGACTGTCAAACAGTTGGCCCTTATTGTGGCGATGGAGTAGTGCAGTCAGAATTTGGTGAAGACTGTGACGGTACACAAATTTGTGCTATTGGAGGTGCTAGTGGAAAAAAGAGTTGTACAAAAGATTGTAAGTGGGCAGATAGTTCACCTGTGTCATGGTGGTCGTTTGATGATGGAGAAAAAAGTTTTGCCCTGCTTGGATTTAAAGTGGTGCCGGTAGAATCTTTTTTTGATAAACTTTCTCAAAGCTTTGTAAAGTGTATAGACGAAGAATGTCCTGATTATGTTGCTGCTGGTAGAGTAAAAGGAGCCCTATCCTTTGATGGAAAGACAAGTTTGGATAGTGTGTCTTCAAAAAATGTTGGGGTGCCTTTAAACCATTTATCTGTTGAGGCATGGATTAATCCACGTTCGTTTATGAGTGATTACATGCGTGTTTTAGAAAAAGGTGGTTACTCAAATTTGGCTGATGATAAAAATGCTGGGGGTGGTTTTGGCCTACAGTTTAATCCGGCGCATCAATTAGGCTTAGCATTGTGGAATGAAAATTATAAAACTCCTTCTTTTGAGGTTTACACTAAGAATCCCTTGCCTTTAAACAAGTGGTCGCATATTGTTGCTACATTTGAAAAAAACGGATTAGTGCACCAGCTAAAAATCTATGTAAATGGTATTTTGGATAATTATGTCTCCCAAGCAACAACCACCCCTCTTTTAACCAATACAAACCGAGACATGGTAATAGGGAAGGCTAGCTGGGGTGGTGATAAATTTGATGGTTTATTGGATGAGATAAAAGTTTATGATCGTACTTTAGGAATTGGCGAAATTCAAGACAGAAGTACTAATAATTGGGTCTGCTCTTTAAACACATCTACCGCTGGCGGTAATGTTTTGCTTGGAATGTGCGGTGATGCAAAAGTAGGTGTTGGCGAAGCTTGTGATCGTGGTGATCAGAATGGGATACCTTGCAATCCAAAATATGGTGGCGCTTGTACTTATTGCGCAGGCGACTGTAAAAATGTAGTTGATGTTCAGTCTAAGGAATATTGTGGAAATGGCAAAGTTGAAGGTTCTGAATTATGTGATATAGATCAAGACACAAAAATAATGTATTCGCTTGCCAGCACTTCAGGAACAGTATCTGTTCGAGATGATTCACATAGGGGATATCAAGTTTTATCATGTTCCGATGAGGTTCAGAGTACAACTACATATAAAAAGGGTTCCAAAACCTGTGTTAGTAGCTGTATGTCACTTTCATCTTCATGTATAGCATGTGGGGCTATCAGTTCTGAAGATAAGTCAGCGGTAGTGGTAGGTGGCAGTGTTGTCAACGTCACAGACCCTTCTTCTTCTAACCCTTTGCTTGGTGAAATTAAAAGAATGAACAATGGTGGTGCGACAGGTCCTGGTGATAAACCAACTTGGGTGTATTTTAATGGTAGTATTGAATTATACATTGCTCAAAAAAAGATCGGACAAAATATTTGGCCTGGAACTTCAAGTTCTACGTTCGTTTTAAAAACGGTTGAACAGGATGCTTTAGGGAATAG
>CAYUTM010000024.1:4145-8163 GCA_964447755.1 uncultured Gammaproteobacteria bacterium
GAATAGTCCTGTTGCAACTATGAATAGTAATTCTATCTGCTCTTTTGGGGATGGCTCGAATTATAAAATGAGAATAAATGACGATGCGTTCCATGAATTTTCTTTTCCTGTGTATAATAAACCTGCGTCTTGGCAAAATGATTTAATTTTGTCACCGGTAATTTCTCAAATAAATCGACCTTTTGATGTTAGAATAGTTACAACTTGGGTAAATGCTAGTCCTAATTTTTATAGCGGGTTTATCATTCCTTCGTTTGGATCCAGTGTTACAATTGAGAGACTTCCTACAAGTACAGGTTTGCAGTACTATACGTCTTCTGCCAATGAGGGGATTTGGTACCACGGATTTACGTATACTTCAACAAAAACGAATGTGCGGTCATTTACGGTTGATACTTCTAAAATGAATCAATCATTGTATATGTTTTACGTGCGTGTGCCGCAAGTGAGCATAACAGATCCGGGAATTGGACGTTATAGAGATGCAGCACAGCTTAAAGTTGACGTATATCTTCCAGAATCAGATACAAATAGTCGTCATTTTGCATTACCGTCAAAAACCTTTTATCTAAAAAGCGCTCTTCGGTCTGACAATCCATCTGCATCGTATTGGTATGTGTTCAATATTGCTCGCAATGATCGGGGCCAAAGTTCTTTGGATCAGGTAATTCCTGTTGATAAAATCGTTACGAATCTCAAGTTATTCTAATCTCTATGAAGTTTACAAAAAAGGTATGGATTATTTTTTTGGTAGGTAGTATACTGTTTGTTGTTATAGTTTTTTTGTTCATATCGCGATGGTTTGGACATGACAACCTTTTGACAGAAAAAAGTTTACAAACCAGTAGAGAATTAAACAATGCCAAAATCATCATCGAGCAGAGACAAAAAACAGATCAGCAAGATCTTGTTGAAAAAATACAAAAAATTAGCGCTCTCGACCAAGACTTTGATGGTCTTTCTGACGATGAAGAGAAAAAATATGGAACCAATCCTTTAAATTCCGATACGGATGGGGATGGACTTTTAGATAAGGATGAGATTTTTTTGTATAAAACGAAGCCTTTGAATTCTGATACAGAGGGAGATGGTTATTTGGATGGATATGAGGTTGATCGTGGTGAGAATCCTTTAAAATAAAATTTTTTTATATATATTAATTTTTTAAATATGTTTGATAAACAGAATATTCCTGGAGCCGAACCGCCTCAAAATCTTCCTTTTGAGGCAGATGACATGTTGGCCGGTGTTGAAAAAGATGCAATTCCATCACCTGAGAACACAACACCAAATGCACTTAGTGCTGGAGTTTTAAAAAAGAAAACTGCCGAACCTGCAACTCAAATATACGAGCCAACTGCTTCTAGTCAACAGTCGGAAGCTGTTTCTTATGGGGTTAAGAAGCCGGTGTTGGGTAAAATTCTTGCCTCTATCTTTATTATTTTATTTGTTGGGGGAGTGGTCTTTGGATCGATGTGGGTGTATACCAAGTATTTTAAAACTACTGATGGCAAAAAGCCGACTAATGAAAAAACAAATGTAACTACCACAACCGTCAATAATACTTCGACAAGCACCTCAACTGATAAAAACAATTCCGCGAATGATTCTTTATTTAGTGATCAAGTAGATTCAGATAAGGACAACCTGACCGATGATCGAGAATTTGAGCTAGGAACAAATCAAAATAAACCTGACACAGACGGAGATGGGCTTAGTGATGGTGATGAGGTTTTAATTTGGCGTACTGATCCTCGACTTCCCGATACTGATGGCGATGGCTATAAAGATGGGGAAGAAGTAAAAAATGGCTATAATCCACTAGGACAGGGACGCTTGCTTGAATCTGGTTCAAATAAAAATTCGGCTACTTCATCATCTGGCTCAGTAGTTCCTCCCGCCCTTTAGTTTGTATGTTTAGTTCTAATAACAACGAAACCTTAGGGAATGAAGACAAAGAAGAGCTTCCGCAAATGAATATTTTGCCGTCTGAATTTTATGGAGGCAATAACCCCGTCGTTACGTTTAAAAAAGTTGAAAAACAACTTGGAGAAACGGAGGCTAATTCTGGTCTATCTTCTGCTGACAAAAAAATTTTTGACAAACAAACAGCAGTTGGTGGTGATAGCCGAATTCATCCGGCAAACTTGCTAACTCAAAAAAAGTTTTTAGTTTTGGGTAGTTTTGTTATTTTTATTTTAACGGTTGGAGCGTTGGGTGTTTTCTATGTCTACTCGAAAAAACCACCTGCTCATATAGTAGTGCAAAACACGACTTCAACCCAGAGCCTTGAACCGACTTCAACTTTAGTTGTGGATATTAGTAATCCACCAACAAGTACGTTTTCCACAACTACTTCTGTGGTAATTGAGACTCAACTGAGATTTCCAACTGTTCTGTTTCCTAAAGCACTCGACAGTGACAAAGATGGCTTAACAGATAATGAGGAGGATTTTTTTACAACTGATCCGGGTGTTGCAGACACCGATGGCGATAGTTTTGACGATGGAAGAGAAATTTTTTATCTGTATAATCCAGCTGGTAGAGAACCAATGCGTTTGGTTGATTCGGGTAGTGTTGAGCAGTTTACAAATGATTTTTATGGATATACGATGTACTATCCTAAAAGCTGGAAATTAGCTTCGGTCGATAAAAATTCCCAAGATGTTTTAATAAGCACTGTTACTGGTGATTTTGTGGAGATTAGAGCTTTTGAAAAAATACCCGATGAAAATTTTGAAACATGGTTTAGTAGAGTGGCAATCGGAGAAAAAATTCAAGACCTAAAAGATTTTGTGAGTTATTTTAATGAAAAAGGCTTGCAGCGTAAAGATGGTTTAGTTTACTATTTTGTTACACAAGACAGGATTTTGGTTATCCTGTACCATCCTTCTGAAGAAACTTCCACAATACGCTTTCCCGCAGTACCCAATCTTGTTGCTCGTAGTTTAAAGTTTGTTCCCCCAGAAGAAAGTATTTATCTGAATCTTAATCAGCCAACTGTTCCTAGTTCATCTGAGGGAAAAAATTTAAGTACCACCTCATCCTTTAAGTAAATGATTATTTTTTTGTGGTCGAAAGTATTATATATAGAAAATCATCCGCACCTTTCTCAAGTAAAGCAATTGAAAATATTATTTTCATTTGTTCAAAGTATGTGTCTAAAATAAAGGGTTTGATTGAGGTAACGCTTATTTCAAAACAAGAAATGAAGCGCATTAATTTTGAATATAGGGGGTTTAAAAAAGCAACCGATGTTCTTTCTTTTTCCGCATTAGATCATGCGAGTAAAATATCGGATAAGACGAACTTTCCCACTCCTTTCAACGAGAAAAACCACGGCTATATTTACCTGTGTCCAATGTATATAAAAGAACAGGCAAAAAGATTTAATGTTTCTTACAAAGAGGAGTTCGTGCGCATGCTTATTCATGCCTTGCTGCACACTGCTGGTTATGACCACATAAAAGAAAAACAGGCGCAGTTAATGTTTAAAAAACAAGAGTTGCTAGTTGAAAGAGCCTTATTGTCAGGTATTTAATTTCTCGAATGTGATTAGATATGTCCCTTAGAAGACTAAAAACAAGTTTTTTGTACGCTTTTCGAGGATTAAAGTATGTTTTGAAGACTGAGCAAAATTTTCGCATACATACTTTGTGCGCATTTGTTGTTTTGATTCTAGCGTTTTATCTGAATTTTTCAGACTGGAAAATGGTTGTTTTGATTTTATTGGTCATGGTTATTCTTACTGTCGAAATGATAAATACAGCCCTAGAGCGTTTAACCGATTTATTGAAGCCTCGGCTCAATCATTATGTTTCTCTTGTGAAAGATATAATGGCGGGAGCGGTTTTTTTGACAGTTTGTGCATCATTGTTGATCGGTGTTGTTTTGTTTGCGCCCTATTTGGTGCGTTGAGGGGGATAGTGTATAATGAAGGAGATAAATTAAAGTATGAAAAAAAATCAAGATTACATCATAACAGGGCTAGATGTTGGTTCTTCCACCATAAAAATAG
>CAYUTM010000024.1:8173-13108 GCA_964447755.1 uncultured Gammaproteobacteria bacterium
TTGTGGGACAAATGGGGGGTGCGCAGGGTCAAGAAGTGGCTCCGTTATTACAGGTTTTGGGGGCAATTGAAGTCCCTTCTATTGGGATGCACAGAGGGATTATTACCAGCATTGAAGATGTTGTTTCTTCTATTTCAGCGGGGATTGAACAGATTGAACGAGTTGTGGGCTTGCCAGTAGCGCATGTGGTTTTAGGGATTTCAGGCTCACATATTGTTTCACAAACAAGTAAGGGGGTTATCGCTGTTTCAAAACCAGACAGTGAGATATCGGAAGAGGATGTGCAGAGAGCAATAGATGCTTCACGAATGATTGCGTCGCCTCTAAATTATGAAGTTTTACACGTGTTACCAAAGTTGTTTAGCATAGATGGCCAGCAAGGTATTAAAGACCCCGTCGGCATGACTGGGGTTCGTTTAGAAGTGGATACGCAAATTATTTTAGGTTCTTCAGCCCAAATAAAAAATCTTACTAAGGCCGTATATCGCGCGGGTTTAGAGGCTGAAGAAATCGTATTGTCTATTTTGGCTTCGGCTGAATCTGTGCTTACGCACCGGCAAAAAGAACTTGGTGTTGCTGTAGTTAACATTGGTTCTTCAACAACAAGTTTGGCGGTTTTCGAAGAGGGTGATGTGTTGCATACGGCAGTGATTCCAATTGGTTCTGAGCACATTACTAATGATATAGCGATCGGACTTAGAACGTCTATTGATGTGGCGGAAAAGGTTAAAATATTTTTCGCGGATTGTTATGCAGAATCTGTTTCCAAAAGAGAAGAATTCGATCTTTCTGAAGCAGGTTCACCAAGTCAGGAAATGGTTAAAAAGCACTATTTGTTTGAAATAGTACAAGCACGTACAGAAGAAATTTTACGCAAAATAAATCATGAGCTCCATGCTATTAAAAGAATAGGTTTGCTTCCAGCGGGAGTGGTTTTTACAGGAGGAGGTGCAAAATTATCTGGTCTTTTGGATTGCGCAAAAAAAACACTAAAATTGCCCGCAACAATTGGTTATCCTTTGCAAATCATGAGTATTACAGACAAAGTAAATGATGCAGTTTTTAGTAATGCGGTTGGTTTGGTAAAGTGGGGATCAGCTTCCTATGAAGAAAAGCATCAGTATGGCGGGGATAGTTTTGGAAGTTTTAAGATACAAGATGTATCCACACATATAAAAAAATGGTTTAAAAATTTTAAAAACCTAATTCCTTAGTCACTGCTTGTTTTTACTTGACAATGCAAACTAACAAATTTATACTTAAAAGACGTGCATTATTTTATCAAAATAATCTGAATAGTTTTAGTGTTCAATTCAGATTGTATATTTAAAGTTTGTTGTTAAATGTTTATGCCCCAAGTTAAACCAGATATTGAAACTATAGCTAAAATTAAGGTGGTGGGGGTAGGAGGTTCGGGAGGGTCTACCATTCGCAGAATGATCGAAGCCAAAGTTCGTGGTGTCGATTTCATCGTTATGAATACAGATGTGCAAGCCTTGCACCATAATCCTGCTCCAATTAAACTCCATATCGGTAAAACGGTAACGCGTGGTTTGGGGGCGGGCATGGATCCAGAAGTGGGTAAGAAAGCTGCGGAAGAGTCACAAAACGAAATTAGAGACATGCTTAAAGATAGTGATATGGTGTTTATTACCTGTGGCCTTGGTGGAGGAACGGGAACAGGTGCTGCGCCCATTGTTGCAGAAATGGCACGAGAGTTGGGTGCTTTAACAGTTGCAATTGTGACAAAGCCTTTTGCTTTTGAGGGTCGACAACGAGCTGAGTTGGCAGAAAAAGGTTTGGCAGAACTTTCAAAAAATGTTGACACTATTATTACCATTCCTAATGACCGTATTCTGCAAATCATTGATAAAAAAACTTCGCTTCTCGATGCTTTTAAAACTGTTGATGAAATTATGCGTCAGGGAGTACAGGGAATTTCTGAGCTTATTACTGTTCATGGTTGGATAAATGTTGATTTTGCAGATATCAAAGCTATTATGAAAGATACAGGTTCTGCTTTGATGGGTATCGGGACGAGCAGTGGAGAGAATAGAGCTGTAGAAGCTGCTAAAATGGCTATATCCAGTCCGTTGTTAGAGCTTTCTATTGATGGTGCTAAAGGAATCCTCTTTACTATCACTGGTGGAGTAGATCTTGCTATGAGTGAGGTCGATGAGGCTGCAAAAATAATTACTAATTCAGCTTCTGATGATGCAAAAATTATTTTTGGAGCAAATATTGACGAAACAATGACCAATGGAATACGAATCACAGTAATTGCAACAGGTTTTGATGACAGAACTCGTTATGGTGCAAAGGATGAAGAAATTACCAATTTTTTTGGTGGTTCCAAATTTACCACTAATACTTTTTCTTCTAAGCCAAAAGAGTATGATCAGGAAAAAATGACACCCAAAACATTTGCACCTAAACCTCTTTTTTCACAGCCACAAAAAACTTCACCAAATTCTTTTTCGAACTCTTCTCAAAAAGATGAGAAACCGAAAAATGAACCAGATGATACTCTAGAAATTCCAGCTTTCATTAGAAAAAAAATGGAAATATAACCTTTAAATCGTTTTAAGTATGCATTGTCCCGTCTGCAACAATAAAGAAACAAGTGTTGTGGATACACGACCAACCGAAGATGGTTTAGCTGTAAGAAGAAGACGTGAGTGCGATAAGTGTTTATATAGATTTTCTACCATAGAAGAAACAGAGTTGTTAGATGTGGTTGTGATAAAAGAAGACGGTCATCGCGAAAGTTACATGCGAGATAAAATGGAAAACGGTTTAAAGCGTTCGCTTACTAAGCGTCCGTTCACTCAAGATAAGTTTCACCGTTTAGTACACCTTATTGAAAGGGATATTCAAAAAAAGAAAACACGAGAAATTGCCAGCAAGGTAATTGGTGAGATTGTGATGAAACACCTGAGAATATTTGATGGGGTTGCGTATATCCGTTTTGCAAGTGTTTATCGTGATTTTAGGGATGTTAAAACATTTGAAAAAGAACTTAAAAAAATTAAAAAAAATTCTTAATCTTGTTTGACACAAACTATGTCATCAAATACCATTCCTTCGGTAGATAAAAAAATATTTGGTGATCCGCAGAAAGATACAAGCCCGCATGCTTTAAGAGAATTGCTTGAAAAAAATTTGAAATGGTCGCATCTTATTTTTGAACAGAATAGACGTATATTAAGAATTGCGGTTTTGATTTTGTTGGTAGTTGGTTTTACTGTGGGATTAAGCACACTTGTTTTGATAAAATCCTCTTTTTTTTCTGCGATTTTTAAATAAATTTCATGTTTTCAAATAATTTTTTATGGAGGAAAATCATCGTACTAAAATAGGGGTTACTATTGGGCCAGCGTGTAGTTCTTTTTTAATCCTACAAAAAATGTTTCGCGAAGGGGTTGATTTTGTTAGATTAAATTTTTCTCATGGAACATACGAGGAGCATTCCCATTTCATAAGAATGATTCGTACGTTAGAAAAAGAAACACATGGTTATGTGCCTGTTTTACAAGATTTGCAGGGTCCTAAAATAAGACTTGGTATTTTGCCAGAACAAGGAATTGAGGTAAAGAAAGGAGAACAACTTTTGATAGACACCAGCATAGATGTTTTTTTTGTAGGAAAAGCAATTCCACTACCGCTTAGCAGTTTGGTTGATGTTGTTAAAGTTGGTCACCGCTTGTTAATCGACGATGGAAAGGTAGAGGTAAGAGTTGTTGGTAAAAAGGGTTCAATTATCAAGGTAAAAGTTGTAGAAGGCGGGATACTTTTTTCCCATAAAGGAGTCAATGTTCCTGATACGCACTTAGTAATACCTGCTTTAAGTTCTAAGGATAAAGCCGATGCTCTATTTGGTGTAGATGAAGGGGTTGATATTATTTGTCTTTCTTTTGTAAGATCAGCTAAAGATATTGATTCCCTGAGAAAGTATATTGCTAAACATCGAAAAAAAACTTCTACCCATATTAAAATATTTGCCAAGATTGAGCGACCTGAAGCGATAGATAAGTTAGAAGAAATTATTTTGGCTAGTGATGGAATTATGGTTGCTCGAGGTGATCTTGGCTTAGAGATGCCGGCTGAAGAATTGCCTGTTTTACAAAAAAAAATTATCAGCCAAGCCCGCAAGTTTAACAGACCAGTTATTGTTGCCACACAGCTTCTTGATTCAATGTCTCACAACAAAAGACCAACCAGAGCGGAGGTCAATGATATTGCCAACTGCGTTATTGATCACACAGATTCGTTGCTTTTAACAAACGAAACTGCATCGGGTAAATACCCTGTTGAGGCAGTAACTATGTTAAGAAAAGTTATCGAGGTTACAGAAAAATCTGATTATGATGATATTTCTTTGCCCTCCTGCAGAGAAGAAGGTCACACACTTATCAGTTCTGTCTTGGTTGATATAGCATTGTTAATAAAAGAACAGTTCGATATTATATGCGTTGCTGTGTTCGATCCTCGCGGTGATATTGTGCCTTTGCTTAGCAATATTCATCCTGAATTGATAATTTTAGCTGGTGTTTCGGATGTGCGTTCTGCACGGTATCTTACAATGTGGTGGGGTGTAAAAACATACATTACTTCTTTATCAGAGTTTTCTGCTAAAAAAATTTTTTTACATACCGCACAAAGTTTTTTACTGAGACATCGTTTTGCGAAAAAAGGTGATAAAGTATTAGCTCTCCATTTTATCCCTAATAAAAATAGTATCAAAACTTCTTTCGATTTTATTAAATTGAATTAGTCTTATAAAGACTAATTATCTTTTGTATAAAGGAAAATCTTTAGTCAGATTTTTTACATCCAATCTTATTTCTTCTAATTTTTTGTCATCTTGATGATTTATAATTGCTAAGTTGATCCATGTGGCAATTAGCTTCATTTCATCTTCTTTCATACCGCGAG
>CAYUTM010000025.1:0-739 GCA_964447755.1 uncultured Gammaproteobacteria bacterium
CCACGGGCTTTACCAGGCACGGAGAGTGAGAAGAAGTTTTTTGCGATGGTCTGTTTATGGATCAGCAACATCGTTTTGTTCGGTTTTTAGTACCAATGTGGATGAAGATGATTTGCGAAGAGATGTTGGTGTTGCGCACACTTTTTTGGCAACCAATTAAGTTTGGAAGGAGTTTGTTCTTTCATCTGCGTGTTAGCAGTTCCTTGTTTAGGAGCTGCTTTTTCTTTAAAAAACAAAAAAGTTTTGGAAGTGTTTGATAAGGAGGGAGACAAGGAGGGGGGTCTCCGTTCACATACCAAACACTTTCAAAACTCTTAATTTAGTTTATATGATCTTTAAAACGTAATGTCAATACTACTCCTTTTTTTAATTGTTGTCAAGATACTCATGTTGATAAGTTTGTTTTTAGCTAAAAAAGAGTCTTTTTTTTGATATTTAAACAAATAAAAACCCTCTTTTAATAAAGACAGAGGGTTTTTATTTGAAAGTTTATTTGATTTTTTCAATGAGTTGTTTAATGATTTGGGGCTGTTTTGAAGCTAGTTCAGAGAGAACCTTTCTATCTAGAAGAATGTCTTTCTTTTTAAGTCCGTTCATAAATGCGCTGTATGACATGCCGTGTTCGCGAACGGCGGCATTGATTCGTATTTGCCACAAAGCTCGACTTGTTCTTTTTTTAACACGTCTAGATGCGAAAGCATGTTGCCCTGCTTTCATTTTTGCAGTTTTAGCAAGTTTA
>CAYUTM010000025.1:749-4962 GCA_964447755.1 uncultured Gammaproteobacteria bacterium
GTTTAATTTTTGATTTTCTGCCCCAGCGGTAACCTTTAGTATGTTTAAGGATACCTCGGCGACGTTTGAGATGAAGTTTTGATCCTTTGATACGAGTCATATCGCGTTTGGAATTAGTAGGACTGTGGAGAGGCCTTAGTTAGGTAAATTAATTTGAATAATACGGTTTATTGTACTGCTTGCGAATTCAGGACGTCGTTTTTGTCTACCTGTTTTTCCTGTTTCACGTTTGTTGAAGTGTGCTTGTCCAGCCACACGTCTTTGGATTTTTCCAGTACTTGTTTTTCTGTATCGTTTAGCCGTGGCCTGATGAGTTTTCTGTTTCATACATCAATGTTTTATTTGGCTTCAAAAGCCTAGGGTTATTAATTTCTATTAAATTACATTTTTGCAATAATGGTGGTAACCTTGTTACCTTGTTTTTCAACCTCCTGCTCGAATCTTATTTTTTCTAAAGCATCTATGTCTTGTGCGAATTTTTTGATTAAATCAAAAGCCATTGCTGATTGTTGCATCTCTCTTCCGCGAAGCATTATTTCAATCTTTACTTTGTCTCCATTGTTTAAAAATTTCACGGCTTGATTTTTGCGAATCTCAGAGTCATGTTTACCTATTCTTAAAGAAAGACGGATGCCCTTTATTTCCACCACGTGTTGATGTGCCTTTTTAAGACGCATCTCTTTTTCCTTTTGATAACGAAACTGGCCAAAATCCATAATCTTGGCAACTGGTGGATCTGTTTTTGGGTTAATTTCCACTAAATCAAGTTCAAGTTCACGTGCTTTGCGAATAGCTTCGGCAGTTGTCATTATTCCAATGTTTGATCCGTCGCTGTTTAAAACCAAAATTCTAGGAGCTTGAATTCCTTCGTTATAAAGGTAGTTTATTTTTGGGGGCTGTTCTTTTTTAGAACGGCGTGAGATACGCATAAATTTAGTATTTTTTGTGGAAGTGGCCGGAGTTGAACCGGCGTCCAGAATGTTTTTATGCTACGTTCTACATATATAGCCTTTTTTAAAACTAAGCCCTAAGATAAAAAAAAGACAAAAGTACTTAAGGTGAGCCAACATGAATTTCGATAGCTACTATCTTGGCTTTTTGTAACTATCTACTTCTGGTGGGTTACACCACTAATCAGCTACCAGATATTGCTGAGGTGATGGGTGATGACGTTAAGCCATTACCGGAACAAAAGCGTTGTTTACGCGGAAAGCGTTAGCAACAAGTCCTTTTGCTTTTTCGAATAAGTTGGCACTTATAGAGTTTGCTCCACTATTTACGAGAACGGAGCCTTCTCGATATGCCCGTAGAATAAGCGCAATCTGTCGAAGCCCAACACTCCCATTATTGGTTATTGTGTTTTTAAAGTTCGTCGTGCTTCACGTTCAATATCACGTTTTTTTAGTGTTTCTTTCTTATCGTATAAGTGTTTTCCTTGTGCAATCGCTATTTGTACTTTGATAAGATGGTTTTTAGTATATACTTTTAGAGGCACGATTGTCAAGCCTTTCTGAAGAGATTTTTCGTGTAAATCAGTAATTTGTTTTTTGTGAAGTAAAAGCTTCCGAGGAGCAGTTGGCACAAATTCATCGTCTTTGTTAGTGGTATGAGAATAAAGGGGGATATGAGCATTTGTTAGCACGGCTTCGTTGCCATGAAATGTGACAAATGCGTCCTTGATAAGCATGTGGCCATTTTTAACTGATTTCACTTCTTGTCCGGTAAGTATAATGCCGGCCTCATAGGTATCGAGGATGTGATATTCAAAAAAAGCACGTTTATTTTGAGATAAATCGGTCATAAAAGTGTTAAAGTATGCTTATTGTAGCAGTTTTTGGCATAAAATCAAGTTATGACAAAAAGGCTTCCCATCTTTTCAACTACAATGGATTATGCTATTGTTCAGTCATCTTTATGGTTGGTACAAAAATAAAATCTATTTCATTTCATCCGCGTCTTGCTGCTATTTTTGAGTTTATTTTTGGATTAATTTTGTTAGGATGGTTTGTTCGCATTAGTACAACATCGGCTTTGCTGATGTGGTTTTTTTTACCCGTTTTTTGGTGGTTTACCCTAGCGAGATTCGTTTACTACTCTAAAGAAATTCAGCGCGGTTTGCATTTAATGTCGCTTTTTATTTTTCATGTGGGTACCACTTCTTGGCTGCTTTTTGTGGATAAATGGTCGATCACATGGGATGTAGTTGTTTTTTTAAAAATAGGCTTATCTGCCTTAAGTTTTTGGATTTTGCCCACCACTCAAAATGATTTGTCTTTTGTGGGTAAACCACAGCGTCGTTTTCGGCTCATGCTTACACTTTTTGGCTTATCTGGAATGTGGAGTGGGGTAGGGGCATTGATTGTTTTTAATATATTCCCTCTTCCTCTTTTTATTTGGATTTTAGCAGGTTCATTTCTTACAATGATAATGAGTGTGGTGTGGTGGAAAGAATATGGGGTGGCTGATAGAAGAAGTTTGTTATTGTGGACAGGAGCACTAAGTATTTTGATTTTTGAGTGTGCTTGGATAATTGAATTGTTGCCAATTCATTATTTATGTACAGGGTTTATTATTACATGGTTATGGTATGTAGTGTGGATTTTGGCTCGTTTTAAATTTTCTTCAGAAGGTATTCAGTGGAAAAGACAACTATTTTTTTTGTTAGGAACAACTATTTTTTTAATCGCATTTCTTGTTTTTTTTGTTAAGTGGAAATAATTTTATGATCCCCCCTCATTTACCGCCACCAAGTTCTAATATTAAGGTGTATAAAAAAATGCAAAACATTAAGTTTATTATTGTTGTTACATTTCTAGCTCTTATTGCTGGAGTAACAGGTGCTTCTATTATGATTGGCTGGGTTTGGCCAATGAGAGGAGAAGCAGATCGTTTTACTATTTCATACTACCGCTCAACAGCTGCCCGAAAACAACTTGAAGATTCTATTTTGCAAGAAATATTTTCAAGAACCGTTCTGGTTTATAGCAATAGTTCACTATTTAATGGTGTAGAGACTGTTCAGCGTGATAATTTTGTAGGTCGGGGGATAGTAGTAAGTTCAGATGGGTGGTTGGTGGTTTATTCCCCTGAGTTTAAAGATAGTGCTAAAAATTGGCGAGTTGTTACCAACGAAGGTAAATCTGTTGGGCTGGAAAAAGCGGTTTATGACCAGGTCAATCGCATGCTTTTTTTAAAAGTTTCCACAACTTCTTCTCAGTATTTTAAAAAACAGGCAGAATTTGTTGATGGAGCAAATAATGGAGACGCAGCTTATGTTTATGATAATAATACTTGGAATTATACAATGATCGAAAGTCAGCGTATTTCTAATGCGAGTTTGCCCCACCGAGATGGAATTTTTAGTCAACATTATATATTGTCAAATGATTTTTCATCTGGTGATGTGGTAATTAACGCACAAGGTAAAGTGGTTGGTGTTGTAGTTGAGAAAAATAATGTTATGCCCAGTTCTGCATTTACGCATTTAATTTCTTCGGTTTTAAATAATGCAACACTTCAATATCGCTCGTTGGGAGCAGAAGGTTGGTTTGATAGTGAACAACCAGTTTTTATAAACCACCTTCGTGTTCAAGGATTTTTTGTTGATAAGATCATTTCAAAAGAAAGTGTTTTGAAGCGCGGAGATGTGCTTATGAGTATAGATAATCAAGTTGTTGACCCAACAGTGTTGTGGTATACTATAAAAAATAATGCTCAAGTTGTTTTAAAAATTATGCGGGCAGGAAAAATAATTTCAGTCAGCGCGCCCGTTTTACTTTTATAAATTTCTTCACTGTCTTTAAGAAGAAGTATGTATCATCTTCTCACGCAATATTTTAAGTTAATTATTATTTGGGGAGTAGTCTTTGCAATTGTAGCTGGAGGTATTAGTTTTTTGTTTAAAAAACAATATAGCGCTGAGAGTGCGGTACTGCTCATTTCTCGTGACCGAACTGGTGTTGACCCCTACACTCAAGCAAAATCTGCGGAGCGCATTGGTGAGAGTTTGGCGCAAATTATGAAAACAACAGATTTTTATACCAAAGTAATGAATATCGCCACTTCTTCGGATAGCATGTTTGATAAAACATCGTGGCAATTACTAAGTGAACGTGATCAGAGAAAAAAATGGGAGAAGGATGTGTTGGGTGAAATAATCGCTGGCCAAAGTTTGCTTAAAATAACTGTATTTGCAGACACTAAAGATGAGGCG
>CAYUTM010000025.1:4972-12516 GCA_964447755.1 uncultured Gammaproteobacteria bacterium
ATTTTCACGAGCTGTTACGAAAACATTGGTAGATCGTGGTTGGGAATATGTAAGTGGAGATGTGGTGATTAAACCTGTTGACGACGCTCTTGTTTCAGATTTTCCGGCTCGACCCAATATAGTATTTCATTCTGGAGTTGGTTTTTGGGTTGGTTTTGTTCTTTCAAGTTTATGGGTGGTTCGATACAAAAAACACAAATTATTTAAAGCACTTTAATAGATGTTTAAGTTTACATTTGTATGTCCACAACAACTTCTTTTCCATCAGGCTTGGGGTTTGTAAAAAATTATATCCACGACATTCTAGGGCAGCATGGTTTTAATCAGCTTCCTTCTGCAGATCGAGAGAAATTAATGGATGAATTTACAGACCAGGCAATTATTCGTTTGACTGCGGGGCTTTCTTCAGAACTTAGTAAAGATGGTAAAAAACGTTTTGAAACAATGGCGGCAAGTGGAAATGCTGCAGACCAAGAATGGTTAGATTTTTGGCAACAAGAAGTTCCGAATGTACAAACGGTTTCAAAAGAAATTTTGACTGCGTTTGCTTTAGAATTAAAACAAACATTGAACAGTTAATTTTTTATAATGGTTTCACCTCATTATGAACCTATGGATGAAAAGCGTGATTCGTCTTCATCACCAGTGCCTCCAGTTGAGCGCAAACCGTCTCGGTTGGTTGCGTTGTTTGGTTTTTATTGGAAAAAATTTTTATATAAAACCCGAGTAATTGAATATGAAGAGGGGGAGCTCGAGAAACGGCTGCGTGAGCTTGAATCAGAAGTTAAGATCAAAAAAATGCGCAATAAAATAGATACCTTTTCTTAACTTTCTACATTTTTTAAAACCTTATGAATGCTGTAAACCCACAACCTCGAAAAAACGAAGGAGCACGTGCTCGCGATTTAGAAGAAAAAATGAAAGCCAGCGAACTGGTTGCTACTTATAGTGCAGGAGATCAGGTTGCGTGGCGTGATAAAGATGGTGTTTGGAAAGCGGTCACAATTTCTACTCCACCTGAGGTAATGCAAATAAGTGGTGTTACCAAGTATAAGTTTAAGATTGATGGAATGAAAGAGCCGGTTTTTTCCGAAACTCCTTTGCGTAGAATTGAAGGATTAGAACTGGCTAGTCAGCTCGCGAGCGCAGGTACTGTGGAAATCGGCCAAAAAGCATATGAAGTTGGCTTTCCTAAAGATACACTGGGCAATATTGTTCTTGGCCAAGAAGGAAAAGAGGAATATTACTTGCAAGAAGTAGATGCAACTGGGAGTGCGGTGGGTGAAAAGCGTTTTATTAGTATTGAAATATTGAAAAGTATTGCCGAGGCTACCAGTGCGCAAGAGCGCTTTAGTACTGAGCTTGTTAATTTAGAAAGTCAAATCGGGGCATTGGAAGGTATTAAAACAAAAGAGTTGTACAGCAAGTTGGCCACTTTGCAAAAAGAAGTAGATCGTATTTCTAAATTAGTTGATTTTAGCACAGCAAGCGCAGAAGATACCGGTGTAAAAGAGTTGCGAAAAATAAATGCTCGTATTGAGCAATTGGTTGAAAAAATAAATGATGCTGTTCGTGAACTTAGTGTTGATATTCGTCGACACAAAACTTCAACAGATAAGAAAACCAAAAACAAAGCAGAAGTAATCGCAGAACAAGCTTCTGAGGACGAAATGAAGGCGGTAGGTGAAGAATTTGATGAAATTTTAAAGGCGGAAGATTGGCGATTTGAGCATGGTTCTCCTGCAGCTGTTGAGCATGCTGTGAAATTAAAAAAATGGAATGATGATACAGAAGCAATGCGTGTTTGGAATGAAGCAAATCGTGCATGGGTTGATGGTGGTAGGCGAGGCAGGCCTCCTACAAAACCAGCTGCTCCTGGGCCAAAACCAGCTCCACTTGAAAAACCAAGTTTATCAAAAACACTTCGAGCTGACACTGCGTATGACATTATTAGTAAACGACCAAATTCCGATCATTTTAAAAAACAGGTATTAGCAGAAGTGCAAAGAAGAATGGATAAAATTACGGGAACCAAAGCTTCTGGAACCCGAGTTGACTTATCGACTTTGGATGAAAAAAAGCTTCAAGAAGAGGTTCTAAAAATTGCTGCGGAACATCCGCAAGAAATTAAAGATTTGCAAGCTGAAGAAGAAGAAATTGCTCGATTAAGCACTGAGCTTGAACAAAAAAAAGCGTACAACAAACCCTTAGATGATCGTTTGCGTGTTTTGGATGCCGAGGAGCAAAAGCATGTTGCAGACAAAGCGGCTCTACAGCAAGAAATTGCTGCCAATCAATCATATATTGATCAAGAAAGAAATGCTTTGCAAAATCGTGATGCTAAAAAAACCGAATTAGATACTTTTTTGATAGATAATAAAACTGATCTTGATAAGCTTGGTGATTTGGAAAAAGAAAGAAGAGCGTTACATGATGAAAAAAAGAATGCGCCCAAAAAAAGCACTTCAGCTGGAAAAAGAACTAAGAGTGAAATAGATGCATTGATTGCTCCGATTGATCAAGAAATATCTAGAATTCAAGTGCTTGGGAGACAAAAATTATCTCTTGAGACTGAACTTCAAAATTTAGAAACTGCTTTAACATCATCGATTGCTGCTGCAGATCAGGTTCGTCAAGCTGTTGCAACTAAGCAAGCGGAGAATGCTACTATTGAGTCTGAGTTAAGTTCGATTCAAGTAAACAAAGACGCGGTTGCTGTTCAAAAAATGGAAATAAAGCCTGGCGAAGAAAGAGCCCTTACCGTTCGTCAAGCGACTGCTAAAACAGCGCGAGAGAATCTTATAGAATCGTCTGCTGCTCAAGAGCGAGCAAAACGCTACATTGGGCAAGTGGCTGAAGGAATAATTTCAGAATGGAAAGAAGGTGCTGAGAAAAATAATGATGGGGAAGAGCAGGATGAACAAGACAAAAAAGAAGAGGGTGCTTTTGATTTTAAAGAACAAACTCAAGATATTACGAGAGCCTTTGATGATTTGAAAGCAAAAATTTTGAAAGTTCCCAAAAAAGCGGAACAAAAGTTTTTACGTAGTGCCTTAGACAGAATAAGAGATAGTGTGGCTGCGCTTGATGAAGATACGCCGGATTTAGAAAAGAATTTTTTGGCTGCCTGGAAAGCTGCTACAGATTTAGAAATAGAAATTGATCGTAATATACCAATTCAATTAGCTGAAGATGAAAAAACAGCGCAAGAAGTGCAAGAAGCGCGTGAAAGACAGGTGATAACTCGCGAATTATCTTCCGAAGCATTGTTTGATCTTTTGATATTTTCTAAAAAAGAAATGGGAGAAGTGGTTGTTTCGTTGTATGAGCAAAAATTAAGCATTGGTGAAGACAGTGATGGTCAGGAAGTGATTAAAGCAAACGCCCAAGTAACGCGTGCTGTGAAAGATATATTTTCTGACAAAGCACCTACAAATCCAGCGATGATTGAGAAATTACGCCAATACGGTATTCGAGATTGGCAAACTTTTAAAGAATTATGGGATAGCCAATATGCCAGCCATGTGGGAATGATGCTGCAAGAAAATATAAACAATGAAATTGATGGACGTGTTGCGGCCATAAAAATGCGCCATGAAGAAATGGTGGCTGAACATGAAGATGTTGTGGCTCAATACAAACAACAACATTCTGGTTTGGGTGGTTTGGCACGTTGGGTAAAAGGAAAGGTTACCAGAACGCCAGCCCCAACTCCTGTACCAGTACCAGATTTACCAAGTGATGAAGAAATTAGATTTAAAGTTATTGAGCAGCTCGAAGCTCGTGAAATTGATTGGCAGTCAGAAATAAAAATACCGGCCTTTGATAATTTTACCCGCATGATAGCCACAGCAATGCGTGAAATTAATATGGAATTGAGGTTGAGTGCTGCAACCGATGAAGAAAGAGCTGAGATTTTGGGCACCTTAGAACGTGATGAGGGAGATTATGTACGACGTAATGGCCACTACTTTGTTCGCAATGATGAGGTGCGCATGCTTCGACCAGATGATCGTAAAAAGAAAGATGACTTGCTGTATGAAAGGTTGCCAACCGCAGAGTCGCGCCGTGAACGTTTGGGTGAAATTAGGCAACGAGTAAAACAGGCCGAAAATTTTTTGGGAGAAATACGTGCTGGGCATCATCTTACCACGCCTGAGGTGGAAGATTTTAATGCTTTGATGAAAGATTTTAAAGAAATTGCTGTTGGAAAAAGCAAGGGAGAAAAAGTTGTTGATGCATTATTATTAACTTACGACTTGCGTTTGCAAGATGTGATCAAAGATTTGATTCATGAGTATGACTCTATTAACGAACGAAAATCTGTAGAAGATTTTTATCGAGTTGCTCGTAGCTTGGAGGCAACTACTAATGACATTGCAGCCAAAGATGCGGCCAGGAAAGGAATTGTGGCTACGGTGCAGCGAGCGCAACAAGCTGCGGCTAAAAAAGGTGGTGCTACCAAAGCTTCACAATCGGCGTTAGCAGCAGTATTGCTGGTTGGTGGTTTAGCACTTGGTTATTGGGGCTACAAGGTGAATGCTTCGGTTGATCATAAAGCACAAGTGCAGGCTGCTGCAACACAAGCAGATAGTGCTAGGCAAAATAATGGTACTGCCCGTGTGGAGCAAAATCAAAATCAAAATAATGTTCAAAATAATAATCAAGCAGGTGGGGGAGGAAGTGGTGGTGGGGGTGGAGCGGCTTCGGGGCCAGCTACTCGAGGTGAGCCAAAAGTTGGTGGGGGTGTGGCAGAAGCTCAAATTGGAAATGCGGCTGAAAGAACTAGTACTACAACCACAGTAACTTGGGATTATGGACGAATGGTTCAGGAAAATAACCCTTTTGAATTGGGTATAAAAAAGTTTTATCCCAACAAAACTGAGGGTGAGGTTTTACTAGCTGCTACCACCACTAAAGATATGGTAGGAAAAATGACAGATTTTGAAGAAAGAAAAGCAGCAACACGAGGTTTGTATATATTAATTGATGCAACTGAAAACGGATCTACTACAGAAGGTCAAAAATTGAAGAGTATTGTTGATTTAGCTAATACCACTGGAGCGGATAAAGATAAAAATTGGAAAACCGCAACTCAACAATTGGCTGAATTAGGAAAACCTGCAGCAACATCAAAACCAGTCACTCCTCGAGCACGACCACGAAATACTTAAAGTTTTGCAAGCAAAACATCCTCTACATAATGAGGGTGTTTTTGTTTTATAAAAGATTTTGTTCTGCATGGGTAAAATTTTTTACAAATAAAGAAGCGGATGGGAGCCTAAGCTACTACCATCCGCTTGATTGTTTACGACTTCGCGATTCCGTACTCCGGAAGCTCGCCCTGCAGATCGTTCCACAGGGGCTTGAACTCCGGCATCTGCAGGAGACGCTTGAACCACTCGCGGTTCTTCACGTACTCCCCCGACAAGCCTGAGATATTCCGGTTAACGTAACGCGGAATGTTCATCATGCTTGCCTTGGCCTTACGCTCCTTCTCATTGAGAGTGCTGTCAGCACGCCCAGCGTAAGAGCCACCTTTGGCCAGATAAGCCAGAATCGCATCCGGATCCTTGCCAGCAGCCTTGATGTAGGCTTCGAGGCGAGCAGGGCCTGCAACATACGCAATCTGCGCATATACCGCGTTGCCACGGTACTTGTTGCTCTTGTCCAGGGCCTCTGCCATTCCGCAGGAGATCTGAACGTAGGGGTCGGCCAGCGATTGTCCAGGGCAGTGATCGGCCACCGTTGATGGCACGATCTGGGTCAAGCCCATGGCCGGTACACCGTTGACCGAGTAGGGGTTACCACTCGACTCGGTGTAAATCCGAGCCAGCGTATTTCCCGTCTCGTTCAGCAGGGCGTCCAGACGCTTTTTCACGTCTGAGATTCCCACCAGAGCCGGATACTGCCGTATCGTGGACTTGAGCACCATTGGGGCCCACATGAGCACCGCTTGTGCACCGCGGTGTGTTGCCGCGAACCCGGCCTTGCTGCCACCTAGGCTAGCAGGCAGGTGCTGCAGTTCAGCCACCATTTGGTCGCCAGTCCTCGTCTCCTTGGTGCCGCCTTTGATGCGCACCGTGGTGGTGTTGCCGGGGGTGTAATACTCAATTTTTTCAGCTTGAGTACCACCATCAGCTTGACCAGCACCAGTGTGCTTGGGGCGCTCCAGGAGCGGAAGCTCTTCCCAGTTGTAACCATCTGGGCACTTCTCGCTTCCGGCCAGTTTCTTGGCCAGCAGGTCAGCCTTTTGGGCCTCGCCGAAGATCTGGAAGTGTTGGCCCTTCATTTCGCGGGCCTCCACGTTCTTGGTGGTTCCAAAGATGTCCAGGTGCGCTACGCACCAGTACATCTCCGCCTTCGCCTCCCCAATAAAGGAGAGGACAAGGGCGATCGTAACGAGAATCTGGGTGATCGTCTTCATGTCTTATCTCCTCCAGCCGGGGTGGCTGGCTTCGAACCGTTTGTTAAAGAGCGGTTTCTGGTGGTAAGTAGTTGCTTACCTTTCAGAAATCGCACTTTATGCAAAAACTCTCCTGGGTGAGAGAGTGAAACGAACTTCGCTTTAAGTTGGTTTAGATACTTGCCTCTCTCAAAACAAGTATTCTTTGATTATGAGCGTTTTTTACTCATAACTACTAAGTATACTACATTTTTGCACTTTTGTCAATAGTAAAACGTGGCTGAGTTAAGCGTTTTTTAGCACTTTGCAGGGTTGAGCGGTTTAGTGGGCTTTGGCTAATAATTCACTCCATCGTAATTCATCGCTTGGGCGGAGTAGGGGCGGGTGAACATGTTGCCAGAAAACAATATCTTCACCTCTCCACCCACCCCCGGCCTTGAGGCCTACCCCGCGTGCCGTCGCTGAAGCTTTGGCGACGTGCGATCCAAGAGGGGAATTGATAGGTGTATTATGAGTTTGTTTATTTCTAGCCAAAATCAGCCCTTGACATAACCATAAAAATGTGCTATACTAGCTTGTTATGCTAAATAAGAACAGAATTGATTGACAGAAGTAAAAACCTAATTTATACCACTATATAGGGTAAGCGAAAGAGAGAGCGCTTCATTCTATGAAGTACTGCGGAGACTCTCTTTTAGATAAGAGATTTTTGTTTTATAGGGTAGTTTAAGTAAAGAATTAGCAATCCGAGTGTTTTCAAGAAATTGAAAATAGCTGGATCGCTTAATTCACCAAGGTGATAAAGCGGTATCATGTTCATTACAATTTAATCGAAATGATACAGTTCTTCAGAGTAGTGCTCTAAGACCTAAAAAGATTGGTATGTTTACTGGTTTTTTTAAGTCTTAGAGGTGCTCTCTAGGACAAAAACTCCATAGGAGGAGGTTTCCATGCGCAGTGTTCTCGTGCGTCTTGTGTTCCTGGTGTCTTTCTTTAGCAATGGTTGGGCCAATGCCCAGGCCATCGGCAGTCAGGCGGGTGCGCCCGACCTCGGTGCCGCGGTGGTGAGGAAGAAGGATCCGGCGCCGGCCACCCCGACCCCTGCCACCAAGCCGGCGGCCGAGGTCAAGCCCGTCCC
>CAYUTM010000026.1:0-259 GCA_964447755.1 uncultured Gammaproteobacteria bacterium
TGAGCCACACCAGTTAGTAGACTTTGGTGTTGACTACGCGCCTACTGAAGAAACTATAATATCGCGAGTAGTCACTCTCTACCAACCAAACAGAGATGCTGCTCTCGAAATGTTTACCAGAGTTGAGACAGAGTTACGACGACTGAAAGACTCTTACGCTTTTGGAAACAACCCCTTGGCACCCCTCCCCAAACCAAGCCGCTGGATTGCGGAGAGGGTATTACTGGTCGGACAACCAATTTGCTGAGTAATATGCCGG
>CAYUTM010000026.1:269-12502 GCA_964447755.1 uncultured Gammaproteobacteria bacterium
AATTTTCCCGCTCCATCCCAAGCTAATTCAAAAATTGCTCGCCAGGTATCGGCCACCACTGCACTCTCAATAATTATTCCCAGCAGCTCTTCTTCTTTTAGAGAAATAATTGCAACCTTATTGCCATAAATATTGATCTCATTTTTAAAGACAAACTTATCCTTTTGAACAAATCGAATTTGCGGAACCACTTCCGATGCGGCATTTTTGTTTTTGTAATGCGTTGTAGTGTAGCGACGGCTCCCGGGACTATCCATCACAATTCCACGCAAAGGAATTTTTAATTCTGCTTTGCGCACCGCATATTGGCGAATATAGTCGGGCAAAAGTTGGGTCAAATCATCGAGCGAACTAAAGGCTAAGATTTCTTTTGGTTTTTCAAACAAAGTATCTTCAAATACTGTTTTTATTCCTTCTAATCCTTCATAAAATTGCACCCGTGGCTTGGCCGGAATCAAATTATATAGCAAACGCAATTCTGGCAACATTTTTTCCAAAAGTTTTTCTTTGTTACGCAAAGTACTTTGCAATTTTTCCGGATCTTCGGCTATAAAAATTGTTTTCTTACCTAAAACTGCGCGTACCACCAAACCATCTTCTTCTAATAATTTAAGAATACTGTACGCGGTGGTACGCTTAACCCCGGCTGTTTTGGCAATACGCTGCACTGGAACTTTACCAAGTTGTAGCAACGCCAAATACACCGTCGCCCGTTTTCCTTCTAGCCCAAATTGAATAAGAATTTTTTCAAGATTTTTTGTTGACATAGGTTTGATTAATATTTCATCACGTCTCGCCTGTAGAGACGCAGAATTTTGCGTCTCTACCACAACGGCATACAAAAACTACGTAACACATCTACACCACATTGGTAGATAAAAAAATTTCTATTTAACAAACAATTCGTCCTCCACCCACTTCATTGGGTTGTCCAAAATATATTGTCTGATGCGCTGTAGCGAATGTTCGTTACGAATAATGTGGTCGTGAAAACGTGGTTGCCAGGAAAAATGATGTTCACCAAATTTAAGATTAATTCTTTTGGTGGTGACAGATTTAAAGCCGCGAATAATGGATGATAGGTTATTTCGCTGTGGACCAAACGTATTGCGATATTCTGACGTTTGTGGCACTGGCGACATCTGTAGAGACGCATTGCAATGCGTCTCTACACCATCAGCAACGTTTGTCTCATGATCAATTCCAACAATAACATGGATGTGATTGGGCATAATAACCCATTCATCAATGTTAACATTTGGACGTATTTCCACCGTCCGCAATAATTCTTCTTTAATTACTTCACCGATCTCCGATAAATCCATCTGCCCTTCTTTAATATTTCCAAAATAGGGAAAACGATCCTTGGTACAAACGGTAATAAAATATAATCCCGTTTGGGAATAATCATAACCGGACAATCGGTTGGATGGGATACGGTAATGGCCTTTGAATTTGGTGGGGTTAAACATAACGTGTGTATTCCTGGATGCTGTAGAGACGCATTGCAATGCGTCTCTACACGACCGCGGATAGACAAAAATATGTCCAAATTTTATGACAAAATATTATATTATTCAAAATTTGTTGTCAAATTACGTCAACATTTTGGCTAAAAATATTGACATGATTTATAACTTATCCTAAAATGCGTCACTGGTCGATAGTTACCAACAACCTTTTTCTGGATCTATCCATTCTACTAAATGATTAGATCTGGGAGCAGGTGGGAAGTGCACACCACCATTTGGCAACCCAGGGCATACCGCGGATAGATGCCCGTCCCTTGTAAGACACTCAAGGGCACCACAGAGCAGAAATCAAGATGTTAAATCTTGTATCCTCTGCTTCTGTCCAATAATACTTCTTTTCACAAGGTTCCTTGAGCAGTGAGAGCTGCTGACAAAAGCCGGCTGGGCTATCGAACCTCCCTGAACAGAAGAATTGTTGGATTGTGCACACGTTTGCCGACTACGTCCAAAGTTCGGCTTTCCCCAATACTGTTTTTATTTTTTAATAAAACATTGTTGGGGAAATACCCAAAAAGGAGCAAAACATGCGTACAATCGAAATTCCACTCATTGATAAAAACGAATTATTCCCATTTGATGACAGAAATTTGCCTGGGTTTGAATGGCTCGAAAAATTATACAACGCGCTAAAACCACTCAGTGGTTTTAAATTAATAAACGGAAAAGAAGCGCTTATGATTTGGGTTAGAGTTGGCAGCAACGATTCTCAGCCGGTTGAAGCAGACGGAAAATATGGGCAAGGTGGTTACGAAGCCGAACTTTCCACTCCGACCATCCACGGATGGTGGGTGATGACCATCGAGCTGCATTTCCCAAATGACAATCCGATGGCTAACATGATCACATTCTATAGTTCTAATTTTAACCACCCAGAAATAATCCGTGCTAAGTTTGCAAGGATTTTGGAACACGTGAGAATACAGGCTTCAACCCCTACTTTCGACCCCCAACGGATTGCACGGGCGCTGGCTGTGCTCGTAGAAGAATAGTAAAAAAGCTGGTCATTTTGACCAGCTCTTCTTATTTAGTAACATTGTCTATTTGTTTCTAAAGTATAAAATATAGTCAGGAGAAAAAAATGAAGGCAATTCTACTGGCTGCTGGTAAAGGAAAACGTTTTGGTGAAATTACAAAGCATGTTCCAAAACCACTTATTAAAGTAGGTGGTAAATCACTCATTCAACACACACTTGAAGCTCTTCCAAAACAAATTACAGAATGTTTGGTTGTAATCCAACATCTTGGAGATCAAATAGTTCATTTTTTAGAAACATTGCAGCAGCCGAGAAAACTTAGCTATTGCTTTCAACAATTTCCTGGAACAGGCGGCGCACTTCTTTCAACAAAAGAACAGCTTAAGTATGATGATTTTTTTCTAGTAGTTGGAACAGACGATATATTTGGAGTAAATGATTTAGAAAGCTGGATGTTGTCACACGCAAGTTATGGGGTAATAAGAAAAACCCCAAACAAAGATAGAGTTAGAGAGCCTATTATCGATACAGAGGGATATCTCGTGGGATTTAAACCAATTGAAAACCAGGAAAAACCATGTCTGTGTGGCGTTGGTGCTTTCTTACTTACTCCTTCAATTTTTAACAAAAATTTTATTGCTCTTTCAAACGGTGAGCTTTCTTTACCAGACACCGTTGCTGGCGCAAAAATAAAAGCGAAAGCAGTACTTATAAAAAATTGGATACCTGTAAACGACCTTGAAGAACTTGCTATTGCAGAGCGATTAATACACCAGACCAAATACTAAATCGTTTTAAAGCTCAAAACACCTCTTGGGCTTTTACTTATTAATTTGATTAAAAAAAACCACGTCGTTTTTTTTAATTTCTTTATTCTTAAAAAATTCGATAATACGCTCTTTTTGCAACACAGCAGTATTTTTGGGCATTTCATCAGCAGAAAAATAAGCAATATTGTCCGCCTCGTCCGTTAAAATGGGTTCTTCGTTATTTTTAAACGCAAGAAAGGTAAATACCAAATCATTTTTATCAGGTTTGAAATGAACCCCAATAAGTTTTTCTAAAACTAGGCTAGATAACCCGATTTCTTCTTGTATCTCACGCAGAACTGCTTGCCACGGAGATTCTCCTTCTTCCACCCGACCACCTGGCAGGTTCCACAAATCTTTATCTCTGCGATGACATAATAAAAATTTATCCGTTTCTTTTTCTAAAATAATCACAAAAGCACCTATCGTCATAAAACTACTTTAAAAGTAATTTCGAAAAAATAATTGCCCGAGCGTTCGCCTCAACCCTTTCTAAATTATCAAAAGCCTCGTTCAAGTTTCGACCAAAAACAAAAATTCCATGTTGATAATGCGTGACAGCAAGACCGTGTTTTTCCATTTCTTTATTACGAACACTAAGAACACTGGAAATTTTTTGGGCTACCTGGCTCATTACATAATATACATCCGGACGAGAATGAAGGCCTGTTGGCACTTCACAAGAGATCTTCTGTTCAAAAAACTCCTTCTTTAGTTTTTCATCTTCCAAAAAAACACAGGGAACTTCTCCTAAAATTCTTGATTGTAGGGTAAAAGGATTGATGGGTAAATTAAGACATGCAAAAACCTGAGAATATGGTGCGTGACAATGAATACACGCTCTGGCCAAAGGATTGGCTTTATAATACTCGGCATGAACAATGGTGTTAACCGGTGCTTTTCGTAAGGAACCATTTGGAGCGTCACTTACTAAAGCACAATTATTATCAACAACCAGTAGATCTCCAACTCCAACTCTGCATCTGCGAAACCCTGTTCCGGACTGATCAACAATAAAGCAATTATCATCAAGCCGCTCACTAATTGATACGCCCGTGCTGTTTACGTGGCCTTTTTTCCATAACTCTTGTAAAATTTCGACTATATCTACGCGAATTTCATTCTCTGTACGCATAAACAGTTTTCAAAATGTTTAAAAGTTTTCTCTAATGCACTTCCCCCCAATTTTTCCCCGCGTGCACTTCCACTTTTACCGGAACCTTCAACTTCACCACACTCTCCATAGTGTCTTTCAAAATTTTAGAAACCTCTTCCACACAATCTTCCTTTACTTCCAACACCAACTCATCATGCACCTGCATCAAAATATGTGCCGCTGGTGTTTTATGCTTTTTACTTTCATCAAACTCGTTTAATTTTTTATAAACTTCGATCATCGCTTTTTTTACAATGTCCGCTTCTGTTCCTTGAATAGGGTGGTTCACCGCCATACGCTCAGCGGAACTACGCACTTGGAAGTTGGTAGAGGTAAGCTCAGGCAGATAGCGGCGGCGGCCAAACAATGTTTCGCAATAGCCATTTTTTTTCACAAACTCAATTGTTTCATCAATATACTTTTTCACTCCACTAAATTCTACAAAATACTTTTCAATAAACTCTCGTGCCAATTCGCGAGAAATTCCCGTGCGCGAAGCCAGCCCGTACACTCCCATACCATAAAGCACACCAAAGTTTACTTCTTTTGCAGCGTAGCGCATTTCTTTGGTTACCTTTTCCAAAGGCACGTCGTTTATTGCCGCGGCAGTGGCGGCGTGAATATCTAGTCCATTTTCAAAAATTTCCATCATTTTTTTATCTTCGGCAAGAGAAGCCACAATGCGCAACTCTATTTGAGAGTAGTCAGCGCTAATGAGTACGTTTCCTGGCTCCGCAACAAACGCATCACGAATTTCTCGGCCTAGTTCGGTACGGATGGGGATGTTTTGCAAATTTGGATCTGAGCTTGAAAGCCGACCTGTGGCCGCAACAGCCTGGTTAAACAAAGCATGCAAGCGATGCGTTTTTGGATTTACCAAACCTGGCAACACATCCACATAGGTGTTTTGCAATTTACAAATTTCGCGGTACACCTCAATTTTTTCAATAATCGGATGCACGCCATGTAATTTTTCCAAAGAATCGGCCGAGGTAGAAAGACCAGTTTTTCCTTTTTTAATTCCAAACACCGGGATAGCTAGTTTGGTAAACAAAATCTCACGTAGTTGCAGTGGAGATGAAATATTAAACTCCTCCCCAGACAGCGCAAAAATTTCTTTGCTTACTTCGCCAATTTGTTTATTTATTTTTACTGAAAGCTTGTTTAAAAGTTTCAAATCTAGTGCCACCCCAGCTACCTCCATATCGGCCAACACATAAATCAAAGGCATTTCGATTTCTTTCATCAGAGAGTAGTCTGCCGTTTTAACTAACTCAGTTTTTAGAGATAATCCGCACTGGCTTAACAAAAATAACTCATTAGCTTTGAGTCGTGGGTCAATACCAAACAAATTGCTCTGCTCTTGTGTGTTTGCAACACTTTGACCCAGCTCTTTTAACACAATACTCGCAACATCGTGAGCTCTACTACCGGGATTCAACAAATACGAAGCAATCATCACATCAAACAGTTTGTTTTTTACCAAAATGTTTTTAAGTTTTAAAATCTTAACCAACTCTTTTACATTGTGCCCACCAAGCTCTACTTCTTCATGAAAAAATATTTTTTTAATATCTTCTAAATATTTTTCTCTAACGTAAAAAATTTCCTTTCCAACCAAAACCAACAAACCTTCTAATTTATCATTAAAAATATCCTTGCCACGCAAAAGTGCTTCGGCATAAAATTGCTTGCCTTCTACTACTAGCTTACAAATATGTTCCACCTCGGCCTCGCTTTTTACTTCTACAAAGGTAAAATCTGCTTTTTTATTACCAAATGATGTTTTTTGTTTTTTACCATCCAACCCCACACCTGCTGTCTGTTGTTTAATATCTGTTATCTCGCCACTGCCCAATAACTCACCGCCAAGTTCAGGTATTCTTTTTAGGAGTGAGGCAAACTCAAATCGTTGAAAAATCTCTACAATCTTATCTTTATCAAAAGATCTTATCTTGCAGTTTTCTAAATCAAAATTCAAATCTGGAACATTGCAATCAATTGTTGCCAAATATTTACTCATCTTGGCGCTTTCTGCCCCTTCTACCAATTTTTTCAAAACTCCCGGCTTAACATCTAGTTTTTCAACATCTTTATAAATTGATTCGATACTACCATATTTTTGAATCAGCTCCGTTGCCGTTTTTTCGCCAACGCCAGGCACGCCAGGAATATTGTCCGAAGTGTCTCCTCGTAGCGCTTTATAATCCACCACCATTTCTGGTCCAAACCCAAACCGCTCCTTTACCGTGGCAATGTCGTACACCACAGTATCATTCAAACCTTTGCGCAAAGTAAACACCTTCACATCTTCACTCACCAACTGTAACGTATCCATATCTCCCGTCACAATAAACACTTCCACCTTCGGGCTTTCGACTTGATGGACCTGCCTGTCCGGCAGGCAGGCTTGAGAGACTTGACGGACTACGGTGCCAATCACATCATCTGCTTCATAACCGGATTTTTCAAAAATAGGCAAACCGAATGCTTCTACCACCTGATGAACCAGAGGAATTTGGTCATATAGTGCCTGGTCAGCCTTAACTCTGGTTGCTTTGTATTGATCAAACTTCTCATGGCGGAAGGTTTTACCAGCCATATCAAAAGTCACCGCAACATAATCTGGCTTCAGCTGTCGCCACACTCTAAGCAACATAGAAACAAAACCATACACCGCATTTACCATCTCACCTTTTTTGGTGGTAAGGGGAGGAATAGCATGATACGCCCGGTGCACAATCGCATTACCATCAATAATAATCATTTTTTTAGTTTGTTCAGTCATAATGTTTTCATAGTAACACGCTTTGGGCTTGAAATAAAGAAAGTTGTCTGGTATATTTCTGAGGCTTACGAAGCTTACGAGGCTTAAAAGGCTGACGATGCTTTTTGGGTGTAGGCCTAGTAAGCCTTTAACATCGGCCTGATAGCCAAGCAGTAAGGCAGTGGTCTGCAAAACCGCTATGCGCGGGTGCAATTCCCGCTCAGGCCTCCACGACAACAAAGGCTCAAGAAGCCGAAGAGGCCGGAAAGGTCTAAGAGGCTTTTCCAACAAGAGACTTTCAGGCTTCTCTGGCATCTCAAGCCTCTCAAGCTTGAAACAAAAACCGGGAACAACTTCTTAAAGTGCCCGGTTTTTTATTTCTAAAAATATTTCTGAAAAAAGTATACGCTTATCTATACAAAGAGTGGATAACACGGTGCATAAGTTCTAAAAACTGTGCATAACTTTTTTAAAAAATAATTTTGATTTGCTTTTTTTATTTTATTATAGCAAAAAAAGCAAAAAAAATATTTGTATACACTGGTGTTGACAAAAAATAATTTTTTGTGGTACTATATATGCATGACAAGTTCGAAGTTCGTTTAGCTCTTTATCACAATAGTAAATTCGTGACATTTCTGATCTTGATGATCTAGTTGAATACGGGCTGACTTTTGCCTTCGCAAATTTGAGGCAGGAGCAAGTCCGTTACACTGCCCTCCCGGTACCCTCAAATTAAACTTACCTGCGGTTCGCCAACGGTAAGCCCTGAGGATCTACCTCCTGGGTGGTCACGGATATTTTTTTAAGCTACCATAAGCTTGATTGAGTCCAATTGAATGCAATTGAGATTCTCGCTTTGGTAGAAACCAACGCGAGCACCTCAAAAACAGCGCAGGTCAACTCGCGTTTTTTTTATTTAAATTGCTAATTTGACCGCTAAAACTATTTTGAGTATACTAAATTAACTGTTTTAAATTCCCGAAAGGAGAACACTATGAACCAACTTAATACACAAACAATTGAAGAGATTAAAAAAGAACTCCTCGAAGAAAAAGAAAGAATCTTCAAAGAATACCCTCAATTAAAAATTGGCGCCCCAAACAGTGGTACAACAACCGCATTTCCCGAATACGGTGACGATGAAGAGGAAAATGCTAATGAAGTTGCTGATTATGCAGCAAACCTCTCAGTTGAAAAAGATTTTGCCAAATTATTTCGAGACATCAACTCTTCGCTTAAGCGAATTGAGGAGGGGACGTATGGAATTTGTAAGTATTGCCAAAAACCTATTGATCCAAAACGCCTGAAAGCTCGACCCACCTCTAGCTCATGCATTGAATGTAAAAAAGCTATTACTCAAGAAATATAACGGAAAATATGAAAAAAAATCTCCGCTTATGGTTTTTCTGCACATTAAGCGGTATTTTTTTTATTTTTGATCGTTTTCTAAAAAGTGCCGCCATTTCTTTTTGGCATAAGCCCAGTATGGTCTGGCCATTTTTTGGGTGGGGACCATTTTTAAACCCAGGAATTGCTTTTAGTTTACCAGTACCTAATTTTCTTATCATCCTCATAACTGTTCCTATAATCTTTGGCTTATTTGTAAAAATCATACGCGATTCTAAAAAAATAACTGCCGACACAACTCCCTTTATTAAAAACAAAGCACTTCACACTTGGATTAGTTTTTTATTTATTTTTTGCGGCGCTCTTTCTAATCTTATCGATCGAGTTTTTTACCACGTAACCATCGATTATTTTGTTTTTTACACAGCGATTATAAATATCGCCGACATACTTATTTTTATCGGGTTTGTTATATATTTTCTTTCTGCTTTAAAAGAAAAACCTCCAGAACCTTAACTTATGTTTCTAAAACTCAACTCTGCAGCAGTGGTGGGTCTTGAGTGTATGCCGGTTGAAGTAGAGGTAGATATTACAAAAGGACAAACTAATTTTGGAATTGTTGGTTTAGCCGATGCTTCGATTAAAGAGGCAAAAGACCGAATTCATTCTGCGCTCAAAAACTCTGGATTCACTTATCCATTTAATTTTAGAATTTTAGTTAATTTGGCTCCAGCCGATTTTAGCAAAGAAGGGGCTGCGTACGATTTGCCAATGGCGGTAGGAATTATCGCCATTAGCCATAGTTTGGATTTTGACTTAAGCGATAGCTTGATTATTGGCGAACTAGCGCTTGATGGCGCAGTACGACATGTGACCGGAATTCTACCCTTGGCAATTTTTGCTAAACAAAAAGGTTTAAAAAAAATGTATGTGCCCGAAGCCGATGCTAAAGAAGCCTGTTTGGTAGAAGGGCTTGAAATTTACCCAGTAAAACATCTTAAACAAATCATTGATCACCTTACTGGACAAGAACAAATTACCGTTTCTTCCACCTCACTTTTAGAACCAGAGCAAAACCATTTTCACTATGAACATGACTTTTCTTATATAAAAGGACAGTCATTTGCAAAACGAGCGCTAGAGATTGCGGCCAGCGGAAGCCACAATATTCTGATGAGCGGACCACCAGGTTCAGGAAAAACATTGTTGGCCAGAACATTCCCTTCAATTTTACCTGCGCTAACCACAAACGAAATATTGGAGGTTACTAAAATATATTCAGTTGCCGGATTACTTCACCAATCAGTTATTACCACCAGGCCTTTTCGATCTCCGCACCACACAGCTTCAGGCGCTGCTTTGGTTGGTGGTGGAAGATTTCCTCGTCCGGGAGAAATTTCTTTGGCACACCGCGGGGTTTTGTTTTTAGATGAATTTCCAGAATTCCCTCGTTTTGTAATTGAAAACCTGCGACAACCTTTGGAGGATGGGGTGATTACAGTTTCACGTGTTCAAGGTTCAATTGTTTTTCCCGCTCGTTTTATTTTAGTAGCAAGCCAAAACCCTTGCCCGTGCGGCTATGCTACTGATCAAGATCATCCTTGTTCATGCACTCCGGTGCAAATTTCACGTTATCAGAAAAAAATTAGTGGCCCTCTATTAGACAGAATCGATTTACATGTTGAAGTTCCTCGCGTTAATTTTGAAAAACTTGCTTCAACAGAACTAGCCGAATCTTCTGAAAAAATTCGAAAGCGTGTTGAGGAAGCTAGAAAAATTCAAACCTTACGTTTTAAAAACACCTCAATTAAAACTAATAGCGAAATGACCAACAAAGAGCTGCGAGAATTTTGCCAGCTCGACGAATCTTGCATTAACTTGCTGAGGAGTGCCGTCGAACAACTTCATTTATCAGCCCGTAGTTACAACAGAATTTTAAAACTAGCTCGCACAATTGCAGATTTGGCTCATCAAGAATCAATTCAACTTGAACATATTGCGGAGGCACTACAGTTTAGAACTAAAGTAGAGTAATATTAAAAAACAACCTTTCACAAAGTTGTTTTTTAATTTGGCCAAACGATGTTTTGTTTGGCCAACTGTTGCGGGCAGCAGGATGCCCACCCTTTCAAAGAGCGTTAGACTCTCTCATCCCTGTGTCTCGGCGAAGCCAGAGAACGATGAGGGGGTGTAAGCGGTCGGCTACTTCTCCTGCTGCAGCACCCAGGTCTCGTCGCGGTAGGAGATGTAGACGCGGTACTGGTTCAGGGCGTTGCCGAGGTGGGCGCCCAGGTCGTTGAGCAGGCCGACGATCTTCTCGTCGGTGAGGTCGGCGTTGTAGAGCACCGAGACCTCGCCCTGAAACACCGCCACAGGCTCCTCATCGGCCTTGTAAATGCCGCCGTCGGACCAGGCGTACACCACGTCGCCCGCGATGACCGTTCTCTGAAAAAGGGTTGCGCGCAAGCCTCATGGCTCCGCTTTTCTTCCCTCCAACAATATTCAAACCGAATACTTGTGGAGAGAAAAAATAATTTTTTAATTAATCATTTTAAAAATCATTTAATTTAGCCAAAAAACACCTTTGTGTGGTGTTTTTGAGTTTCACATTTATGGCAACCGTGCTAACTCAGTCTTTTGTGCTTTAACATAAAATACTTGCACCTCCGCACGCTTAATACCAAATTGGAAAATTTCTTTTTTAGGAGCATCCATCCAAATATCAAACTTTCCACAACCATAACGCTTGTTCATTCTATCATGCACGGTAAATACTTTTTCACCAAAAAGCTTGGGTATTTTAATATGCGTACCAAAAGGTAGACAGTTATTAGCAACCATGCCATCATATACATACTTACCTGAAGCAGAAATAAACGGCGAATCATCTGTTTGATCTGGCGTACTAGAATAACCTGTTAACACAGCGGAAATAGTTTTGTCAGGAGACACTACTTGCGGGCTAAAAAGATACTCCTCTAAAGAAACAGAATAGGTTTCAATAGGCTCTTTTTGTTTATTTTTAGCAAAAAATGAGCTTTCTGCATGAGCAGTAGAAACACGATAGACATTCATTATAATTAGTGCTAAAATAAGCCCTACTATCAGTAAACCATCAAAACGATTTAGATTATTTTTTGGCTTTGTTAACATAAAATATTAGTTAAAAAATACCCTTTTTCAAGGATATTTCATGAACAGAACAACATATAGTATCACACAATCTGACTTTTGTCAATTTAAAGACCCTCAGTTATAATAGGTCTATACCCATACATATGGTCTCTACAAATAAACAAAATGGCCGAACCACACCACTTTTTGCTAAAATTAAAGCTTTCATTTTAAAAGGGGGGGTTAAAAAATATGCTCTTATAGGCCTTATTGTGTTTGCGCTTATTTTTATCGGACTTACTATTGTAATGATTTCTCTCAACGACCAACTTCCTGACCCAAACCATCTTTCTAATCGACAAATTTATCAAAGCACCAAAATTTACGATTCAACCGGAAACCATTTATTGCATGAATTCTACCAAGATAAAAAAAGAACCTTGGTAGAGCTTGAGAATATGTCTGATTGGTTGCCCAAAGCTGTAGTTGCTGTTGAAGATAACGTAACCGTGTCAGCCTGTGGCACAGCCG
>CAYUTM010000027.1:0-2490 GCA_964447755.1 uncultured Gammaproteobacteria bacterium
CCCCCTTCAATTGTAGAAAAATGGTGCCCCACAAAACTAGAAAAAGTTGAAGCTAAACCAAAATTACCTAATAATGTGTCCTGAACTTTTGAACCCAATGACTCGCACGTGTCTTCAAGAAGAATAATATCGTTTTCAAAACAAGCTTCTTTTATTTTATCAATATTTGCCGCAAAGCCAAGAACGTGAGTAATAAACAATGCTTTAATTTTATTTTTTTTTAACCCTTCAACTAAGATATCGGCTGAAATATTCAAATTCCCCAATTCACAATCAAATACAATCGGGCAAAGGCCAAGCTGAAACAAAGGCATTACATTTGTAGACCACGTGAGCGCGGAAACTGCAACATTATCACCTTTTTTTAATAAACCCAAATTAAGTAAAGCTTGCATTAAAACCAAATTAGCCATACTTCCGCTACTCACAAATACAGCAAACTTTCTCTCTTGTTTACGCGCAAATGATTCTTCAAATTTGCCGCATTCTTTTCCCATACTAAGCATCGGAGCATTTTTAATAAACTCCGCAAGCTTTTCCTTTGTTTCACTTTCTTTTAAAAATGTTGATTTTATAAGTTTTATCATATTCTTTAAAGAAATAACTACTCACTCAACTTAGACTCAGCCATAATCTTTACCAATTCTTTGAATTTAACTTTTGGTTCCCAGCCAAGAATTTTTTGGGCTTTAGAAGCATCCCCCAATAATAACTCAACTTCAGCTGGCCTAAAATACCTGTGGTCAATTTCAATCAATAGCTTACCTGTTTTAGCATCAATTCCCTTCTCGTTTATTCCTTCGCCTTCCCAAATTATCTCAAAACCAAAATATGGCGCTGCCTCCACAACAAACTCTCGCACCGTATGCGTTTCACCAGTAGCCAACAAGTAATCGTCGGCAAAAGAATGCTGAAGCATTCGCCACATCCCTTCTACATATTCTGGTGCGTAACCCCAGTCACGCTTTGCCTCAATGTTTCCCAAAAACAATCTATCCTGCTTGCCATTTTTTAATGCAGCAAAGGCATCTATTATTTTTTTAGAAACAAATGTACCCCCACGACGAGGCGATTCATGATTAAAAAGGATACCATTACATATGAACATACCATAAGATTCTCTATAGTTTACTGCAATATGATGAGCAAAAACTTTTGCACAGGCATATGGGCTGCGCGGGTAAAACCTCGTATTCTCATTTTGAGGACTTTCTAAAACCTTACCAAACATTTCAGATGATCCAGCTTGATAAAACTTGGGGTTAAAATCAGTTTCACGAACTATATCAAGCAAGCGCAACACTCCTGTTGCAGCAACATTTGCAGTAAGTTCCGGCAACTGAAAACTTACCTGAACATGACTTTGCGCACCTAAATTATAAATTTCATCCGGCTGCACTTTTTTTAGGATATTCGCCAAATTACTGGCGTCATTTAAATCTCCATAGTGCAAAATAAATTTCCGCGTATCTTCGTGAGGATCCTGAAAAATATGATCAATTCTTCCAGTGTTAAAACTACTTGATCTTCTTATAATGCCATGTACCTCATATCCTTTTTGTAAAAGTAATTCAGCCAAGTACGAACCATCCTGACCTGTAACACCTGTAATTAGAGCTTTTTTCATATACATTTAAATGTTAATTATTTTTTTCTTCAATAGAAAACGTATCTTTTCTCCATCTCAATAAAGAGTACAACGGATAAAAAATAATCACAAAAACAATATAATAATTAAACCACAAAAGAGTAACACTATCCTTTTTTAAAAAGGTCCAACCTAAAAAATACATAAAATAATACGATAAAGAAGCGGTGCTTAACCACAAAATACAATATTTTACGTAATTATTTTTAAGAGAATTTGCAGCAATAATCCCAAAAGGGATAATCCACAAACTATACCAAGGCCAAAATGATTTTTGCCACACCAGAACATACGTGGTCAAACATACAAATATTGCCCGCCAATACCATTTTTCATCACGAGATTCTTTTTTTAAAATTATAAAATAAATACTTCTCAAATAGGGATAAAGTATATACAGAATAAAGATTAAAATCATCCCATGTACTATCCGTGTAAGCCACCAATGAATCTGATTTTGATTAGAAGAAAATAGCTGGAATAGTGGCAATAACGAATAGTATAGTAATGAAAAAATACTCATCACAGCCCACTTTGATTGCAAAATAATAGAATTAAAAACCGAAAAATCCTTCCAATAATGAAACCAAACTAAAACCGTAAAAAATGCTCCTACCGCTCCACCCCCCAGCAAGTGCAAAACAGATGTTTTCCAATTCAATCTAGAAACATTTTGCCACCACAGCAAACAAAACCAAGGCGCTATAATCAACGGGATAAACTTAATCCAAGTTCCTAAAATGAGTAAAAAAAACACAAACCACCATTTGTTAAGTTTGACATAGTAAATTGATAATAAAACACAAAGGAGCCACAAACTATCAAAATGACCATTAACAACC
>CAYUTM010000027.1:2500-12322 GCA_964447755.1 uncultured Gammaproteobacteria bacterium
CATCTCAACAGACACAGGAATTGCATAAATTTTGATAATTTTTTTGAGCACCCAACCGCATGTACATAATGAAAAAATCATGAAAAGTCTCCACAAAAAAACAAAGACAATGATGTTTGAAAAACTTAATTCGTAAAATAACTTGAACAATGTAACCGCGACCGGACCGTACATAATTCCGGTTAATTGCGATCTAGACTGACTAAGAACACTGAAGGAATCATTTATGCTCCACGATTCTGTGTAAGGATTAATTCCTTCATGTACAGCTTTTCCAGCACTGAAATAAAATTTCATGTCACCCGAGCCAAATGGAACAATAAGAAATGATGCTAAAAAAAACAAACTAGCTATTTTGAAAAAATATTTTTTATCTTCATTTTTTTCAATATGCAACAATCTATAACTCTTGTAGCTATAACAAATCATGAGGGAAAAGATCGCGAACACAAAAACACATAGAAAAAAACTAGTGAGAACTGTTGTTTTACTTGAGCATTGTAGCCAACCTATTTCAAATTCGCATGCTCCTTTTAAAATACTAACATACTGTAAAACCGAAAAAAATGCGAGCAAGCCCCACGCAATTAAAGCAGGAATAAAAAGTTTTTTAGAAAACTGATTCACAAAACTATTTTTTAGTTACCACACCTAATAGCGACAATCCCCAGGGTAAAAAATTAAAGATTTTAAAAAATGAAATTTCTAAAGAATATATCATCAACATTATGTGATTTAAAAATGCATTTTCTCTTTTTACATCAGATTTACCAGCTGTTTTAAATAAAAAACTTTCAACCAACCTCACAATAGCAGCTGGAAATAGAATAAAAAAATGAATCCAGGAAATAGTCATTATTTTAAAATCGCTTGATAGTTTTTTTTCGAATGACTTTCTATCGTACCTTCGAACATGATGTAGTGCAACGTCATGATATGACCATAACATTTTATGGGCCGGAACTGTAGAAATAAATAAACCATCTTTTTTTAAAACCCTCGATATTTCCTTGAGCGCCTCTTCATCATTTTCTATATGCTCCAAAACATCTAAAGCAACAATAAGATCAAAATGCTCTGCGGGAAAAGGTAGCTTATTTGCAAATGCTTTTTGCACAGACAAACCTTTCTTTTCACAAAAGAACAATGCCTCATCACTCATATCAACACCTACGGAATTTTCAAAACCTTCCTGCATTAAAAAATTCATTACTGCCCCTGTACCACAACCAATATCCAAAACACGCATTTTTTTTCTAAAATCGTGATTAGTTGGTGTATTCCTACTGAGAACAACCTTTAAAAATTTTCTTTTTGCCAAAAACCACCAATGGTTTTTTTCCAAAAATTCCATTTTTTGATATTCAACTTTTTCCATATTTTAATTATAGAATCCCCTCAGTTGATTTAACTTAATTTCAACTAGTTCTTTCAGTGAACTTACTATTGCTTTGCCTATTTTAACTTTTGATTGCGAATCGTGACTCCACACAACAGACATCTGACGTATTTTAATATCATGTAGCGTCGCGATGTATAGTAATTCAGTATCAAAACCCCACCTACAAATCCTTGCTCTTGAAAAAATAGATTGTGCTGCTTTTCGAGAAAAGCATTTAAAACCACATGTAAAATCAACAATTTTTGGCACGAGCATGTTTGATAATTTTGTAAATCCATGGCCCAAAAAAACCCTCAAAAACGATTCACTTTTCTTAATTTCAGAAGTTTGCAAGCGTCTACTTCCAACAACTACCTCATCTTCATCATTTAAAAATGACAGAAAATGATTAAATTCTTCAAGCGGTGTTGCTAAATCAATATCAAAAAAAACAACCCAATCCCCCTTCGAGGCCAGCACACCTTGTTTTACCGCATACCCCTTTCCTTTATTTTCTGGATAACTAACGATCGTAAAATTAAAATCTTTTTTATACTCCTCTAAAATTTGCAACGTTGTATCTTTAGAACCATCATTTACAAAAATTACTTCACTTGAATTTTTTTGGTTCTCAAAAAAATTCATTATTTGTTTAATATGCTCCGGAATTCTTTTTTCTTCATTGTAAACTGGAATAACAATGGAAAAAAGCATACTTACTTTTTACTTGAAGAAGCTTTAATAGTAATTGGAGGTTTTGTAAGAATTTGATTAACTATATTCATTTCACTCTCTGAAAAAATAATACCATCTTTTTTTGCATTGTCTATAATTTCTTGAGCTTTATCAAACTGATTAAAAACTCGATAGACATACGCAAGCCTCCAATAACCTTCTGAAATTTTCGGGTTATCTTTTATCGAACCTTCTAAAAGAGACATTGCTTCCTTAAACTTGTTTAATGGTAAATAATTCATGGCTAATGTATAGAGTACCTGCTGGCGATGAGGAGAAAAACGTAAGGCCTCTTCCAAATAACTATTTGCTTCTACAAAATATTTTGTGTTATTGGTTAAAGAAGCTTGGTTTTGCAATAATTGGGCCAAAAGAAGATGAACCCTAATATCCATAGGATGAAGTTCGATATTACTTTTTAAGGCACTTTCCGTGGCTAAAAATAACTCCTCACTTTTTTCTACACCTAAATCTTTATAACGACTGCCTAAAGCAGAAATAACAGAGCGGCCAATATCATTGCGAATGTCATCAATATGCGGCGAAGGAGAATTATAGGCATTTTTCACAGATAGTATTCCCTGAGTCGGATCAGCTCCCATGATTCGCAAAACATCTAGGGCATTTTGGTTTGCACGTGCTGGCTGCACATTACATATATATATAAACAAAACACCAAGTACCCCAACTATTCCAACGCTTATCACATTTGGTTTTGTATCCGCAACAACGATTTCGGATTGATTTTTTGAAGCAGTTAGACCATTTATTAGTGCCAACCAAAACATAAAATATAAATACGAAGTTGGATCTTCAAACACGGTGATGTTATGAACAAAATGTGCGACCAAGAAAGTCAAACCAATCACCATAACTTCCCTTCCAATATCTTTTTTGGTATAAGCCCTTATTAAAGATATGCACCCAGCGATGAAAATAAACAAATATGAAGCAAGCCCAAATATACCCTGAACAGAAAGCGTGTTTAAGATAATATTATGAGCATTATCAAACCACGTTTCAGAGTAACCAAAATTCAGCGCTTTTGGATCATAGTACTTATTATAGGCGTAGAAGAAATTATTTGGACCCCACCCAAATACAGGATGATCTTTTACGCTTAAAACCGCACCACGCCAGGCATACGTACGCCCACTTGATAAAAATTCATCAATCGGTGTGTTTAGTAACCGCCCAACAGCTGGTATATTGCCAACAAACGATGTGTGTCGAAAAATTATCAACAAAGTCAACGCCAAAACTACCACACTACCTGCTACAACTGTAATAACGCGGGCTTTTTTATTTGCTCTCAAGAGAATCGCATATGTAATAAGTGCAAACAAAATGGATACTATAAGACCCAATAGAGAACCTCGAGTACCGCTTAAAAATATACTGATAAAAGCTAAAAAACCCATTACTGCTTCGGCCAGCTTCCAATTACGCGCAGTCTCCTTTGCCAGCAGGAGAATCGCTACGAATGTAAGAAACATTCCATATCCACCTACATAAATAGCATTTCCCAAAGTAGCAATAACACGGTTTTTATCTGTATTGAGTAAAAAATCTGGTTTAAAAAATTGAATAATGCCCACCAACATAACAAGCGACCCAGCAACCAAAAAAACTCTTAGAGCCTTTTGCCAATCTTTCCAACCCTTGAATACAGAGACCGAAATAAAATAAAAAATAACATAATGAATAATCGTAAAAAGACCTAACATGCGTTCATGATTATCCCAAAAACTATGGTATGGATCTACACCTATAAAGGTAGAAACTGTAAAACTTAATAAAAATAGTACCATGGCAACATTTAAAACAGTTACAACTGGCCTAAATTCCTTCCAATTTATCATCAAAAGCAAGCTATAAAAACAAAGCATGGCAACTGCCAATGATCTGAAAACCAAAATTTTCGGAACAATAAAAGGGAAAATAAACGACGACGGCAAAACAATCAGAGGAACAAAAAACGAAAAATAAATTAAATATTTTGTAATAAGTTGTAGAGTATTTTTGTTCACATGAGTAAATTTTAGATGGATAAACTTTCAAATATTTGTTGTGATTTTAGAATAAAAATACACATTTGTCAAACAAAAACCAAAACAACCCCGTTTCCAGGGTTGTGTTTGGTTGAGAAAAATTACGTTAGTAAAATTTCATCAATTTAGACAAAATGTTGTCTATTATGGTGAGTATACAGCTGTTGCAGGAACCGGTAAATTAGGCACCTGAAGAGGAGTAACTGAACTTAGAGCAAGATTTGTTCTTGTTCCGTCTGTCCAAGTTACTGAGCTCAAACCAACCTGTAAAGACATTGTTGTATTTGCACTTGTCTTTGAAAGACCAGTCAAATCTCCACGCACAACTAATGTTCGAGTACTACCAACCTGAACTGGTAATCCATTTGAACCAGATCCTAAACCATTAGATGCAGGTCCTAGATTAAGAGTAAAGAGAATAGTACTAGATGCGGTTGTACTAGCATTAACAGTTGAGACAACTTGATTAGTTAAACCATCTACCAAGTAGAAGGTATTATTAAGAGCTGAGCCACTAATGTTTGTTGCATTCAATGTAGTAGTAACCGTAGTGATACCAGGAGCTGAGTCAGCTGTTGCTGGAGCACTGAATGTGAAGGCTGCTAAATTCATTCCTGTACCAAATGTTTGTGGATTTGCCAAAACATAGCTGTTTGGTACTGCCATAGCAGAAGCTACAAGTGTACTACGTAACAAATCGTATACGTTACCAACGCCTGTTGCTATAGTTGAGGATACTTGGTTTGAAGAAGATCCGATGTAACTAACTGTACTAAGTTTAACAGTTGTTGTTGAATCTGTTGAAGCTGTATGTGCACCAACTGGATAATAATTGTTCCAGGTGTTTGCATCAGCAACTACGTCAACATACAAGGTCTGGTTTTGTGGAACTACTAGACTTAAACCTGACCAAGTGTAACTTGAGGTAACATTAGTACTGTTTGGTAAGTATTGTCCTTGACCAACTACAGTATTTCCAACCATTAAACGATAGTTAACAAAGGCTGAAGCAATTGTAGATGTGCTGTTGTTTGAAGATGTTACAATCATAGTAACATCAGTTACTTTAATACTTTCGTTAGTTGAACCAACTAAAGCATATGTTGCAAGCTTAACATCTTTTGCTCCCATGGTAACTTGTCCACTTGGTAGTGAACCATTTCCTTGGTAAAGCGAAGCTGTGATAGTACCAGCAGAAACAACCTGAGCATTGGCACCAGCAGCAGTTCCAGAAAGAGAAACAGCTTGGTTTGTACTAACTACAGTAGCAGATAAACTTGCTTTCGGAATACTAACTGGAGCAGCCAAAGAATAACTACCGGCAGTAGCAACTGAAGCAAACACATTAAGAACGATAGAACCACCAGCTGGAATTTTGATTGGCTGTGCAGCACTAAAGTTATAAGTTGTTCCATCAGTAAGACTGTTTACAATGTTTCCTACTTGCGTTCCCTCAGATGTTCGAACTACCAAATTCTGGAAAGCTGCAGCAGAACCAGTGTTTACCAATAATGGTAAGTTGGTTAGCATTACGTCAGATCCAGAACCAGCAGTTAAGCTGAACGATCCAATTTGTACATTCTGTTGACCAGCAACCACATTGTATGGACCACCAACTGCACTAACAGTTAAAATGGTAGAATTTGCTGTCAAAGTATTTCCTGTTTGGTTACTTACAGAGATAGTAGCTTTTGAAGTGAATCCCTGTGCTGTCATGCTTTGTAAAGCAGCAGCGATTGTTCCAGTAGCAGAAGAACTTAAATCAGCAATAACTGAAATAGTTCTAGTTTTGTTTGCCTCAATGTAATAGTTGAGGGTTCCACCACTTGCTGGAATAGTTACGTTTCCACTAAGTGTACTTTGAGTTGCTCCAATCTGAGTGCCAAGATCATCAATCAATTTAAGATTGGTGATAACACTAGAAGAGTTCATTGAACCACTTAATGCAACAGTTACACCTGTCAAAGTAACAGGCTCACCATTAGCAGTGAAATCGAATTTAGCAAGAGTTTGGTTAGTTCCACCAGGTAATACGTTTACTGAAGGTGAACTAGTACTTCGGTTTACAGTTAAGTTACCAGCACTAACGCTTACGTAAGATAAAGACAATGGGAAGCTGCCAGTGTTTAAAGTTGGCAAAATGTTTGAATTGAACACTTTATCTCGAGCAATAACGTCATAACTGTTTTGCACTGTTAATTGGAAGTAACGATTTGGTGTTCCTAAAATATCAGTGTACACCATAACAGACATGCTTTGACCAGCACTTAATTGCAATGGAGCATTTGACAAATCAAATGCTGCAACATTTCCACTAAGAGTAGAGGCTGTAGCGATAGTCTGACCACCACTTACCAATTTAATATTTGCAAGATCAGTAGGATTAACTGAGCCAATGTTAGTTAATTTGATAGAAAGTAATTCTACTGGTTGGTTTTGTCCCAAGATAGTGAATTGACCAACAAGAACATTTTTCTGACCAGAATTCATTGTAATACCAGGAGAAGCAGTACCAGCTGAAGAGTTGGTAATTTGCAATCCACCTGCATTAGAAGCTAGTGAAGTTCCTTGATAAGTCTGACTTACTAGTGGGTAAGAACCACTTACTGAAGCTGCGCTACTCATTACTGAGTTTGCATCAGGTAAGCTGAAACCAACAGTTCTTCCGTCTGCTGAACTGTTCATTGTAACAGCAACGGTGATTCTTCTACTTGAATTAGCTGAAACTTTAAACAATCCACTTCCAACAGTGTTGCTAAAGTTTACCATTCCGTTACTAATTCCTAAGTTACTTGCTAAAACGGTATTACCGTCCATCAAGTAAACATTAGATACATCAGAATCAACACTTAAACCACTTCGAACTAATTTTACTCCATTTACTACAACATCGCTTCCGCCAGCAGCAAAGTTAATGTCCATAACTTTTGCTAAAGCAGTAGTACCAACTACGATATTGTTTCCATTGTTAGCTGGGTTTGCACTTGCAAGTGTAACTTGTAAGCTTCCAGCTGCAGATGGAGTTGGAGGAGTTTGAACACCGCCAGTTGGCTGTGCCCAAGTACCCATTGATGGGCTTGCTTGGCAGTCCCAGCCTTCTTGGTGAACATCACCAATTGAAGCTACGTAACCATCAATTTTTGATCCCATTGTGAAACTTGCTAAAACAGAAGTAGGCCAAACACGAACAAAGTTCATGAGTTTATGATTAGCACTCATTCCATTTGCAGTAATTTCACTAAGTACTTTACCGTAATTTACATAGTAATAAACTGAACCAACACTGATCACCTGACCAGCTTGAGGAAGTTTTTCAGTAATTTCAGATTTCTTACATACAGCCAAATTTGGCCAATCACGTAAAGAAACTTTTTGTGCTACAAAATTTGTTCCATATAATGCTTTTGCAACATCCATTGAAACAGGAGCTACAGCATTACCAGGTAACACAACATATAATTGATCAAACTCATCGTATTTTACAACCTGTGTTCCAGGGCCTACGTTAATGCCCATTGGTACCATTTTAGGTTGTGGTAATGAGTTAATACAATCTTGGTTAACATATTGATAGTTCATATCTTTATATGCATTGAACCAAGATTTTGCCATATAACCTTCTCCCCAATAACGGATTTGCCCAGCAGCTCCAATACCAAAGATAGCAGATTTACCTTCTACTTTGAGGAACATACCTGGTTTAACGTTTGCACAAGACATTGTTGTTGCAGCTTGAGCAACATTATTTCCAGAAAAAACTGGAGCAAGAGAAAGCACCATGGAGAACATTACTACTCCATTTAACACTTTTCTTCCAAATTTATTATTCATAATTAAGTTAGTTTTAATATCTGACCTTCTCACCATAATAATACGGTGAGCAAAATCAGACTTTGAGTCACGAATGGCGCAACTCACACAATTAAGTTAGGTAAACTCTCATGAGTTTTCGACTTTTAAACACTAACTGATCTAAAAATTTTGTGTTCTCTCTCCCTCGATGAATACTTGGCGCAAATATGTATTGAGGGAAAGAGAACAGCTGATAAAGTACGTTATGGTTTTATATTAGCAGAAGAAGATGGGATTACAAGTCTCGACGACGAAGGTGAGGAGCTTGTTACCAAAGGAATGGTGATGCTATTTAAAGATGTTGTTGAAAAAACCGCACCCGTTGTGCTTACACTAATTACTATACTTGTTGAGACGGAAGTAAAAATAATGGTGGAGCTAGCAGCATTTGGCACACGATCTTTCATTTTTATTACTTGAACCACAGGAAGAATTGTCTGGGCTTTTTGCAAGGTTGCATCCGAAATGTTTTCTACCTGCTTAGTAGCATCCGAAACTTCTTTAAGTTTTCCGACAGCTTCGGTTAAATTACCGTTATTAAGAAACTCTTTTACCTCGGTTAATTTTTTATCAACATCCAAAGAAGCTGCCTTGCTTTTTTCAACAGCATCTGCGGTATCTTTTGTAATAGAATCGATTTTTAAATTGAGCTCTTTTGTACTGGTTGATAAAACATCATACATTCTTTTGGAATTATCGGCAATTTCTTTTTTAACCCCAGCCATAATTGTCTTTACCTGTTCCACACCTTTTTCTGAGCTACTCACCTCTTCTTTGGAAGCCAACAAACTGGTATCTACCAAATTTGTTATATCTTGATCGGTAAGAGCGTTACTATTGGCGACATGTGAAACAAGAGCTACTTCTACAGCATGAACATCTGTATCCTTAACCAAGCTTTTTGCCGACACAACTTCTTGAGATAAATTTTTATCTACCGTACTACTACTTACTTGCAAACTTTCTTTAACTTCTTGTAAAGCCTGCTTAATGGTACCAGAATTTTTTTGAACATCCTTAGCAATCTGCACAGTTAAACGTTCCTGTGTAGACGACTGTTTGATTTGAGATAATTTTTGATTAGCTCCATCTAATTCCATTTTAAGATTTAAAACGGTTTGCTGAGCCTGGTCTTTTTTTAAAGGATCGTTAATTACTCGACGCACTTCATTTGCTCGGCGATTAGCAAACTCCATATGAAGCTGAATTTCTTTACCCGCATCACCCACAAAAGACGCGTATGCTAAATGGGTTTGTTCAGCAACAATTTTAGCTCCATATAATGTATCACCCGGCAAGGCATCGTACGCAGCAAAACCTGTGGCAATCCAAAACGATGGAAGAACAATAGCAATAACCAACACAAAAAGCGCCGGCTTAAATACCATGCGAAACATTTTTACATCAAAAGCAGCACTTATAACTAGAAATATTTGTTTAAAAATAGAAGTTTTAGCATGAACTGAAAAATCTTTTTCTGGCAAAGTATTGCTGATTTGAGAAAACAAAAGAGAACGGTTCTTTTCTACCCATTCTTCTCGGGGGTTTACAAGACCATTTTTAAGTGAATTGAGTTGTCGAATAATATACTTCGACATAAATCAAATAGGTTGATACCTTGTTATAATGAAGACTGTTTTAAAATGTCTTTTAATTTTTTTAAAGCTCTATGAAGAGTCACACGAATCGCCAAAGATTTTTTTCCAGTAATTGCGGCTATTTCTTCCATCTTAAGACCATCAATAAATCTAAGCGTAATCACCTCTCGATATTCATGTTTTAATTTTTTTAAAGCTTCTACTA
>CAYUTM010000028.1:0-2557 GCA_964447755.1 uncultured Gammaproteobacteria bacterium
GTGGCTTAAATTTTGGTGCTTGTATTGATTGGTAGTATTGTTTTGTTTCGTGTAATAAGCCGTGTTTATCAAACAAAATAATCGATTCGGCGATCATTGGTATGCGGGCGGGGATTCGTTGCAACTCTTTATCGTGCTGTTTTTTTATCTGTTCTAGCGAACAAAAAGATAGGTCTAATTTTATTCCTTCGATAATGGGGTGAAGAATATCCATGTGTGGATTATCTTCTTTGATAATGACGTTGACATCCAAATCACTCTCATCGGTAATTTCATTTCTGGCAACTGAGCCAAAAACAAACGCACCCACGTAGTTCGCGTGGTTTTCTAGGGCTTTAACCTTGAGAATAGCTGTTTGGATATTTTTTGTATGCATGTCGTTTCACTTAATTATTTTTATAGACCCCCGACTATTTTTAAACGCTTTTTTTATTTTTGCTTTGCTTAGGAATTTTTCGGATAACCTAGGATCAAGATAGTGCCTGCCGGTTCTTATTTTTCCATTTTTAATTTCTAATACCAAAACCAAAGGTGTTCTAAAAACTTTCTTTGTTTCTGAATCAGGATAGCTTTCAACAAGCTCAACCATCACTACTCCATCACCTTCGGCAATATTTTTTATATCATATTCACGTCCTTTTATTGGATAAACTTCCTCCAACTCCTTCTTTATATTTATTTTTGTTGTTGGAAACATTTTTTTGTCACGAATTCCAGTATAAACCCAAGTCATAGTGTAGTCGGCGGTCATTTTTTTAAGAGCATTTTTAACGTTCCCGCTTACTTCATCTTTTAAAATCGATAGCACAGTTTGAATGTTTTTACTTTTTTTCATATTTTAAATTATTTATTCAATTATAACATTTTTTGTAATTTCTAATTGTCGTAGACAAAATATGTAATTTGCTGTTAGACTATCCTATCTATTCTATATAGTAAAGAATAGAGAAGGAGCTACCATGACGAGCTTGAAATACCCAAGAACGAAAATCTTTTTTATAGTTTTTTTTGCCTTTCTCTCTGTTTTGTTTGTTAGTTTGTTGATGGCTCCAAGTATTGATTACTGTCTTTTACCAGAAATTTTTTTAGGTAAAAGAATTATGGAAGATGGTTCAATCGTTCGTTTAGGTGTGGCGTTAATCCTCGCTTTTGCGATAAATTTTCCGTTGATTTTTGCAGAGACAGCTTTCGGGGTCATTGCTTTTCTTAGCTGTGTTAAAACCAAAAAGGGAGTTGTGATCGTTTTCTTTTTGCTTGAGCTGTTGGTGTTCGTAAGTTTTGTGGCAATGCATCTTCCGAGTGATCCAGATAAGAAAATTTTAGCATTGGTCATTGCATTGATCGTTTTTGTCTATTATTCAAACCATCTTTTATGGTTTGCAATTTTGCACAAAAACGAAAAAAAGTGAGACAAAAAAGCCGAACAATAACATAGATTGCGTTCGGCTGAAAATAAAAACCAGCCTCAGGAGTAGGCTGGTTTTTAGTTAAATTTATAAATCTTGTATAAAAATTAAAATAAAGCTACACTCACTTTATTCTTGATATAAAATCAGCTTATGAAAACTCATGGCCCTTGGAAAATCTCCAACACTACTATCAAATACAAAAATCCTTGGCTTAGTGTGCGAGAAGATGAAGTAATTCGGCCCGATGGTAAACCTGGAATTTTTGGTGTGGTAGAAATGGTGCCCGGAGCTTCTGTTTTGCCAATTGATGAAAATGGCAATGTATATTTAACCAAAGAGTTTCGCTATGCAATTGGTGAGGATAGTGTAGAAGTGGTAAGTGGAGGTATTGAAGAAGGGGAGACAGCTTTGGATGCGGCAAAAAGAGAATTAGAGGAAGAATTGGGTTTTGTGGCAGAAGAATGGGTTGAATTGGGGAAAATGAATCCTTTTACTAGTGTGGTATTATCACCAGCCAATTTATTTCTAGCCAAAAAATTAACATCGACTCACACAAATCAGGATTCTACAGAGATTATTACTCCCATAGTAATGCCTTTGGAGCAGGCGGTAGAAATGGTGATGAATAGTAAAATTACCCATGGCCAAACATCGGTTTTAATTTTAAAGGCGTATTTTTATTTGAATTATTTGAAAAAAGCGGTGTGAAAACAAAAAATACCTACCAACAACCTATTGATTTAAACAAAATAACAAAAGTTGCTAAAGACGGTATTGCTCATGTTGGTGATCTTATATATTCCATCGATTATGATGCGCCAGAAGGAACAGAAGTTTTGGCCGCTCTTGATGGTGTGGTAATTGGGATAAAGAATGATTCAAACACCGGTGGGCTTGAAAAAAATTTGAGAAGGATGGTAATTATATTGAAGTTTTACATGCGAACGACGAGGTGTCTGAATACGAACATTTACGGTTTCAATCTGCCAAAGTAAAAGTTGCTGATAAGGTAAAGGCGGGGCAAGTTATTGGTGAAGTTGGTGGTACTGGGTGGAGCGAGTGTCCACATTTGCATTTTATGGTTTATCCTCGAAATCAGGAGTATAAAACTATTGAAATTCGATTTGGATAATCAATTTTCTTCAAAA
>CAYUTM010000028.1:2567-12171 GCA_964447755.1 uncultured Gammaproteobacteria bacterium
TAATCTTCTCAAATTTCAAAAAAGTCTCTACATGTTTACCGTGTTCTCCCCAAAATAGTATTTCCATTGCACCAATAACATAGTTTCTAAAATGAAGCACGCTATTTAAAACAGCTATTTCTTTTTTAGTCAACTTTCGGTGGCGCTGATATGCTGATAGGTACGTTAATAAATTGGAAGGTTTGCCTGTAATATATAAAACATCCCATAAAACATACCCCAAACACACCACCATTGGTGAGTAACAAGCATCGTCGAAATCAAGTATTGCTGAAAGATGATTATTTTTAACCAGGATGTTGTCGTGTGTAATATCAAGATGGTTATAACCCTGAGGAAGTCCGTTGGGTAACTGTACGGCAAAATTTTTAGTACGCTCTAAAATATTTTTCACTTTTTGCTTTTTAATTGTCTCGATTTTAATTTTAGATGCAAAATAACCTTCTTTCAAAAATTTCCACATTGGATTTTTATTCTTTTCTTTCTTAGCAAATTGTTTTCCTAGAACGTGCATTTTTGCTTGTGTGATAGCCAACTCTTGGATAAATCTTTTTGAATATTTTTTGGGATGAGTGCCTTGGCTAAATTCCATCATGATGCAGTTCCAACTATGGTTTTGATAAGGAAAAATTGTTATGTGTCTGCCGTGTATATTAGCTAGGATTTGGGGAATAGGAATATCATTTTGTCTTAAAAAATCCATTAACCGCAACTCTTGCTCAATAATCTCGATTTTTTTCTATTTTTTTGGTATATTCTTAAAACAAATTTTCCTAAATTAGTAGAAATAAGTACCGAAGTATTCTCAATACCATCTTTAAAAATTTTAAAAGATACCAAGTGAAGATCATATTGTTTCAGAATCTTGGTCAAAATGCCTATGCTTGGCTTTTAAAATCAATTTAAAGAATTTATAAACTGTTTAGCCAAAATTAGCTAAACACCTCGACCTTTATTACGTTATTAATCATACAATCGGTGGTTAATTCTTGACGTATTTAAAGTTTTGTAGTAACCTCTACAAGTTCATTTACAACAAATCGTAATAGTACTCTCCTTTTTTATTGTTGAGGGAGTAAGTGTAATTTTTGTAGTAAAGATTATAACTACTCCTTTATACAAAAAAGGAGAGAGGAGATACTACAATGGCTAACAACAAGAGAAAAGATCAGAAAAAGAACGATCGTAAAGTTCGAGTGCGTCAGCAGAAGATTGCTGAATCCAAACTTAAGTTGCAGGCAATTAGAGTAGATAATCGTAGAGAGCAGTTGTTTGGTGAAACAACGCGCCAACACTGTCGTCTTGAGTGTGAAACATTTTTGGCTGCTCTTGGTTTGGAGGTTACCCCAGCGAAAATAAAGGAAGCCAGAAATTTTTTAGATTTTGCTTCGGACTTAGAAAGAGGAGAAGGCAATTGTCTAGATGATTTGTTTTCTTTGGCGCATGGTTTAATTCCGCCTAGAAAAGCACAAGAAGTAGCAAAAATTGGGATCGAGCAGATGGTTTTTCGCCTAACCCGAGATCTGTTGGGTTTCTTGAGAACTTTCGATAAGCGTGCTGCTGCCCTAGAAGCATCACCTATGGGTAGACTGATTGCTAGTTTTGATGATTTAAATAATAGGTTGGTTGAAGCTTGTGAAGCCAGGCGAAGTGAGTTTATTGCTCAAAATCAAGCAGAGAGAGCAGCAGACAAAAAATTGGAGCAGATTGTTGATAAAGATTTGTCTGGTCCTGATGAAGGTGAAATGGATGAAGTGTCTAATTTTAACACTATCGTTAGTGTCTTTACATCCATGATCACAAGTCGATTTGATGGAATTCAACGCTGGCAATTAGGCATACCAATGGATTTTTATCGAGACATTGGTGATATGATGGGGGAGGTTAATATAAGTGCTGCACTATTTTTCCTTCGAAAAGTCTATGAAATCATGGTTGATAACTTTGGGAAAATCTGTCTTGAATACGAGAAAAATACCGATCCGAATAGCAGGCTTCCTCTTTTGGTGATTTTAGCAAAAGTGGAACCCAATGGCTACATACATCTTCATCGTGTACTTAAGGCGGCTCCAGAGCTACTCCTGCCAGACCCTGAGGGTTCTAAAAAGGTTGAAATATCTTGCTGGTCGAATAAATAAGCTAAACGGAGGAGAATCAGTCTGCAGGATATTTGACAAGCTCAGAGAGAAGAAGTGGGGTGATGATATAATTCTCGTTTTGCTTGAGCAAATTGGTACTGGTCAAGCGATTTTTGCCACTGCTCTCGAAATAATTTCTTCTTCTGAAGAAGCCGGGATTTTGCTGTTGGAGCGGTGTGGGGAGCAGCCAAGATTTTTGTCTACATATAACGTACTGCGGCAAAGTGGTTGCACCCCAGAACAATGCATCCATTTTCTTCTTAACTATGGTGACTATAGCGTCGGCCAGACCAATATATCTGAAATGATTCACGGTCAGAATAGGCGCCGAGAGGCTGTTCGTCTGCTTGTGGAAAACGCCTTGTATTTTTGTTGTGGTGAAGAGGCTGAAACTATGATTTCTCTTTTGGATGACGTGGAAAACGGTACTAAAGCATTGCGCCACTATATAGCGTTTGCAACCACTGAAGAGCCATACAAACAGCTTGCGACACTTCGGTACCTCAAGAGTTGTGGCACTGAAGCGTTGGAAATGTTTGTGGGTAATTTAAGAAGACACACTGACAGGTGGGTTGGAGTTCTACTTCGTGAATTAGACAGTCAGGCTATGTTTAGTCGCATAGCGACAGACATTGAACCTGAGGCTGTTGCCGAAGAGCATCCGCTGAAGAAATTAGCTTCGTTTGATCTGATGATGCGATATGGTTTTGCCACTGAGGTGGCCGAGCTACCTGCCAAGATCGTTGAAGATCTGGATGCTGTTTTAAGCGCTCTTCGAGGCTCTCGATTTGAAGCAGTGTTGCTGGGTCAAGGACATTTGAGGCAACAGCTAGTGGAGAGGTTGGCGCATGATGCTAGCCAGGTTATGGATGCGCTTAATGAACTTTCTCCAGATGGTAACCCCTACCTCTGCCTGAGAGATGTTTTGAGTCCGTTAGTTGCTCCGGCTGAACCTGTGGCGCAAACTGAAGTAAATTCCCCGTTGGAATTCCAGAGAATAGTTCTTATTTCTGTTGGGCTTAATCCCGAAGTTGTTTCTTTTTTAAGTCAGGAGTTCGGCGTTCCACTTCATGAAATCCATGTGGACGCTAGACCTGCAAAGTTTGCCGCAATACGTCCTGGTGACATTGTTGTTTATGACACAACTCGCACCAGTCACGTGGCTTACTATAGAGCGAAACATTTAGCTGCTAAGCATGGCACAATGTTTCGACACGCAACTCGGACCAATCAAGAAGCGTTGGTCGAGATTCTTCGCGGCTAGTTATTCCATACTTGTGGTGACGTGCCTAAATAAAAACCAGGCGCTCATCACCTTTGTTTCTAAAAATATTTAGCAATAAAGGTGGCGCCTGGTTTTTGTTTTCTCTTAAATAGAAATATATCTACATGGCAAGCAGTCCTGATTAATTAGTGGGAATGTTGTAAGATACTCATCTTGCCCTACAATTGGATTGGTATAATCGTGTTATCCCTGGATGGATGAGTTGGGAAGATAAAAGAATTCAGAGGAGATACAGGATTGGGATAGTGATCGCTTTTTATTTACCACACCGTAGTTGGAAAAAAGAAATGATTACTCTTACCATGGAGGGTGGTTCATGCACTTAGTATCAGAGAAGAATTGTGACCATTCTTGTGGGTGCCAATACAGGTCAAAAGAAATAATTTTTTAGTTCTTTGGTGAGTAGCTTTGCGAGATGGTTTTGACTATTTAACCGTTTTACCTCAGCAGCATATTAGTTTAGACTGTTTAGGTAATCAAAAAACAGCACTTTTCAGCGCTGTTTTTTTGTGGGTCGGCCGGGGTTCGAACCCGGGACCTTATCCTTAAAAGGGATCTGCTCTACCAGCTGAGCTACCGACCCAAAAATCGGTTTGTAAAGTCAAAAGTCTATTAAGTCAATAAAGCTGATTTTGAGAGTCTGATTTGGGGCTGTTTGGGCTTTAGAAACTTGATAGACTTTTGACATAGCAAATGATATACTAAGCCTACATAAAAATCAAGAGAGTGGCTAAGCTACGCTAGTGGATAACATTTTAATCTAAAATAAAACCTATGTTAGACAAGAAATTTGTTCAAAAAATCCGCCATGATTTACTAATTTATGCCGAAAAAAGGCGTGAGGTAATCAAAGAGTGTGGAGATGCCCAACATTTGGCCAAACGTGCCATTTTTGCCCTTCAGCGTGACGATGCCAAAGAAGCCACTGCTTCTCTCGAGCAAGCGGAAAAAATATTGGTAAATTTACACAAAAAACATGAAAAAGTAGACGGTATTTTCGACGAAGGATCTTACAAAGCTTCTCTTGAGGAATTTGTAGAAGCCCGCCTTTTTAGCATGGCCATTTCTGGTAAACCTATTGGAGAATGCAAAGAAATCAAAGTAGATTCTGATACCTATATTGGTGGTTTGGCCGATGTGCCGGGGGAACTTCTTCGTTATGCTATAAAATCTGCTACAGAGCGCAAATTCGATATAGTTAAAAAATGTTACGACATGGCAGAAGAGATTGTCCATGAGATGGTGGACATGAACTTAACAGGTTACAACCGCCAAAAATTTGACCAAGCCAAGCAGGCTCTTCAAAAATTGCAGCAGGTTGTTTATGAGGTTAGTTTGAGATAATAAATATTTTGGAGGTAGTGTGATTTGTAATTATGAATAGCATATCTCAAAAAATAAAAACATTCATTCATTTTTTCTTTGCCTGGTTTGCCTGTTGGTATTATGGTCGACCAGCTCGTAAACTGATAGTGGTGGGCGTAACTGGCACGAAAGGCAAGTCTACAACCTGTCGCTTAATTGCGTCTGTATTGGAAGCTGGTGGATATAAAGTTGGTTTACTTTCAACTGTTGAGTTTCAAGTTGGTGAAAAACGTTGGCTCAATGACAAAAAAATGACCATGTTGGGCCGTGGACAAGTGCAAAAAATGCTTAAAGAGATGGTAAGAGCCGGATGTAAATATGCAGTGGTTGAAACTTCATCAGAAGGTATTTTGCAATATCGACATTATGGACTCAGCTATGATATTTCAGTTTTTACAAATTTAGGAACCGAGCACTCCGAGCGCCATGGTGGTTTTGAAAACTTAAGACGAGATAAAGGAAAAATATTTGCTGGCCTAAGTAAAGAAAAAAATAAAACTCTGTTTGGAAATAAAATACCCAAAATAATTGTAGTAAATGCAGATGATGAAAATTCGTCTTATTATTTTTCGTTTAATGCTGATGAAAAATGGAAATATTCTTTAAAAAATAATCTTACTGAAGAAAAAATAATTGCAGGCAAAATAATGAGTTCTAACCCTGCAGGAAGTGAATTTGTTGTAAACGACGAAAATTATCAATTAGATTTGGTGGGAGATTTTAATGTGTATAATGCTTTGGCTGCGATATCTGTTGGGTTTTCACAAGGTTTAAATTCTAAGCAAATAGCGCTAGGTTTAAAAAGTGTTACAAAAGTTGAAGGTCGCATGGAGTTTATTTCGGCTGGTCAAAATTTTGATGTTATTGTTGATTATGCTCATGAACCAATGAGTTTGCAGGCGCTATTTGAAACGCTTCGAAAAAGAGTTGGGCCGCACCATGGTAAAGTAATCGCTGTTATTGGCTCAGATGGTGGTGGTAGAGACAAAAGTAAACGTTTTAAAATGGGCGAAATTGCAGGCAAGCTCTGTGATTTTGTAGTAATTAGTGATGTTAACCCTTTTGATGAAAACCCGAATGAAATTGCTCAAATGCTGGCCGAAGGAGTTAAGAAATCTGGAAAAGTAGAAAATCAAAGTCTGTTTACGATTATCGATCGTCGAGAAGGAATCAGACAAGCCTTGAGTCTGGCTCAAAAAGGAGATATAGTTGCTATTACAGCCAAAGGAACCGAACCTTGTATTGTTGTTGCAAATGGTCAAAAAATCCCCTGGGATGATCGTAAGGTTGCGCGTGAGGAATTAGTAAAGTTTGCTTGATGTATAGTTTTTATGCGTCGTAGAAAATCTGATCAATTAAGCTGGAGAAATGTTTTTTATTCTGGATGGTTTTTAATCTTAAATATTATTCTGTTGATCTTGGTTGCATATGCTGCAGGGCGAAGCTTGTTATATCACTATTCTTTACAAAAGGAGATTGAGCAGTTTGAAGAACGTGCGCGGATATTGGAATCAGAGAAAAATAAGACAATAGAGCTATTAAATTATGTAGATTCAGAAGATTTTTTAGACCGAAAAGCTCGACTTGAACTTAATCTGTTAAAATCCGGTGAGCATATGGTATACTTGAGCTCAACAGCAAAAGTGTCCTTAGATGGACAGAATAATGATGGTGTGGTAGAACAAAAAAAACTTTCGAATCCACAACGTTGGTGGATGTATTTTTTTCATAATTAATTTTTGTATAATTTATTTAGTATGGAACAATCTATGCAAGAGAATCAAGATGTGCGACAGGAGGCCGATGTGCAAAAACCATCACCAACTGTTGAAAAGAATAAAAAAATGTTTTTTTGGGGTATAGGAGGAGCTTTGCTTTTGGTTATTCTCGTAGCTTTTGGAGTGGGAACATATCGAGTGTATGCTTATGGCTCGCAGGATCGTTTTAGCACAACCGTAGCTAAAATTTTAAGATTACCTATTGTACGTGTTAACGGCACGAGTGTTTCCTATTCAGAATATGTTTCAGATATGCAAGCGCTTAAGCTTATGATTGCGTATGATAGTGCGAAGAATAAACAAACACCTACTTTAACCAATGAGCAGATTTCAGATCAGGTTTTGCTTCGCTTAGCTGGAAACATTGTTTTAAAAGATACTGCAAACAAATATGGAGTATTGGTTGAGGACAAGGATAGGCAAGATTTGAAAACTCAAATGTTAAAGCAGTTTTCTTCTGAATCAGAAGAGCAACAAGAAATTAGTAAGCGTTATGGTTGGGATATGAAGACGTTTGAGGAAAAGATAATGGTTCCTTATATTTTGCAAAATAAAACAAGCAAAAAACTTGCCGAGGATGTTCTGGATCAAATTAAAAAAGGAGCTTCTTTTGAAGAAATGGCTAAAAAATATGGTGAGGACGGTACTTCTGCACAAGGTGGTGATTTGGGATGGTTTGCCAAAGGACAAATTCCTCCTGAAGTTGAAACAGTAGCTTTCTCTTTAAAGAAAGGGGAGTTATCTTCAGAACTAGTTCAGTCAGAATACGGCTATCATATTTTAAAAGTTAACGAAAAAAGAGTGGAAAAAATTAAAAATGCTAAGGGCAAATTAGTTCCAACAGAACAGGTAAAGGCTCAACATATTTTATTTTTATTCCCCGGAATGGAACGATATGTAAATGAGCAGCTCGAACAAGCGTCAGTCAAAATGTTTGGCAAAGTTCATGATCCTTTTAATAAATAAGCAATAAAATAAACACCAGAAAAACTGGTGTTTATGCGGGTATAGTATAGTGGTAATATATGTCCTTCCCAAGGATAAGCTATGGGTTCGATTCCCATTACCCGCTCAATGTAAAAATGTGAACAAGCTTCTTTTGGTTAAATAAAGCGTATTTTCGTGTGCTTGGGTTTTTTTATAAAATAAAAACAATCTTTTTTAACACTGCTGACTGGCTTGATCAGCGTGTTTCTCCTTGGAGATATTTTATAATTCTTTTTTTAGTATCTAGGTTGATCCTTACTTGTATTGGTATAGGATCAGAAATTTTACTCGATCCTTTTCATGGAAAAGAAAATGTGTGGCATTACTCAAGTGTTAAGGCATTGGATGTGTGGGGGGTCTGGGATACGGGTTGGTATATTTCAATTGCTAAACATGGATATTCAGCTCATCTTCAGACAGAAAGCGGACTTGTTGGTCAGGCTAATTACGCCTTCTTTCCTGTGTACCCGGCATTGATTTTTTTGTTTTCACTTGTTTTAAGAAACGAATTTACTTCCGGCTTAATTGTGTCAAACATTTTTTTTGTTGGATCGACTTTTTTATTATATAAGCTTGTTCGTCTTGATTATGAAGAAGATGTTGCTATTCGAACGGTAAAATATCTATTCGTGCTTCCAACGGCGTTTATTTTATCAGGGGTTTTTTCCGAATCAGTTTACCTATTTTTAGTACTTGCTTGTTTTTATACCTTCCGGCTTCAGAAATGGTTGTGGACAACATTATGTGCTTTTTTTCTTGCTCTTACGAGACCCCCAGGAATTTTTATTATAGTGCCACTTGCTTTGGAGTATCTTTTTTTAAGCAATAGTTATAATTTTTCAAAAAAAAGTTATAAAATTGTTGGGGTACTACTTGGTCCAATTATTGGTTTTGGCTTATTTGTTGTATATAACAAATTTTTAACAGATGATTTTTTTGCTTTTATTCATGTACAAAGTGCGTGGGGGAGAGCCCCTGTAAACCCCATTGCTGTGCTTGTGCGCAATTTTTTTAGCAAAGATATAAACATATTTTTTGCTGTTCATAGTACTGTAGCCAGCCTTGTTCTTTTAGGCGTTGTTCTTAAAAAGATTCGACTTTCTTACGTAGTTTTTGCCATTTATTCAATTTTTATACCGCTAAGTTCTGGTTTAACCAGCATGCCACGATATATATCTGTGGTTTTTCCTTTAGCCCTGAGCTGTGCTTTTTTAACCAAAAAAGAGCGTTATAACGATATTTTATTGTTATCTTTGGCTTTGCTACAAGGTTTTTTGATGGTATTTTGGAGTAATGGCTTTTCAATCCTGATGTAGTCTTAAGATTGACAGTTTTTTTAATATAGGCTATCATAAACACACTTTTACAAAATTATCATTTATTTAAAGTCATTTATATATGCTCGCTGTTATAGCTACGGGTGGTAAACAGTATATTGTGAAAACTGGAGATACCCTCAAAGTTGAAAAATTAACTGCAGTGGAAGGTGAAAAAATTTCTTTTGACAAAGTTCTTTTGACAGGAGATGAAGAAGGAACATTTGTTGAGTTTGGAACTCCATATGTAGAAGGAGCTGTGGTAAAAGCCGAAGTGATTAAGCAGGGGAAAAGCCCAACCGTACGAGTAGAGAAGTTTAAAAATAAAGTACGATATCACAAAGTTCACGGTCAGCGTCAACGATTTACTGAAGTAAAATTTATCTAAAAAACTCACACTAGTTAAACTAAAAAACCTCTTTTCAGAGGTTTTTTAGTTTCTGGCTTTAAGAGCACTTCCCAAAGTTATGTTGTCTGCATATACAATATCACTACCCATAGGAAGCCCCCGTGCGAGGCGGGTTACCACAAGTGGGGGGTGTATTTTTTTTAGTTCGTTTTTAATATAGAGCATAGTGGTTTCACCCGCGACATTTGGATTGAGGGCCAGAATAATTTCTTTGAGTGGTTTGTCTGTTTTTAGTGCGCTTAGAACACGGTCAAACAATTCATTAACTTTCGTTTTTTGTAATCCGTCGTCGTCTGTGGATGTGATGAGTCCGCGCAATACTTGAT
>CAYUTM010000029.1:0-11948 GCA_964447755.1 uncultured Gammaproteobacteria bacterium
AAGTGGTCGTGAGGATTTTTTTAAAAAAATTAAGAGATTTCTTTTTGAAGAAAAAAATAGAGAATTCTCTACAGACGAAAAAAGTATCAGTGGAAAGTTTAAAAGAGTTGACTTGGAAGGAAGGGGAATAAAAAGAATCGGAAAAGTTTTTAAACAGTTACCTAGTATTCTCTTATGTTCTTGTTCAACTGGAAAAGATTTTGGGATTGGTCAAGAAATTTCTAGAGGGTTTAAAGCCGAGGTTTCCGCTCCATTAGAAGATGCAGTACTGATCGGTATTCATACTATTTTTGATGAAAAGCAGGGTGTGCATTTAAAAGGAGAGTTTACAAATGAACGCTCACAACCAATACAAACTATTCACTACGTAAAAGGCAAGAAAAAACCGTTGCCAAAAATTTAGAACCAATCTTTCTAATTGACTAATTCGCTAACCTGTCATATTCTGTACATGGTATTCGTTTGAATTATTTGCTATGACTACATATCTTCAACAACTCAACAACCTCAAAGAAAAAGCTATTCAGGATTTTAAAAAATCTTCCAGCATGGCCGAGTTTGATGCGGTAGAAATTGTATATCTGGGTCGGAAAAACGGTGCTTTCACCGATCTCGTAAAACAGCTCAAAGATTTGCCTGCGGAAGAAAAAAAAGAAGCTGGTGAGCTCACCAATCGCGTTAAAACAGAATTAGAAGCAACTTTAAAAAAACAAAAGGAAACTTTTAAAAACGAAGCCTGGCAAAAGGCGTTGGAGGAAGAAAAAATTGATCTTACCGAACCCACCTATCCAACCCCGGAACGCGGCCATTTTCACCCCGTTACCACGCTGATGCGCGACCTCGAAGACTTTTTTTCGTCGATGGGTTTTGTGATTGCAGACGGACCAGAGCTTGAAAATGACTATTACAATTTTACCGCGGTGAATATTCCGGAAGATCATCCCGCACGTGATATGCAGGATACTTTTTATATCAAAAATCATACACCAACTTCTGCTAAAGCTTCGGCGGGCACGTGGGTGATGCGTACACACACTTCTTCAGTGCAAGTGCGGGCGATGCAAAAACATGGCGCTCCGCTCAGGGCGATTTTTCCGGGAAAATGTTTTCGCAATGAATCTACCGATGTTCGTCACGAACATACTTTTTATCAACTAGAGGGTGTGGTGATTGATAAAAATATTAATCTTTCACATTTAAAAGGAATGCTCGAAGCCACGGCAAAACATTTGTATGGTCCGGAAACAAAGGTGCGTTTGCGCCCCAAATTTTATCCATTTGTTGAGCCGGGCGTAAATGGTGAAGTAACCTGTTTTTTGTGCAAAGGAGTTGGTTGTAGATTGTGCAAAAATACAGGATGGCTCGAAGTGCTCGGTGCGGGCATGATTCATCCGAATGTTCTAAAAGAAGGGGGAATTGATCCAAATTTGTATCAAGGTTTTGCTGTTGGTTTTGGTTTTACCCGGTTAACGATGTTGAAGTATGGAATTGATGATGTGCGTTTACTGCAAAGTGGTAATTTAAAATTTCTGAAACAGTTTTAGTATGCTAATCTCTTTTAATTGGCTTAAAAAATATATTAAATTGGCGGATTCTACTACGCCCGAGGAAGTTGCTCAAAAATTGATGATGAGTACTGTTGAGGTTGAAGGAATTGTAAAACAGGGCGAACACCTAAATAATATTGTTGTTGGTAAAATTCTTAAAGTAGAAAAACATCCAGAAGCTGATAAATTAAATTTGTGCACGGTTGATTTGGGAAACGAAAAGTTGGTTTTGGTGTGTGGTGGTAGCAATGTGGCAGAAGGCTTATTGGTAGCGGTTGCCAAAGTTGGTGCGCGTGTGCGCTGGCATGGAGTAGGGGAGTTGATCACTTTAGAACCAGCCGTAATTCGTGGGGTAGAATCGCGCGGAATGATTTGTGGAGCAGATGAAATTGGTTTGAATGACATGTTTCCCAAAAAAAGTGAAAAAGAAATTCTTGATTTGAGCAGTCTGAAGTCAAAACCAGGAACGTCTCTGGCCGAAGCGCTATCATTAAACGATACATTTTTTGAAATCGACAACAAGTCGCTCTCTAATCGACCTGATTTGTGGGGACATTATGGTATTGCCCGAGAAATTGCTGCGCTTTTCAATCGACAGGTCTTAGATTACAAAACAAAAACCATAAAATTAAAACAAGAGCGGGAACTGAGTGTAGAAGTACATGCTAACAAAGAATGTTTGCGTTACCAGAGTGTAATAATTTCCGGAGTGGGTGTTGAGAGTTCGCCAGCTTGGTTAGTACAAGCGTTGAATACTGTTGGTATTCATTCGGTAAACAACATCGTAGACGCTACAAATTATGTGATGTTTGATCTTGGTCAACCACTTCATGCTTTTGATGCGGATAAAATTAGTGGGAGCATTGATGCCAAAAAAATAATTGTGCGAAAAGCGCGGGAAGGTGAAAAAATTAAACTGCTTGATGGAACAGAAAAAAGTTTAACCCAAGAGGTAATGGTGATCGCTGATGATCAAAAAGCTTTGGCTGTTGCTGGAATAATGGGGGGTTCGGAAAGTGCAATTTCGGAAAAGACGACAGCCATTATTTTAGAATCTGCTTGTTTTGAAGCTTCATCCATTAGACGTAGTTCATCTGGTTTGCACTTACGCACCGACGCTTCGGTTCGTTTCGAGAAAGGTTTGGATCAGCAACTAACCGAGCAAGCTCTTAATAAAGTAGTAGAAATAGTGCTTGAAATTTGCCCTAAAGCTCGAGTGGTTAGTACGGTTGTAGATGTAAGAAACTCAGTCCAGAAGAAGAATATTGTTTCGGTGCCATACTCCCTTTTTGAGCAAAAGTTGGGCATCGTTATTTCCAAAAAAATAATCGTTTCTATTTTGGAACGTTTGGGTTTTGTGGTAGTTGATAAAAAAGATGTTTTGAATATCGAGGTTCCAACCTGGCGTGGCAAAGACATTCGTATTGCCGAGGATATTGTAGAAGAGGTGGTTCGGATTTACGGCTATGACCAGGTAGTAGGTTCGCTTCCTGCAATGGTTATTACAGCTCCTCAAGCCAATCCCATTCAACGATGGCAAAGGCTGCTCCAAGACATTGCGGTTTACGAAGGTGGTTTTTGCGAGGTTTATAATTATTCATTTGTTAGTAGTTCGCAAATTTTGGCATTCAACCATGATCTAAGCACTTACCTTGAACTTGATAACCCACTTTCTAAAGAAAAACCATATTTGCGTCGTAATCTGGCGATAAATTTATTAGAAAACGCGGCTAAGGCTATTCATGAACAACCAGTTTTGAAACTATTTGAGATTGGTAAGGTTTACCGTATTGAAGAGCCGGGAATGAAAGAAAAAGCCCAGAGTGATGTTTTGTTGCCGCGCCAAGATATGTATTTTGCGGCACTTTACACTGAAAAGAAAAATACGGAACCATTTCGAAAATTACGCCTCTTGCTAGAAAACATTTCACGCACGAGCGGATGTGAATTTACTTTAAAACAACCTTCTGAAATCGAACCCTCTTTTCACCCTACTCGCTCGGCACTAGTGATGGTCAACAATATGGAAGTTGGAGTGCTCTATGAATTGCACCCAAGCGTGGCAGAAAAATCTGGTATGGAAGAGCAAGTGGCAGTGATGGAGTTAAATGTTTCCTTGCTCGCTGAAAAAGATTTGTTCAAATCCGTAGTTTTTGAACCACTTACAACGTACCCTGAAGTGGTGCGGGATGTTGCTTTTTGGATTGATGAAAAATATACTCATGCCGAAATTGTAGAAGTAATTCTACAAGCAGACGAGTTGGTAAAAAAGGTAGAATTATTTGATGTGTACCGCGATAAAGAAAGAAAAGCTGAGAAAAGTATGGCTTACCACATTACCTATCTTGATAAAACCAAAACTTTGCAAACTACCGAGATCGATGCGGTGACGGAAAAAATTAAGAAACAACTAACTCTTCGCTTCAAAGTAAAGTTTCGTGACTCCTAAAAGTAGTCGTAAATATTCAGCTGTGCTATAATGAATAAGAAGTTGTGTATTTAGTATTTTCTAACTTCTAATCATTTTTTATGTTCCAATCTTCAAAAGATATTTTAAATATTGTGATTTCATTTTGTATTGTTTGGGTTACGGTTTTTATTTGCTGGATGTTTTATTATTTGATGAAGATTTTTAAAGATACGAGCAAAATTATAGAAGAATTTCGTATTCGTCTACAAGGTCTTTCGGAGGCAATTAAAAACATTGGCGAAAAAATTGAACGAGTACAAAATGTGCTCAATATGGTAACTGGTAGTGTGGGTAGTTTTATGAAAAGAACAGGAAAGAAAAAAAATGATCGTTCATCGGAAGATGATGATGAAGCTGGTAGTTTTGCAGAAGTTGCTAAAGACGCGGTTGATCGAGCGGTGGAAGCAACAGCAGACAGGATGAGAAAGATAACTAAAAAAATTAGAAAATAAAATGAATTAGAGTAAAAAAACAACCTTCTTTGCAGAAGGTTGTTTTTTTGTATCCTCGATCAAAATTTTTGATCGAGGGAATGTTGTGTGAAGTGCGCTTTACGGGCTAGCAGAGCTGGTAGCTTCCGCTTTCCTTAATATTTTTTTCGCCCGAAGTGTAGCGATTGCGGTGCGCCTTGATTTAAACGCCTTTTTCAACACATCAATGACATCTGTACCCAGCTGTAGGTTTTTGGCAACTCTTTCCAGGGTAGTTAAATCCACAATGACAGTATTGCACATACGCACGTTTTTTTGACAAATGAACAGTCTTGGTGGGGTGCCAATTGAAGCGAGTGAAAATTGGTCAACAAAATTCCGTCGCGATACTTGAACCATGTTTTCTTTTCTCCGCTTTGCGTAAGTTGAAGCTAGGCAAACAACAATGAAATCTATAATTTTGAATAAAATTTGTCAAATACGCTTTTTGTTAAAATCAATTGATTTTCAAAACAAGCTCAGGTAAAATAGGGGCTCTCTTCATACAATATGTCTCAATTTGTCCACCTCCATACACATAGCCACTATTCATTGCTTGATGCATTGCCCAAAATAGATGAGCTAGTAAAAGCCGCTAAAGAACGTGGTTTTTCGGCGTTGGCACTTACGGACCATGGAAATATGTATGCGGCTATTGAATTTTATGAAGAATGTCATAAGCAAGGAATAAAGCCCATTCTCGGATGTGAAGTGTATGTTGCTCCAAACGGTCGGTTTGATAAGCATGCTCATGATGAAAAACCCTATCATTTGGTTTTGCTAGCATTAAACTATGTTGGGTATAAAAATTTAATGAAACTCGTTTCGCTAGCGGGTACTGAGGGGTTGCATGTGAAGCCGCGTGTAGATAAAGAATTGCTTACCCAATATCATGAAGGTTTGGTAGCTTTGTCTGGGTGCGTTGAAGGTGAAATTTCACGAATTCTGTATAAAGAAAAAAACTTTGCTAAAGCCAAACAGGTTGCTCTTGAATTTGAGCGCACGTTTGGCAAAGACAATTTTTATTTGGAACTTCTAGATTTGCCGGGTCAAGATGGTCAAATGGAATTGAACGGAGAAATGATTAAGCTCTCGCAAGAAACGGGTATTCCGATGGTAGTAACGCGTGATACCCATTATTTAGAGCAAGATGATGCAGAGGCGCAAGATATTTTAACCTGCATTCGTGATGGGCGTATTCTAGAAGATCCTAATCGCGTTTCGATGAGTAATGTAGATTATTCATTTGTTTCCGAAGGTGAAATTATTAAAAGGTTTAAGCACGTTCCACAAGCCTTGGAAAATACAGTAAAAATTGCCGAGCGCGTAGAATTAACTTTGGAATTAAATAAGTGGCATTTTCCTAATCTAGATTTGCCTGATGGGGAAACAGCCGATACTTTTTTAAAAAAACAAGTGTATGAAAAGTTACCAACTCTTATTGAGTTTACAGATGCGGTAAGAATACGTGCAGACTATGAGCTAGATATTATTGCCAAAAAAGGATATTCACCTTATTTTTTGGTTGTAGCTGATTATGTAAAATACGCCCGTGAGCATGATATTGTGGAAACAACTCGTGGCTCGGGTGCCGGCTCAATTGTTTCATATGCTCTTGGTATTACTACTGTTAATCCATTGTATTTCAAGTTACCTTTCGAACGTTTTTTAAACCCTTTTCGTCCTAGCCCTCCCGATATTGATGCGGATTTCGCAGACGACCGCCGCGACGACATGATTGCATATGTAACGGAGAAGTATGGTGTTGATAAGGTTGCGCAAATCATTACTTTTGGAACCATGGCCGCACGCGGTGCTATTCGCGATGTGGGTAGGGCACTTGGCTATTCATATTCATTTTGTGATCAAGTTTCCAAACTTATTCCCTTTGGCGCTCAAGGCTTCCAGATGACCATTTCAAAAGCACTAGACTTAGAACCAGATTTAAAAGAGCTGTATACTAAAAACCCACAAGCTCATCGTTTGATCGATTTAGCAAAACAAGTAGAGGGATGTGCAAGACATACTTCAATTCATGCGGCCGGTGTTGTTATTTCACCAACACCTTTAACCGATTTTACTCCGATTCAGTTTGAAACGGGTGGCACCAAGCTTGTTACACAGTATGAGTTTCATACTGTTGAAGCGGCGGGCATTCTCAAAATGGATTTTTTGGGTATTCGCAATCTTTCGATTCTTGGAAATGCGGTAGAAATTGTAAAAAAAACAACCGGACAAAAAATTGATATATATAGTTTACCCTGGGATGATAAAAAAACGTATGAAATGTTGGCGCGTGGAGAAACAGTCGGTGTGTTTCAGCTTTCTGGGTCGGGGATGACCAGGTACTTAAAAGAATTAAAGCCGACAACTATTTTTGATATTATGGCCATGGTAGCGTTGTTTAGGCCTGGTCCTATGGAATCTATTCCAGACTATATTAAACGCAAGCATCATCCAGAAACAATTGAATATTTAGACCCTCGCATGAAGGATTACTTAGATCAATCTTTGGGTTTGATCGTATACCAGGATGATGTTTTATTAACTGCCATAAATTTGGGTGGTTACAATTGGGAAGAAGCAGACAAATTTCGCAAAGCCATGGGGAAAAAAATTCCTGAAGAAATGATGAAACAAAAGGAGAAGTTTTTTAAAGGATGTAAAGAATTTGGTAAAGTTCCCCAAGAAAATATTGAAAAATTATGGCATCTTATTGAGCCGTTTGCCGCATATGGTTTTAACAAAGCTCATGCCGCAAGTTATGGTGTTGTTGCTTATCAAACAGCCTACTTGAAAGCGAATTTTCCTATTCAATACATGACTGCAATTTTAATTGCAGAAAGTGGAGATATTGATAAGGTACCAGAAATTATTAGTGAATGTGAGCGCATGGGTGTAAAAGTTTTGCCACCTAACATTAATGAAAGCTTCAAGAATTTTGCAATGATTACGCCAGAAAACGGCGAAGAACCGCATATTCGATTTGGGCTTAATGGCATTAAAAACTTAGGAGAGCATATTGCTGACGTTATTTATCAAGAACGAAAAGCGCGTGGCAAGTTTTTATCGCTCGAAGATTTATTGTCTCGAATACATGATCGAGATTTAAATAAAAAATCATTAGAAAGCTTGGCAAAATGCGGAGCGCTTGATGGGTTCGGATTTGATCGTAATGTATTATTGGCGAACACGGAAAATTTTATTAACTATACCAAGCAAATTCATGAACATAGTGGTTCAAAACAAAATTCTCTTTTTTCAGGAACATCCATAGCTCTTGATGCAAAAGTAAGAATGGTTAAGGCAAGAGAGGCAACTGAAGATGAAAAATTAAAGTGGGAAAAAGAATTACTTGGTTTGTATGTGTCTGCTCACCCGTTTTCTTTTTTCCAAAAAGTAATGGAAGGTTGTTTGACGCCTATAAAAGATTTATCAGCTTGTGGTAAAAGTAGTTGGGTAATTGTGGGTGGTGTAATAGATTCTACTAAAAAGAAAATTACCCGTAGCGGCAAAGCCATGATGTTTGTAAAAATTCAAGATACTACTAGTAGCTTAGAGTTGTTAGTTTTTCCGCGTACGTATGAAACTACCAAAGAAGTATGGGTAGAAGGTGCAACTGTATGTGTGATTGGAAAAACCGGAGAAGAAGAAGGGGATGACAAGTTGTTTGTAGAAAAAGGATATATTATTACCCCAGAAAATGTACAAGGTTTAGTAAATCAGTTGTCGATAGGTTCGCGTTCAACGGCTGCAAAAAATACTTCTGCTGTTGAATTAAAAAAAGAAAGCGTTGTAAAAAAGATAGAAGAAGTTTTAGATGGAATTGAAATAGTTTTAAGTGCAGAGGATGTAAAAAATAAGGCAGATAAAATTAAAGAAATTTTAACCCAAGCGCCGGGAGAAAAAATTGTATATTTACGTGTGGGTGATAAGCGAATTAAAACTGCGTTTACAGTTAATTGGTCACCCGCTTTACAAACAGAGTTAGAAACTATTTTATAAAAAAAGATCTCTCGTTACAACGGGAGATCTTTTTAAGATGTATCAATTTTTTTCAGCAAAGTGGCTTGCCGAGGGACAGCTGCAGATCCAAAAAATTTAGATATACAGCTGTCGGTCCCTCGGTGTTAGCGGACCTTTTTTAATATCGAGGCTGAAGCCGAGCTATTCGTGCTCGGCAGCCTCTTTGGTGTTCGGCGCTGGTGGTAGCTGCCGAATTTCTTTCTGCGTGAGGGTGCCCAAGAGGGCTTGGGCCAACACCGGCCTTTGGTGCACATCGGCCACTAGGTAGGCGTTGATCAGGTCTTTCTTGATATGCGCCCTCCTGAGTTCTCGACGAAAAGCGAGGTGGTTGCCGAGCTCTCGCATGAGAACAACTGTCACAATGATCCCAATAATCTCCCACACTTTGCTTTCTCCTTTTTTTGGCTACTTCTTCCGCCGGTAGTACTCGGTCCGCGCCCACCGGTAGGTGCGGCCCTTCTTCTGTGTGTACGACTGCGGGAATTCATGGATGGTGCGGAAAGCCACGATCTCTCGAACGTTACCCGCTTCGTCCACGTATTCCTCTGGGATCTGGGCCAGTGCCTCCGCCATGGTGGGGCTGAAACTGCTCGTATAGAGGTGGTAGGTGATGACGACCAACAGCACCTCTACTTTTTGAGTAAATGGTGTGTGGTTAAATTCATCGCCGAACATATCGGCATTCACCAACACACTGAGCAATGGCCTTCTCGGAGTGAGGCTTTTTGGTTTAAGCTCAGAGAAGTTTCCATCCTCCTCCACAACCAATGCCGAAACGTGGCTCGATCGGCTGATAATGCCGAGGGAGCCCACGTTCACTCCACCACGCACTGGGTCTTGAAAAAAACTAGTGACGGACGGATCTCGGGATATGCTGCTCATGGCGCCTCCTTGGTTTGTAAATTCACCCAAAAAATAAGATTAGTTATAACTCTACTCTTAAATTTTGACTAAATTTAGCCAAAAAGACTATATACCGTACCAAAAAAACAGTCTTTTGTCAAGGTAGGGTTTGGACAAGCTTTTTGTTAAAAAATATGACCTTAAATTAAAAGACCTCACAAAAGGAGTGAGGCGCGCGGTTTGAACGAAATTTTGAGTTTTAATGTTTAGGAGGCGGTGTTGGAGTTTGGTTGCTCAGCAAAGCATCTAGCACCATGGAAAGGAGGCTTTCATAGTGGGTCGGCTCATCTTTTTGAGCTTTTATTAGCAGTGCAATCCAGTCACGCTCTGTTTGTGTGCGTGGACGCAGTGCTATAACCGTGCCCTCATCACTATTAGTTAATTCTCTCAATTGACTGGCTGCGTCCACGACAGTATTTGCCACCAATAAATGAATATATTTTTTTTGGCACGTTTTCAAAAAACCAATGAATATCATTTGAGTTTGGGTATTCATGAATTTCCCTCCAGGTTTTTCTTTCTCGAACTTTTCTGTTTCGAGAGATTAGTGATGGTACTACTGTTTAATAGAGTGTGTCAACGTTTAATGAGAACAGCTTGAAGAATTTATAGTAAGAAAAATTTTTTCTAAAAAAACGGGTATTATTGGAATGCTTTATTAATAAATAAACAATCTGTTTTAACAAATTGCTTACGAGTGTGACAGGGGGGAGATTCGAACTCCCGACCTCGGGGTTATGAATCCCGTGCTCTAACCAACTGAGCTACCCTGCCAAAAGTGTGTTCATGATACGGTTTTTCTCAAGGTTTGTCAATCTTAAAAATAGAAAAACCGCATGGGGTTTTATAGGGAAAACCATATAATGCGGCTGTGTTACAGATTGATATGGATAGCAAGTGTTCCAGTGCCTGCGGTTGCGTATGTTCCCGCAGACCATTTAGGGGCAATTCCAGCCAACACTTCAAACACGATTTCAGTGCGCTCTCTTTCAAGCAAGGTGATTTCTAGTCCAGCTTGAAGTGGAATTTGAGTATCTGGGTACCAGAGTATTCCAACAGAATCTCTTCGGTTGAACCAGTTCCAAACTAATGCTGATTGAAATACAAAGTGGAGGGGTTCGATTAGATTAAAACTACACTCAATACCTGCTATAGCGGACTTTCCATATGGATTTATTGGTTCGCTTAAAGCAAGTTCAATACCAGTAAAAAGTGTAATTTCTATTGGTTCATGTTTTATGTTTAATCCAATATGTGCTCCTAAGTCACCACTCCCCGCATCATTTGCGGTTTTTGATCCGTTAAGATCAAGTGCTAGATTGAATCGAAAAAGTGTTTCTTTAGCCGGCTCATTTTTGGGTTGGAGGTGAGTACGGATTATTTTTTTTCTTGTTTTTGCAAAAGAGGTGGATGGTGAGGAAAACCAAAGAATTGTTAGTAAAAGAACAAAGTATGTTTTCACGGCAGCTCCTTCTTATTGCAACTCAGTTGCAATAAGAAACACTACTATGCCAGACTAAATTTGTCAAGAATCTGCGCGCTTGGTAGAATGAGTTTTAGTTTTATCTCTAGAATAGATGTATGGTTCAAATACATGGCGCGTTAGAAACTCTGCGTTTACAAGGCGATCGTATTACTGTGGTTAAAAGAGCGATTATTGAAATTTTGTCTCAGGCAGAAAAACCGCTATCTGTTTTGGATATGCAAAAAAAACTTAAAGCCAAAAAGCTGTTAGCTAACAAAACAACTGTTTATCGTCAGTTGAATATTTTGGTACGGTATCGCTTAGTTCACGAAATTCGCCTGAATGAACGCACGAAACGATATGAATTATCTAAAAAAGATGATCACCACCATCATTTAGTATGTATGAAGTGCGATGTAATTGAAGATATTAGTTTTAAGGACGATTTGTTGCGACAAGAAAAAAAAATTCTTAAAAAAAGTAATTTTAAAGTGCTTCAACACTCGTTAGAGTTTTATGGTTTGTGTAAGAAGTGTCATGGTTAATCTTTGGTGGTTGGAATGTTTTGTTTTGCAAAAAAATAGGATGCGCAGAGAGTGCTTAGGGGCACAGCCAGTATTAGTGCGCTACTTCCAACAACAACACGAACAATTTCTTCTGAAACAAAACCGCTATTTAAAGTCATCCATAAAGTTAAATTATTTTTTGTTGCAAATAACAAAATAAGTGGGAAAGATGCCCCAACATAGGCGAGAACCAATGTATTGATTAGCGAGGCGATGTGTTCCTGACCAATTGAAATACCACTTCGGTATAATTCTTTAAAAGTAAGTTTTCTATTGGCATTGTGAATTTCTTCGACAGAAGCCGTTTGGGCTGTTGTGACATCATCAAGTATGCCTGTTACGCTTATTATTATTCCTCCCAATAGCAACCCTTTTAAGTCGATAGGAGTTCCATTAAATTGCAGGTAGAACGCTTCTTCGGTTCCGTTGCCTGATAAATGACTAAAATGTACCAGGAGTAAATCTATCACTATGGCAATTACTAATGTGATAAAGCTGCTT